>CAKORG010000001.1 GCA_934101495.1 uncultured Bacilli bacterium
AAGATGCATGGTATTGCTGGGGAAAACTTACTTATCCTTCTTGAATCTAGACTTGATAACATGGTTTATCGTCTAGGTATGGCTAGAACTAGAAGAAGTGCTCGTCAAATTGTTAATCATGGACATATTTTAGTAAATGGTGAAAAGGTTGATATTCCTTCTTATACTACTAAAGTTGGTGATATAATTTCTGTTAAAGAAAATTCTATGAACCATCCAGCTATCCTTGATGCAATTGAACAAAAGAGAACTGTTCCAGCTTTTCTAGAAATGGATGAAAAGAAATTAACTGGTAAATATGTTAGACTTCCTGAAAGAAGTGAACTTAATCCAGAAATTAATGAACAACTTATCGTTGAATTCTACAACAGATAGTATGTTAAAAACCAAAAGGTTATTATTCCTTTTGGTTTTCTTTTGGCATAAACACATTTATTGACATGTTATCAGTATCTATTATTTTAATTAAGTTTTCTAAATCTTCTATAGTTTCTTCTTCAAGTATTTCTTTCAAATTAGTTATTATCTTGCCATTATTTAAAATATCGTCTTGTAATCTATAGCTTACATTTTCAATATCTTCATAATCAAGGATGAGTGTTGCAATAGCTGCATTCTTTTTTCTTTTGAAATCTATTTCATTAACACTTAAATTATTTAATTTATTATTTACTCTTTTAATTAATTCTTCTTTAAAGTTTGTTGTTGAGGTAATTGTTATTACAAAAGTATCATCATATATGTCATTTGTAGCTGATAAGCTTTGAACAATCCCCTTTTCTATTAGTTCTTCTCTAAAGTCTGATGTTGCACCAAAATTGATATTAAATAAAAGATTTGTTAATATCTTAAGTTCTAATTTAGAGTAATCTTTAAATCTATTCATATCCATTTTAATAGTAAATTTTACTTGAGGATATGTTAAATTTATTTCTTCTTCCGTATAATTCTTAGTTACTTTTCTTGGTTCATTTTCTTTGATTACTACTGGATTTAAATATTCTTTAAATTCTTTTTTAGATAAGTTTTCTTCAACTATACTTGCCATTTCATATGGATTAAAATTACCCGTAATAGTTAAAAACATATTTTTAGGATGATAAAAGGCATCATAAGCAAGTTTTACATCATCAAGTGTTATGCTTTCAACTTCTTCGGGTGTACCTGTGATAGTATTTCGATACTTTGATTTTTGTAAAGTATTTTTTAATGTATGAAAGAACACTATGCTATACGGATCATCTATTCCCATGTTGGCTTCTTCAACAATTATTCCCTTTTCTTTAGCTATATTTTTCTTTGTAAAATATGGTGTATAAACAAAATCAAGTAATTCTTCTAGATTTTCTTTTTTATTTTTAGTTGCAAATACTAAGTATGATGTATAATCAAATGTTGTAAAGGCATTTGAGTCTCCGCCGATTTTATAAAACTTATCATGAGCTGTTGTTTCTTCATCAACATTAAATTTAACATGTTCAAGAAAATGAGCAAGTCCATTTGGTACTTCATATGTTTTCTTTCCTATTTTAAATTTAGTATGAACTGAACCATATTTTACTGATAATGCTCCATACATACTACTTATTTTTTCATTAACCCACATATATACTTTAAGACCAGTTTTTGTTTCATAAACATATATTGTTTCATTTAATCCTTTTAGTTTTAACTCTTCCATTATTTATTTCTCCCTTCTAGGGTAAATATCGTATTTAATTTTACTTTCTTAGCAACATTTATAACATCTTCTTTTTTAATATTTTTAAACATTTCTATCCTTTCTTCAGGCATTGGTAAGTTGTCAAATTCATGAAATACATAATTATTTATAATAGAAACAGTATTATCCTGTGCCATATCTAAAGATATTATCATATTATTAATTGCATCTTTAAGTTCTTCTTCAGTAAAATTACCAGCTTGCATATTTTTTAATTCTTTTTTTACAAGGGATGTAGCTTTTTTTACATTTGCTTGTTCTAAAGAAATATGCACAAGTAATAACTTATCATACTTTAAATACATGCTACTTATAGCATAACACAAACTATTTTTTTCTCTGATGCTTTGATATAGTTTTGATGTAAGACCACCATTTCCATATAAATAATTAAACACATTGAAAGTAATATTTTTTTCTATTTCTGTTAAATTTTTTAAATTAAATATCATTACTAAATTAGCTTGAACATTATCAGATGTTATGCTTTTAACTACTAATCTTTTAATTTCTTTATTATCTACCATTAAATCTAGTTTATTTTCAATAATATATCTATTTTTAAAATATTTCTTTATTAATGAAACGGTATCATCCATTTCTAAATTGCCTATTAAGAATATATCTACCTTAAAATTCTTTCTTAAATTTCGATAAGTTTTATATAAACTTGATGGAGTTATTTTCTCTAAACTTTCTAGAGTACCTAAAAGTTCGTAAGATGTCGGAGTATTAGTATTCATAGCTTTAAAAGCTTCTTTAATACTTTGTTTCATTGGATTTTCTTTTAAGCTGTTAATTTCTCTTTTAAGTCTTTCTTTTACTATATTAAATGTTTTTAAATCAAATTCATCATTAGTTACATTCGGATTTTCTATAATATCAAATAATGTTTTAATTACCTCTTCAACATAACTTTTATCATTTATATAATTTGGATTAATAAAATCTAGTGATACATGAAAATCAAGAACATTTCCCACTCTCAAAGTAGTGGCATAAACTATTATTTTGTAAAGTTCTTCAAATCTTGTAATTAAATCTTTCTTACGTGGGTATGTTTTACTAGACTGACTTAACATATCAGCTAAAAAAGAATAAGCTCCCATTTCTTCTTTATTTGCAATATCTCTAAATATTACTTCGACATGACTAGTTTTAAATTTATCTGTTTTAATTGTGTGTACATCAAAAGAATTACAGTTATAAGTTTTATATTTCATTTTGCACCTCTGTATTATTATGTTTAGTTTTTAAAATTTTATTATATTCTTTTAATGTATAATCATCTGTCATACCTGCAATATAATCAATTACTATTCTTTCGCTACTATTTTTCTTATATTCTTCACTCATATTACTTAAATAAGACTTAATTATATTACTTTCTTTATTATTAGTTTTTAAATCTTCCATATATGTATCAAATAAAGTATTTATCATCGTTTTCAAAAGATTTCTTTCTTCATCTGTATAAGCTTTATAATAAATATTTTTATAATTAAAATCTTTTAAATCACTTATAGCTTTATAAACATTTTCACTTAATTTTATATAGTTTTTACCTTCACTATTTTTTATTATATCATTTATAATAGTACTAACTATTTCACTATTATTTTTTCCTAAAACTTTAGTTATATTTTCTGGTACATCTTCCCATTTTAAAAGTTTCATTCTAATTGCATCATCTATGTCACGACCTAAGTATGCAATTAAATCACTAATTCTTACTACACAACCTTCCAAAGTCATCGGTGAAAGCTTTTTACATGCATCTTTATCTTTATAAGTACGTTCATATTCTTTTAAAAATTCTTGCTTGCTTTTTTTGCATGGCTTATATATGCCTTCCACGATTTCTCCATTATGACAAAGAATTGCATCTAATGTTTGTAATGTTATATTTTTACCATTTCCATAATTTTCAATATTCATTAAAAGTCTAACACTATGAACATTGTGATTAAAATATCCACATCCATTTTTTAAACTTATTTCATTTAATATTGCTTCACCAACATGACCAAATGGTGTATGTCCTAAATCGTGACCAAGTGCACCTGCTTCAATTAAATCTTCATTTAAACCAAGGCTCCTACCTAATGTTCTAGCTATTTTACTAACATATAAAACATGTATCATTCTTTTAGTTAAATGATCATTATCTTTAAAAGAAAATACTTGTGTTTTATCCATATATCTTGCAAATGCTAAAGAATATAGTATTTTGTCTATATCCCTGAAAAAAGGTGTCCTAAAATCACTTTCAATTTTATCAAAATATATTGCTTCTTCATTTTTACATGCGTACATATTCATATTTTACCTCCATCTTTATTTAATTTATCTATAAAACCACAATGCTTACATAATGGTTCTATTAATTTTTGCTTTTTAAAACCATTCATCATATTTTGGCATCTCTCACTGTTTATTATGTCTTCTAAATTATTTTCAAAAATATTCCCTAAGTTTATATTACCATTTCCATCTAAACAGCAAGGAATAACTGTGCCATCTACTAAAATACCTATGTGATCTTTTAAAGCATAACATTTACCATTTGTTTTACAAATATTATTATTTAAATCTGGCCAAGTAAATTCTTCATCAAAATCTATAAAAACATTTTCTTCAAGCTTTCTAGAACCATCTATTTTTACATTGTATTTTCTCTCTAGAATCTTTATTATTTCATCATTTTTACCTGTCCATAATCTATAATTTATGTAGGTATATTTTTTCAATTCATCTGTTACTTCAAATATATTTTCTAAATATTTTTCTTTTTCCTTCTGATTACTATGAAGTGATATATTTATTTGTCTTATGTTTTTATTATCTTTAATATTTTTTATTAAATAGCCATTTGTGGTAATATTTACATAAAAATCTTTACTTGCTTCATCTATAAATTCATTTATACGTGGATGCAAAAGAGGCTCTCCGAGAACATGAAAATACAAATATTTAGTATATCCCTTTATTTTATTTAAAATTATTTTAAATTCATCTATTGTCATAAATTTAGGTGTGCGTTTATTATGAATACAAAAACTACAATTAAGGTTACAATTATTGGTTATTTCTATATATATCTTTTTATACTTCATAGAAAGAATAATATATCTATTTTCTCCATTATTTCTTCATTAAATAAATTTGTTAACCTTAGTATTCTTATTGATAACGCTATTATAAAATATATACTTGCTATACATAATATTAAACCTACTACACCTTTAATTTTAAAAATTAGTTCAATTATTAAAATAAATACACTAATAAGTAACATTACACTATATTTTTTTACATCTTCGTTCATATTTACCTCTTTCTTGTAATTATTATTTTATACTAATTTATTACTTAAAGCAATATATAGAAAGAAAAAAACAGAGCTTAAGCTCTATTTTAATTCGTATACTTCACCACTTGCATGATCTAAAAGACTTGGTTTTTCAGTTTTTTCTTCATTTATTAGTGGTTTTTGTTCTTCTTCATCTTTTTTTAATGTTGGTAAATCCATTTCTTCATCATCATCTTCAATTATAAATGTCTTAATAAGGGGTTCAGTTTTTTCTTCTTTTTCTGGAAGTTTTGTTACTACTTCTTCTTCATTATTATTATTTTTATTTTCTTCTGTTTTGTTAACAAATACTGAACTAAATATTTGAGGACTTGGTTTAAATATTGGCTTTTCTTCTTTTGGTTCTTCTTTTACTTCCGGAATATCAATCTTGTCAAATTCATTTTTGATTGCTTCTAGGTTACTTAAGCCGCTTTCAAGTTGTTCATCTTTTTCATCTAATTTTATTTCTGGTAATTCACTAATACTAATTGGACTTTCTTCTTCCTCATGGTCACTAAATAATGGTTTGCTAACCTTTACTTCAACATTTTCTTTTGGAAGTTCAATTTCTTCTTCAGTATCTTCAAAACTTGGTTTAAATTCAGTAACTGTTACTTCTTCATTCACTGTTTCAATTGGTTTTATTTCTTCTTTTTCTTGTGGTTTTGTTTCTTCCTTAACTTCAAGTTTAGCTGGAGCTTCCTCTTCTTTTTTGAATGTATCTAACTCTATTTTTTGTAGTCTTTTTGTTTCTTCTAATTTTTCATCCTTTTTACCAAAGAAAAATACTATCACAAAAAGTATGATTAAAATTACTAGAGCTATTGTTAAATACAAAGTAAAATTATCATTTTGATATAATTCATAAATGAAATCTTTCATAATAAATTGCACCTCTTTATTCTTATATATTAAATATTATCAAAATATTCCTAAAATGTAAATATGTTTTCAAAAATTTTACAATTATTTTGCGTTATTTTTAAGTTAACAAAAAACAAGACTTACACTAGGCAAGTCTTATTTGAATATTACTCCTCAATATATTTTAGGTAAATTAATACTAGAGTTATATCGAAGAAAAAATCATGTACATAAGTAATACCCGTAGTACATGATTATATTATTCTCTATTTTACTGGATTTATAGTTCCAGTTTTTTCTAATTCTATTTCTTCTTTGCGATAATTAAGAGCCATCCCTATTGTAAAAGCATAGGCAAGAAGATAAAACCAAAACATTAAAATAACTATATTAGCTAGTCCTCCATAAAATGTTGTATAATGAGCTAAATTATTTATATAGTATGAATAAATATATGTAATAATTACCCATGAAAATGTTGTAAATAAAGCTCCATAACCTACATTTTTACTTCTTACCTTTTTATTTGGGGCCATAGTATAAAGTATTTTAATAAAGAAATACATTATAAGCCAAGTAATTGGGCCTTGCAAGAATGTTATTATCATTGATACATTATCTGTTACATTACTATTTAAATCAACAAATTTAAATAATTCTATTATTTTAGTACCAAAAACTGGCACTATTAACATGAATATAAATAGTAAAACTAATACAAATGTCATTATTAATGCTTTTAGTCTTCTTCTAAAAAAGCCTTCTTGTTTTTCACCATAAATAGTATTTGATGTAATAATGATTGATGCTGGTCCATTTGACGCTATAAAGTAACCAATGATTACTACTAGAAAGAAGCCAATTCCTTTTTCATTACTTGATGTTGTTGCAAGAAGCATGCTTGCTATATCACTGGAAAAAGCTGAACCTATAAAGTCATATATTACATCAGTTGATAAGTTAAGAAGTGCTGCTTCATAACTTATCAGTGTAATAGTTGGCACAATGGCTAGAACAAAGAAGTAAGCTAGTTGACCTGGCAATATAGCCATTTCTGGTTTAAATAAAACTTTTTTAAAGTTTTCATAAAACTCTTTTAGTTCTAGTTTAAGCTTCTTCATTGCTATTATTATCCTTATTTTTCTTCATGTCTTCCACTGCTTCATTTAGAGCATCTTCAATAGTTTTGATATCATCAAGTATCATACTATAACCAAATTCCGCGCCGAATTCATATGGAAGTTTTTTAATTTCTTTATTTAATTTAAAGATATAATTACTTACTTGTTTTTGACTATAACCCACTAGATAAATTACAAATTCATTACCATCAGTACGCATTACTTCACTATTATCAAGTTGAGTTTTAACAAGTATATTAGCTAAAGCTTTAATTTGTTTATCTCCTTCATTATATCCATATAAATCATTAATTTCTTGAATTTTATTTAAATCAACCACTACGATTGTTTGAGGATAAATTGTATTGTTATTCCATGTTTCTATATTTTCATTTAAGAAATTTCTATTCTTTAAGCTAGTTAATTGGTCAATAAATTTCATTTTATCATCTTTTTTGATTTTTCTAGCAATAATTATTTTCTTACTTTTTTTGAAAACTACGAGGATTATAGCTGCTACTAAAATAACTATATATAGAATATATTCAGCAATTTTAGTTATCATTCCTCCACTTTTAACAGTTTCTTGATGATTTAAAAGTCCTTCAATAACCATTTCATTTTCATCAGATATGTCTATATACTTATTTAAAAGCTTATATAAAGCACTATTTGTTTTAACTTTAAATGTGTAATTATTTAAAATATAATCAGTATATCTAGTACTATAATTATCTAGTTTGTTTTCACTATAATAATCAAATGTATTTTTATCTATTATTAGATTAACATTCTTTTTATTTAATTTAAATAATTCTTTGGTAGTGCTAAATGTTTTAACATTAATACCTTCGATAGTTTTTATATAATCATATATTTTACTATTTTCTTGAACATATACATTTTTTTCAATTAAAGAATTAATTGATTTAATAACAGTGTTATTACTCTTTGGAAGTGCTATAACATATTCAATATTAAGTCCACTTGTTTGATAAAATTCATCTGTGAAATTATAATAATTAAAGTATAAATCTACTTCATTATTTTTTATTGCTTTAGTAAACTTATTAAAGTTTTTATATTTAGAAAAATTAAATTCAACACCTGCAAAATTACTAAATTTACTTAAGTATACTGCTACTATACCGCCATATTTGCCACCCATTATTACTTCATAAGGAGAAGCATTAACAAAGCCATAATTATATGTTACACTTTGCATACTATCTACTTCAGTATCAGTTATATTCATATTTTGAGTAAATGATTTAAATAAATTCTTATTATAAACATCATTAAATTTATTTTTCCACTTATTATAATATTTTGTTAAAATACTAGATAGTTTGTCATCACTTACACTCAATGTAAAATATTTTTTGATATCACTAAAATGATATACAACTTTATAATCTTTACTTAAATAAACATCCAAATATTCCATTAAAGGAACAAGCATGTAGTTACCTTCACCATTCATATTTTCAATTAGTTCATCACGTGACTCAAATTGGGTAAATGATACATTAGTTGCTTTTTTAATATATTTTGATACATAACTCAAATCAGATGATAAAATACCTATTGTTTTACCATTTAAGTTTTCTTCACTTGCTACTAAATCACTTGTTTTACTAACTAATACATAATGGTCTGTATAAAAAACTATATCATTATCGTTAGTACTTGTTTTTTCATTAAAAGTAATTCCACTTGGATTATTACCAACATTAAATGTTATGGGATTGATAGTAAGTTCATATTCTTTTTCAAAACTATCAATGAAGTCATAGAAAACTCCACTACCATCTTTACCAAACACATTAACATTATTAATAACATTAATATTTTGAATTGTACCTATACTTTCATTAACCCAGTTTCTTTCTGCAACTGTTAATTTATTTTTATCATTTAATAATGTGTATAGAAGTATTGCAGTAATAGCTACAACTAAAATACTAATAATTATAATAATTAAACTCTTCTTCTTTTTCATTATTCTTCACTTTCTAGTGGGGTATTATTGTTCCAGACTAATCCAGAACCTGCCACATTTTTAGCTCCGAGAATTGTAAATCCTTCACTATTTTCACTTTTTTCACACTTTAATGTAAAACTAATATCATAAAATGACAATATATCTTCATTTAGTTTTTCTAAACTAGATGCTGCCAAATTCTTTGCATCTTCAAGTGATGTATCTGATGCAAAATTAATAATAATATAAATTATTTTCCCCTTAGTATCCATACTTACTTTTGTAACACTTTTTTCACTTTCTAAGCTTGATTTATATTCACTTTTTAAAGTTTCAGTGACTGGATGCTTATCAATACCATTAAGACGATTTCCATAAACACCTTTATTTCCTCCTAAAAAGAAAGAAAAAGTTACGATAATAATTGCAATTAAGCATATTATTAATATTATTCCAAGTACGATAAGTACTTTGTTATTCCCCCATAATTCTTTCAATTTTTTCATTTTTCACCTCTTCAAGTAATATTAATTATACTATGTATTTATGCTTTTGGCAAATTATTTAAAACACTTATAGTTTTATCATTATCCCAAATCATGATATTAAGCTTTAAGGCATCACTATATTTGCTACCTGGAGCACTACCTACGATTACAACATCAGTATTTTTACTAACTGACTCACTAACTACACCTTTGTAGCTTTCAATTATTTCTTTTATTTCTTTTCTGCTAAAGCCATCTATTGTGCCAGTTATAACAAATCTTTTACCAGTAATTAAATCATTTAAACCAAGTGTTTTGCCTAAATAAGTCATGTTTATACCAATTTCTTTTAGTTTTTCAATTAATTCTTTATTATTTTGTAGGTATTCATAAATGCTTTGAGCTGTTATATGACCAATATCACGTACACTTTCTAAGTCTTCAATCGTAGCATTCATTAAATTATCCATATTTTCATAAGTGCTTGCAAGTAATTTTGCTGTCTTACTACCTATTTCTTTAATACCTAAGCCAAATAATAATCTTTCTAAACTTACATTTTTACTCTTTTCTATGTTTTCAAGCATTTTATTAACACTTTTTTCACCATAACCATCAAACTGCATTATTTGTTTCTTTTTATCACTTAAGTTATATAAATCTGTTATGTTTTTAATAAACCCTAAGTTGTATAGTTCTTCCACAATTTCATCACCAAGACCTTCAATATTCATGGCATCTCGGGAAACAAAATGAATTATACTTTCTATATTTCTTCTTGGGCAATTAGGGTTTACACAATAATAATCTACTTGGCCTTCTCTTTTTTCAATTTTTTTATGACACATTGGGCATTCTGTTATCATTTTAAATTCTTTTTCTGTGCCATTTCTTCTTTCAAGTTTAGGTTCAACAACTTCAGGTATTACATCGCCAGCTTTTCTAATTGATACAATATCGCCGATTTTTAAGCCTTTCATATTTACATAATCTTCATTATGAAGCGTTGCTCTTCGGATGGTTGAGCCCATGACAATAACTGGTTCCAAAACAGCATTTGGGGTAATTCTACCAGTTCTTCCAACAGTAAAAATTATATCGGTTAGTTTGGTTAAAACTTCTTCAGCTGGAAATTTGTAAGCTATTGCCCACTTTGGATATTTTGCAGTATATCCTAACTTTTCTTGAAGGTCTACTCTATTTACTTTTATAACAATTCCATCTATTTCATAAGATAAACTTTTTCTTTTCTTTGTTGCTTCTTCAATATACTTTAATACTTCTTCATCATTTTTTACAAGTTTATTGGCAGGATTTACCTTAAAACCTAAACTTTCCATAAATTGTAAGGCTTCAAGATGTGATTTTATACCAAAAGCAGCTGGGTTAGGTAAATAATATATAAAGTTATCAAGTTCTCTTTCTGCTGTAACTTTACTATCTAGCTGGCGGACACTACCTGCTGCTGCATTTCTAACATTTTGAAGTTTAGTTTTTCCTTCAAGTTCTCGTTTTTTATTTATTTTTTCCAAAGTTGTTTTATGCATGAAGATTTCACCACGAACTTCAATATCAACTGGCTTAGTAAGTTCTAGTGGTATAGCTTTAATTGTTCTAACATTGTGTGTTATATCTTCACCCACTAAGCCATCACCACGAGTAACTCCACGGACAAGTTTCCCTTTTTCATAAATTAGAGAAACACCTAAACCATCTATTTTATATTCACAAACATATTCAGGACTTACTTCGCTTTCAACTCTTTTTAGAAAATCAGATACTTCTTCTTCATTAAAAACATCCGCAATACTAAGCATTGGTTTATCTCTTACTACTTTTTGAAACTTATCAATTACTTCACCACCAACTCTTTTTGTTGGGCTATTAGCATTTGCAAGTTCTGGATACAAAGCTTCTAAATCTTCAAGCTCTCTAATATATTTATCATACTCTTGGTCAGTTATTGTTGGATTATCTTTTACATAGTAATTGTAATTTGCTTCATTTAATATTTTAGTTAATTCTTCAACACGTTTTCTTGCTTCTTCAAGATTATTTCCAAAGTTCACTTGGATAGTCGCCCCTTTCAATTAAGCTGTTTATGTGGTTTTTAACTGTTTCTAAATCTTCTTTGTAAGTCATACCAATCCAACTACTCGGTGATACTTTAGATTTTAAAGTAATAACTTTTTCATCTAAACATCTTTTTAATATATCGGGAAGTAAAAATTCATTAGTTAAAGTTACTTCACCATGTATAAATAAATCAAACTCTTTTTCTAGTATGTTTAAAAATTCTTTTCTTAAACCAAAGAAATTGACCGCTACCGGAGTATCATTTGTTATTTCAAAAGTTTCTCCAGTTTGAAGTGATTTTGCCATTATTTTACCATTTTCTTCGCCAATTTCACTTTCAATAATTGATTTTATGGTTTCATTTTCTTCATTTACTACTCCACGTTTAACTTTACCATATTTGCTAGCAGTTACGCCATATGGATAATTTACACTTACATATTCAGTTTTATGTTCATCTAAAAAGTCTCCGGCAATTTTAAATGAGTCTTTGCCATAAAAATCATCTGAATTGATAATAACAAAATCTCCATCAATTAAATCTTTGGCACAATAAAGGGCATGACCTGTACCTAACATTTTAGTTCTGTCCTTTGGAATATTTGCGTCTTTTGGAACATACTCAAGTTCCTGAAAAGCAAGCTTTATATCAATACCATTATACTTATTAATAATATGAGTTTTAAAATATTCTTCATTTTCTTTTCTAATTATAAATATTACTTTAGAAAATCCTGCTCTTTTTGCATCATATACTGAATAATCTGCGATGATTTCTCCGCTTGGTCCAACTGGTTCAATTTGTTTTAAACCTCCAAATCTACTACCCATGCCAGCAGCCATAATTACTAGTGTTTTTTTCATTTTCCTATCCTCCTTAAACCTTGATAATTATTTAAAAATTTCTTTATACCAAATCTTTTATCAAAAGCAACTGTTACAAATCTTTCATCGTTATCTACAACGACACCTTTACCAAATGATGCATGCATAACAATTTCTCCATGTTTGTAATCAATTCTATCTCCTTCATAAAAGTTAGTTTTATTAAGTACTTTATTTTCTGTTTTACTTTCTTCTTTTTCAATTAAGTTACTATCTATTTCTGCAATAAATCTAGATGGTGGATTCATATTGGTGTTACCAAATAACATTCTTCTTTTGGCATTAGTAATATAAAGTCTTTCTTTGGCTCTAGTTATACCAACATAACAAAGTCTTCTTTCTTCTTCAAGATTGCTTTCTTCATTTAAACTCATTGAATGTGGCATTATACCTTCTTCCATACCAATTAAGAATACTACTTTAAATTCTAGTCCTTTCGCAGCATGCATTGTCATCAAAGTAATGGCATTATCAAGAGTTTGATGTTCTGATTGATCAGCCACAATACTTATATCTTCAAGAAAGTCTTCAAGATTTACTGTACCAGTTTCTTTTTGATAATTTTCTGTAATACTTTTAAATTCCATTAAGTTTTCAAGTCTTATATCAGCTTCCAAGGTATGTTCTTTTTCAAGTTCTTCCTTCATACCAGATTTTTCAAGCACAACATCAATTAATTCTGTTAAGTCCAAATCTTTAGCATCTTCAGTAAGCTCTAAAATTAGTTTTTTAAACTCAACTTCTTTTGGTTTAGATAAACATTTAAACATGCATTCATTATTATCCTTCGCTAAACTTCTTAAATTATTAATTGATGTATCCCCGATACCTCTTTTAGGAACATTTATAACTCTTTCTAGAGAAACATCATCTTGATGATTAGAAATAAGTCTTAAATAACAAAGTAAATCTTTAATTTCTTTTCTTTTATAGAAATAATAACTGCCCACTACTCGATATGGCCAATTTACTTTTAATATGGCATCTTCTACATTTCTTGATTGAGCATTAGTTCTATAAAGAATAGCAAAATCATTATAATCATACCCTTCATCAAGAAGTTTTTTTATTTCATCTACAACAAGTTTTACTTCATCTTTTTCATCATTACCTCTAAAATACTTAATTTTAACACCATTACCAAAAGTACTATATAAATTTACTTCTTTTCTTTCAACATTATTTTTTATAACACTATTTGCTGCATTTAAAATAGTATTGGTACTTCGATAATTTTGATTTAAAGTAATACTTTTACTATCTGGATAATCTTTTTCAAAATTAAGGATATTTTTATAATTAGACCATCTAAATCCATATATACTTTGGTTTACATCACCTACTACAAAAAGGTTACGATATTTACTTGCAAGTAGTTTAACTAATTTATATTGTACTTCATTTGTATCTTGGTATTCATCTATTAAAATATATCTATACTTTTCTTGATATTTGTCTAGTATATCATCATTTTGCATAAATAGTTCAACTGGTCTTTTTAATAAATCATCAAAATCTACAGCATTATTTCTTTTTAATACTTTTTCATATTCATGATATACTTTAACTGCCACTTTTTCTGGAGGACTATTTAAGTATTTATCAACTTCACTATCACTTAACATCTCATTTTTAATAAAACTTATTTTATTTCTTATGTAGCTTACACTATATTCTTTAGTACTTATATCAAGTTCTTTCATTATCTTCTTTATAACACTTGAAACATCATCGCTATCTATTATAGTAAAATTGCTTGTTAAACCTAACTTTTCTGTATTTTCTCTGATAACTCGAAGTCCAAAAGAATGAAATGTACCCACAAAAGCATAGTTGTTTTCAACCATGTTACTTATTCTATCACGCATTTCTTTTGCTGCTTTATTTGTAAATGTTATAGCTAAAATATTTCCAGAATAAATACCATCATTTATCATATTTGCTATTCTAGTTGTTAAAACTTTTGTTTTTCCAGAGCCAGCTCCAGCTAAAACTAGACATGGTCCTTCTTTATGTAAAACAGCTTCTTTTTGTTCTTTATTTAATCCATCTAACGTGTTCATGTAGCCTCCCTATGTATATAAATAATTATATCATTTAATGAATAATAATAAAAGAAAAAATGGACTTTTTAGTCCATTAAATCTTTGGCATCACAATCTTCACTAAACGGAGAAAGTAAACAAGTTGTACATGTTTCATAATTTTTTTTTGCTTCTTTTGTGCCACTTACTAAACTTAAAGTAGCATCAAGTATTGTTGGTACCATAAATATTAAGACACCAAGAATAAATTTATTAATCAAACTGTTAGCTGCTACCATAATTGATTTTTCATCTTTTGAAATTGCTGCTTTTCCAAATTCAATAGAACCTAAAATAATTATAATCAAAGGAACTAATATTTTGATGATGTAAAGTATGTACCCAACTACTTGAAAAACTTTTAATGTGCCACTATTACTGCTACAGATATCAACTGGTGTAATTTCAAGGTCATCAGCAACAGCAATACTTGGTGTGAGTAAAACAATAAATAAGCTTAAATATTTAATTATTTTTTTCATTATAAAATCCCTCTTTAAAAAATTTAAGCTTATAATAACACATTTTTATAAAAACTACAAGAAAAAATAGTTTTCACTAATTCTTTATTTTAAAATACCATATCCAAATTTAATATTGTCAAAGAATAAAAAATTATGTAATGGATAAAAAGTTAATATTATAAATAAAATCATTCCTAAGGCAATGATAATAACTGGTAATATGTTAATATTTAATTCTTCACTTTGAAGTATTTTTAAACTAATAAGTTCCATTAAGGCATAAACAATTAACATTAAGCTAATTGATACAAACATGGACTCACCGATAATCTTGTAAATAGGAATAAAAATAATTAAATACATAATTACACCAAGTAATGATTTAACCATACTACTTATGTAAAAATTGTTTATTTTAATTTTAAACTTATGATATAAAATAAATTCAAGAACTGATGAAAGTAATAAACAATAATAAATTATTTTCATATGTTCCCAGATACTTTCATTTACTGGAAAGAATAAAGCAAAGAAATTATTGGGCAATAAATCATACATGAAATGCCATAAATAAGATAGTAAAAAAAGAAAAACAACATTAATTATTTTTATTTTCTTAATAGTCATAATAGTCACCTAATAAATAGTATGAACTATATGGATAAAAATATGTTATTTTTCTTCTTTATATATTGATGTAAATAATTCTTCTTCGCTTTCTTCATTTGATTCATTTATTGGTAAATCTGGTAAATCACTTATTGTTGCTAAGCCAAAATAATCTAAAAATTCGTTAGTTGTACGATATAAATTTGGTTTACCAGGTAAATTACTTTTACCACTTATTTTAACTAAATCTTTAGCCATTAATTTTCTAATCATATTAATACTTGCAATGCCCCGAAGTTCATCAATTTCTGCCCTAGTTATAGGTTGATTATAGGCAATTATTGCAAGTGTTTCTAAAGCTGCACTTGATAAAGTATTTGTGCCTCTCGTAGTTATTAATTTTTGATAATATTCTTTATGTTCTCCTTTTGTAGTTAATTTAAAAGCATCACCGATAAAACTTACTCTAATACCTCTATTTTCCTTATTGTATTCCTCTTGTAAATCTTTAAGAAGTTTTTGAGCTTCTTTTTTATCTACTTCTAAAACATCAGCGATATTATCTAAAGTTATTCCTTCATCACCTACTACAAAAAGAAGACCTTCTAATATAGCTTCTTTATTCATAAATTCACTCTTTCTATATATATTTCGCTAAAATTACTATCTTGTTTTAATGTAATTTCTTTTTGTTTACACATATCTAATATTGATAAAAATGTTGCTACTACTAAATCTTTTGTATATTCTTCAAAAAGGTCTGTAAATTTAACATTTTTTCTTTTAGTTAAATAATTTCTTATATATTCTTTTCTTTCTTCAACACTTATTTCTTTTCTAGTTATTTTAGTATTAATTGGCTTTTGATAATTCATTCTTTTTTGAAGTTCTATTAATGCTTCTTTTAAAAGTTCAGCATCCATATTACCTTCTAAAATTTCTTTTTTCTCAGCATACTCACTTAAATTTTCTGGAAGCTTAGTAAAAAACTCATTTCTTTTTTCTTCAAGTTCCTTAAAAACACTTGTAATATTTTGATACTTTTCATACTCAATTAATTTATTTTTTAAATCTTCTTCACTATTTATTGAATATTCATCTTCATCATTTGTAGTTTCATCCTTTAAATTAAGTAGCAATCGGCTTTTTAAATGAATTAACTCTGATGCCATTACTAAATATTCACTGGCATCATCTAAATCATCACTTGGAATACTTTTTATAAATTCTAAATATTTATCTATTATATATTTAGTATCTATTTCATAAATATCCATTTTAGCTGTTTTAACTAGATGAAGAAGAAGGTCTAGTGGACCTTCGAAATCATTTATACAAAGTTTCATAATATCCCCCTAACTGCATGTATAACCACTGGCTGTCATTTCAAAATAAATAACTTTGGCATCTGTTCCGTACGAATATATTGATTTCAAATTCATTGCGTCGTTTTTAACATTTGAAAGATTTATTGTAGTTTTAAATTTTAAAATTCCATTTTCAAGTGTTATATTTGATGATACACCCCCAATATTGTTGTATGTTGCTTTAGATATTTGATAGTTGTTATATAAATTATTAAAGTTAGGGTCGCTTGTGCTTACCTCATATATTAAATTTGTTACATATACTTTGTTACTATTTAGTATATATTCTAATTTTTCATAATTCTTATTGTTTGTACACGTCATGGTTGCAATTCCTTCTTCTGTTACATTAACAATATGAGATGGGTATTCATTTTCAAGTATTTTCACTAAAGATATAGTAGTTGTCATAGTATCATTTAAATCATAACTGGCATCCGTTTCAGAGTTTGGACTCAAAATATCTTGCAAATAAATTCTTTGAAGCAATTTTTTGTTGTCACTATATAAATTTACAAAATAATGTGCATCTTTTAGTTCTAAAACTTTGCTAGTTAAATTCGTAATTTTGAACTTAATTGTATTGTTTTCAATGTTGAAATTACTTATTTTAAAACTTTCTTCTGTTATTTCAAGATCATTTGCTATTTTGTATTCTTTTACTGATGTTTCATCTTTTGTATCATCATTTTTTTTAGCATCGTTGCTAGGTGTATTTGGCACTACCACTTCTGGATTAAGATAACTATTTATGTATGCTGATATTTCTGGTAAGTATAAAACTCCAGCGACAAATATAACAAATATTACAAATATCCATAAAATTCCAAAAATACTTGCTTTCTTTTTATCTTGTACTACAGCTAAAGTTGTAGGTACTAATTCTTCTTCTGAAATAACTATTTGTTTTTTCTTAGCCAATTTAATCATCCCATTTCATTCTATTTAAATTATACTATAACTTCCATTTATAAACAAGAAAAATTAAGTAATTTAGTCAAAGAAAAATACTTAATTAATTTAATTTAAGTATTTTTTCAATTCTATTTAATTAAACCATTTTGAACGTATTTTGTTTCATTTATGACGACGAAAGCATCTGGGTCATTGCTTCTTACTATGTGAGTTAGAGTTTTTAGTTTTGACTTATTAAGCTGAATCATTAGCATCGTTTTATCCTCATTATCTTGAGGATTTTTTAAATCTATTGCTGATACTCCAAAACCTGCTTTTCTGATTTTTTCAAGCATCTTTTTAACTTTACTTGTTTTTGTAGTAACCTGAACACCGATTAAGCCATCCACAAAGTTATTTGATATAAAACCTCCTAAATAAGTTCCTGTTGCATACCCAGCCGAATAACATATTGGGATTAGTATTGATGTTACATCAGTTGTTAGTGCTTCTCTGGCTACTAAAAACCAAATAAGGACTTCAAAGAAAGCTATAAGAGCTGGAGTAAATCTTCGGCCTCTTACTACTAAGACAGTTCTAATTGTTCCCAAAGAAACATCCATAATTCTCGCAAAAAATATTTTTATACATAGTAATAGCATATTTAACACATCCTTATATATTTATTATTATGGTCAGAATTATTAAAATTACAAGTACAATTGATATAATTATTAGTCCAAGAACTTTATTTTCCTTGACATCTCGATATTCTATATTATTTTGATGTCCATATTTTTCACTTAATAATGTAATTCTTTCAGCATTTTTATCTTTCATCTTGTTTTGATAATTTATTTGTTTTTGGTCCATTAATGCACCACAGAATTTACACACCATTCCATCATTTGGAAGTGGATTTCCACATCTATTACATTTCATATTTTACTCCAATGTTTGTCCTATATAGGTAATTTTAGCATATCCGTTTCCGCTGTGACCCGTCTCATCAACTCCTAAAGGAGATTTGAAAGAGCTATTTCCAGCAATTGTTTGAGCACTAGTTAATTGATAATCTATATTAAGTAAATATCCATTTGGAAGAGTTGCTGAATTGGTATAAACGAAACCAGAGCCACCACCACCGCCACTTGCAGCGTATTGATTTGTGCCTGACGTTGTTGCGTATCCACCGGCTCCGCCACCATACCAGCCGCCACCGCCGCCGCCTGAGTTACTATAGTTATTTGATGTTGATCTTGCATTTCCTGCAGCTCCACCTTGAAAAAAGGTGCCATCATTACCATTATAAGAACCATAAATACCTTTACTTCCGCCAGATGTTTGCGTTCCACCTTTTGCAGTAGATTCCTCTGCATAAGCAGTTCCATTGCCGCCGTTAAGCCCGCCGCCGTAACCACCGGCTCTACCAGAATAATTAGCTCCGCCACCGCCACCGCCGGCAACAATAACACGAGCTAGTATATCGTCATTATTAATTCTTATATCAGTTCCACCACCACCGGAACCTGCCATTTTATAGCCTGAGTTTCCACCACCATTTACACCACCGGTCTTAACGCTTGCTGTTGTAGTACCGGCAGCGCCTTGACCACCAGTGTGTATAAATACGTTATCGCCCTTATTTAAGTATACTGTTCCAACAGAATATCCACCTTTGCCCCCAGGATAAGTTGTTGGAGAAGAATAAGCATATCCACCTTCAGCACCCCAAACTTCTAATTTGTAATAACCGGAAACTTCGATTAATTTTGATTGAACAGCACTTGAATAGTCAAATAATCCGTTATAAACATAATCTGTTACTGATGTTGTAGCTAAAATGCCAGACCCGTTGCCAGATGAGTCTACAGAATATGCTTTAAATGTAAACTCAGTAGCAGGAGCTAAATTTTCAAATGTATGGTTTGTTGCAGTACTTTCCACATATGTATCACCATTATCTTTAGAATAATAGTATTTAGCGGGTGTAAGCCCTACATTACTATTTGTTAAATTTATAGTTACATTTTGTCCACTTACAATATTTTGCATACTTTCAAGAATTGGACCAGAACCGACATTTAAATATGCCACACAGTTAGTTCTGTTTGTTGCTGAAATAACAACCTTTTGATTTTGTATAGACATTGTTGAAGTTCCTGTACATGCAGATTTACTTCCAAGTTCGTAGAAGTTATTGGTTGGTATTTTGTCTACTTCAAAGTATGTCGTTGAACCTTTCTTAGATTGAACAAATATTTTTAGCGCAATATCTACATCCATTGCATCCATATATGCCTTACATATCGCACCTTTTTTTTTGGCATTAACCGTAAAGTTTTGTTTATCTGTGTTGTATGTTACTATTGTATCTGTTACATGAGTATTTAAATCATTTGCATAAACGCAGTATGACATACTACTATTAAATTCATATCCAACTGATGGAAGCTCTGTTGTTTCGAGTTTTGTATAAACTCCATTTCCTACTCCATCACTATCGACATTTTCAGCATAAACTTCTAGTGTTATATCTAAACTTGCAGTTGACTTGAAATATAAATAGCAAACGTCATGACCAGTAGCATCAATACTTGCATCAAATGAATCAGAATTATATGTTATCTTTGCTCCGTTTGTACAATAGCTCATGCTTGCTTCATATTTATAACCAGCTTTTGGTATGTATGGGTATACAGAATAGCTATTAACCCCATTTCCATTAGTATCCCTATCTTCAGCCATAATTCTAATATCCAAATCAGGAATTTTTGGAGTTGTACTAAGCAAAATTGGGGTTGTATCAATAACTTGATAAAATGCATATGAAACTATTAATCCTACACATGCTAAAATGACTACTATTGCTATACTTACTAGTAGGATTTTATATTTATTTAAAAGATTTGTTACATCTTTATTTAAGGCTTTTTTTAATTTTACGCGTAATTTATCCATATGCCTCTAACCTATCCTAATAATAATTTTAAAATAAAATGTCTTTAAAGTCAATTATTTATAATGAATTTATTTACAATTTTTTTATTATGTAAATTTATTATACCCTAAGTATTTAACCCAATACATATTTTAGGTAAAACATACTATAAGTTAGGGAGGAAAATTTATGTTATTTGATGATAATTTGGGTTTCTTTGGATTTACAATACCTAAAGAAGTAAAATTTGATAAAACTAATATGCTTACTAGTGTACCTACTGGATTTACTAAAGGAAATATGTTTCAAGATGAATATATTCCTTATAAAGATTATAAGCCAGCTAAAATAGTAGCTAAAAATGAACAAGAAGCATTACTTCTAGATATTATGGCATTATCCTTTGCAATTAATGATTTAAATATTTACTTAGATTTACATCCGGAGGATACTGAAATGTTAAAAAAATTCAAAGAACTTACAGAAAAGTCGTGTGAAAAAGAAATGGAGTATGTAAAGTGTTATGGTCCACTTGAAGTTATGGATAATGAATCTTTAAACAAATTTGAATGGATTAATAACCCTTGGCCATGGGAAAATACCGGAGGTACTAAATATGTTTAAATATGTAAAACATTTATCTTATCCAATTAGTGTTACTAAAAAAGATTTAAAAATGGCAAAATTAATTATTACACAAGTTGGTGGATATGCTGGAGAACTTGGGGCAGCACTTAGATATTTTCATCAAAAATTTACAATGCCAGATGAAAAAGGAAGAGCGCTTTTGAACGATATTGCCACTGAAGAAATAGGTCATTTAGAAATGGTTGCTACAATTGTTTCACAACTTATGGAAAATGCTACAATTGAAGAAATTAAAGAAGCTGGACTTGAAAGTTTCTACACTGAACATGGGAAAGGAGTATTCCCAATGAGTGCTGATGGTGTTGCTTTTGACGCATCAACATTTGCAGTTACTGGTAACCCACTTGCTGATTTAGTTGAAGATATGGCAGCAGAACAAAAAGCTAGGGTTGCTTATGAACATCTAATTGATTTGGCTACAGACCCAAAAGTTATTGAACCACTTCTATTCTTGCGTCAAAGGGAAATTATTCACTTCAATCGTTTTGAAGAACTTTATAACTATTATAAGGAAAAAGGATATAAATAATATGAAAGCCGTTATGGCTTTTTATTATGGCCAATTTTTCAAAAAAGCATTTGAATATTTTTATAAATTAGGGTATAATTAATTAAGGTGATAAAAATGGCAAAGAAGAAAAAAACTAAAGAAAGTAATAATAGCAGTTATAGTGTTGAACTTACTGGTCTTATCCTTATACTTATAGGTATAATTGGTTTTGGCTTTGGCTTTATTGGTTCCCTGCTTAAAAAGTTTGCAATATTTCTTGCTGGCACTTGGTGGATAATTATATTAATATCCTTAATAGTGCTTGGGCTTTACATGCTTTACAAAAGAAAAATGCCAAAATTTACTAGTTCTAAATTAATTGGATTATATATTTTTTTCCTTATTTTATTAGTTGCTAGCCATTTTGAATTTTTATCTATAACTCAGAATCCGAAAGAAATTATTATGGAAACATATAATAATTTTATGGAAAGAATATCATCAATAAATGCATCTAATGCTTTAAATACATCTGGTATTACTACAGTTGTAATTGGTGGTGGTTTTATTGGAGCTTTATTTACTGCCCTATTTTATGGATTATTTGGTAAAACTGGCACTATTGTTATTTTAGTTTCACTTGGCATATTTGCATCTGTTTTAACATTTAATTTCAATTTATCAAATATTTTTGCTAAAATATTTAGTTTATTTAAAAGAAAGAAGAAAGATAAAGTTGAAACTACAAATGAGGAACCAATTCCAATTAGTAATAGTAATGATATAAAAGAAATATCTGAAGTTAAACCTTTAGAAAAAGAAAAAATTATTATTACTAGTATGGAAGAATTAAAAACTAAACCTATTAATCAAGAATCATTAGAAAAAAATGAATCTAAACAAGAAGAAGCTGTTGATAATGGTGATGAATATTATAGATTACCAAAATTTAGTGAAGTATTTGATCCATTAAAACCTAAAAAAGTTAATAGTACAACATTTACACAAAGTAATAAAGAAATTCTTGAAAGAGTTTTAAAAGATTTTGGTATTGCTGCCAAAGTTGTGGAAATTCATATTGGACCAGCAGTTACAGAATATGAACTTACTGTTCCACCAGCTACTAAAGTAAATAGAATACTAAGTATTGATAAAGAAATAGCTTTGGCACTTGCTGCTAAAGATGTAATAATACAAGCACCTATTCCTGGAAAAAGTACAATTGGTATTGAAATACCAAATCCAAGTATTTCAAGTGTTACTTTAAGGGAAGTTCTTGAAAGTCCACAAAACTTAAAAAGTGATGCTAAAATATGTGCAGCTTTAGGTAAGGATATAATGGGTACTCCAAAAGTATTTGACTTAACAAAGATGCCTCACCTTTTAGTTGCTGGTTCTACTGGTTCAGGTAAATCTGTTTGTATCAATGGTATTATTGCTTCAATATTAATGCGTTATAAACCAACTGAAGTAAAACTTGTTCTTGTTGACCCTAAAAAAGTTGAACTTACAAATTATAATGGTATTCCTCACCTACTTTGTCCAGTTGTAAGTGACCCTAAAAAAGCAAGTTTAACACTACAAAGAGTTGTTACAGAAATGGATAGAAGATTTCAAACATTTAGTGATAAAGAAGTAAAAAATATTTCTGGATATAATGAAATGATTGATAAATATAATAAAAAACATCCAGAAAGTCCACAAAATAGAATGCCCTATATAGTTGTTATAATTGATGAACTTGCGGATTTAATGCTTGTTGCATCTAAAGAAGTTGAAGATTCAATTACTCGTATTACTCAACTTGCACGTGCAGCTGGTATCCACCTTATTGTTGCAACTCAAAGACCATCAACCGATGTCATTACTGGGTTAATCAAAAATAATATTCCATCACGTATTGCTTTTGCTGTTGCATCACAAATTGACTCTCGTACTATTCTTGACCAAAGAGGTGCTGAAAGACTTCTTGGTAAAGGTGATATGTTATATTTTCCAATGGGTGAATCTGCACCAACAAGAATTCAAGGGTGCTTTATAAATGATGATGAAATTAAAAGATTAATAGATTTTTGTAAAAATCAAGGTACTGCTAAATATGATCAAACATTTGAAAATGTTAGTCAAAATACTTCAAGTGGTTCAGGTTCTTCTAGCGCTGGTGGTGAAGATGATGATGCATATAATGATGTTGTGGAATTTGCTATTCAAACAGGCAAAATTAGTGCTTCACTAATTCAAAGAAGATTTAGGTTTGGTTATAACAGAGCTGCTAGAATGATGGATCTGCTTGAAGCTCGTGGCATAGTTGGACCTCAAAATGGTTCTAAACCTCGTGAAGTTTTAGTAAAGTTAGAGAAAAATAATGTCGAAGAATAAGAAAATTATTTAAAAATATAAAATAATGTGTTATATTATAAATGAAAGGTATGGTGTGTATGGCAAATACAAATGATATAAAAAAAACAAAAGAAGAAGTTAATGAAATGAAAGAAGCTAAAAATATATTTGCTTCTAAAAACTTTTTAATTATTTTAGGAGTTGTACTTTTATTAATTCTGATTATATTTTATGTTTACAGAGTTAATAAAACTAATGAAACAGAAAAATATAGTACAAGTTATTTAGTCAGTACTGGTACAGTAAGCTTAGAAATTAAGAATTTAGATGAAGTTAATCAAATTCTTACTGAGTCACCTAATGAATATTTTGTTTTAATTACTTATACTGGTGATAAAGATACTTATAAATTAGAAACAGGCTTAAAAACTATTATTGATAAATATAAATTAAGTGACTCTTTCTATTATATAAATGTAAAAGATATGTTAAATGAAGATAATTACTTAACAAGATTAAATAATGCTTTTGGAACAGATAAAATTACTAAAATTCCTGTAATACTTTTTTATAGAGATGGTAAAGTTGTAAATACAGTTCATAGAAATGATAATAATGTTATAAACGCTGGAGATTTTCAAAAGCTTTTAGATATTTATGAATACCAAGGCCAATAATGGCCTTTTTTAAGGAGTGAAATTATGTTAAATGTTGTTTTATTTGAGCCGGAAATACCTCAGAATACTGGTAATATAATGAGAACTTGTGTGGCAACTAATACTACTCTACATTTAATTAAACCTTTAGGTTTTAAAGTTGATGATGCTTCACTTAAAAGAAGTGGTGTTAATTATATAGATAAATTAAAGTGGTATGTATATGAGGGTTGGGAAGATTTTTTAAGTAAGAATCAAAATGGTACATTTTATTTTTTAACGAGATATGGTCATAAACCACATTCTAGTTTTGATTATAGTAACTTAAATGAAAATATCTATTTTGTTTTTGGAAAAGAATCCACAGGTATACCAAAAGATATTTTGAAACCCCACATTGATAAATGTATGAGAATGCCTATGACTTCTAATGTACGAGCTCTCAACTTATCTAATACAGTTGCCATAATGCTTTATGAAGCTTTAAGACAAAGAAATTATAATGGACTATTATTTGATGAGCCACATAAATCAAAAACTGAAATCGAAGATTTTGAAGAATGAGATTTACTTATTCTTTTTTTCTTTACATCAATTTGACAAATACCAATGAAAATGATACAATGTTAGTGATGCGGGGGACATTTATGAATGAAATGAGAGGATCAGAGTTAAAAGTTTTTTTTGAAAATCAGCCTGACGAATTTATTATGGATTTCTTTGTATTTCAAAATGAACTTGAACTTGATGTGTTTTTAATAGGAATTTTATCAATTAAGAACGAAGACCTTAGATATAAAATGTTTGATAAATATTCTGTTTTCTTTAGAGAATTTGACTTAAAAGCTTTTAAAAAACTATTTACGGATGAAGAACTAGCTGATATTGCTTATGAGTTTTTGGATAAAATGAAATCATTAAGCATTCATTTAAAAGCAATATTTGTTGTCGCTACACAAAATGAAGAATTATTATTAAAATACTTTAGTGAAGCTATAACAGATGAAGATAAAATGGAATATATTAAGAATGTACATTATCGCTTTGGATATTTTAGTGAGTTAGAGCAATATTTAATAAGTAACTTACATGACGAAAGATTAAAATATTTATTGAATTCAAATAGTCCCGATAAAAAGGAAATGTATTTAACCGAAGGATGCAAAGTATCTTCACAATCCATTTCATCAGGAATAACCATAGGTGTTGAATTAGAAACAACGAATGAAAATATTAGTTTATTTAAAAATATGCCTTGTTTATTAGGAAGATTTGATGTGAAGAGTGATACTTCGGTTAAAAGCGGATTTGAAATTGTTTCACCAATAATGCATTATAATCAAAAAGATTTAGCAGAACTCGAAGCAGTTTGTACTGCTTTGCAAAAGTGTGGATTTGCTACTGACGATACATGTGGGGGTCATATTCATATTGGTGCTAGTTATCTCAAAACTAAAGAAGATTATGCAATGTTGTTATATTTATTTACCAATTGTGAAGATATAATTTATAAAATTTCTGATAGAAGTTGTTCTCAGAAAAGATTAAGTATTGAAAAATATGCTAGTAAAATTAAAGATAGACTTTTGATTTCAATATCTAATGGAGATTTAGATAATGCTGAATCTTTTTCCGATTATGTTAAAGCTTTAAAGAACATTATGAGGACTAGACATTGTGGTCTTAATCTTCAAAATATAAATAAACCTGAAAAGAATACTATTGAGTTTAGAATGGCAAATGGAGAAATTGATTATAAAGAATTGCTTGCAAACATTAATCTTTTTGCTAGACTTATTCAAATTTCACACGATTTAAATACTTTCGATGAAAATTATTATAAGGTTAAATATGCACAAAAAATTGGGCAAGAACCTGATGAAGAAAGACGTCTTGAATTTTTGTTAGCTTTATTATTTGATGACGAAAAAGAAAAAGAAATTTATCGTGAGAGATATGCAACAAATTCTAGGATTATGGAGCTTATTGATGGTGATATCATTGCTCCAGCACATGAGTTAATTGGTATGAGTCGCGAAAGAAAGTTGTGTAAGAAGACAATATAAAAAGCCTCATAGGGCTTTTTTTTATTTTATCAAATCATTGTTTCAGTAAGGATTTTCCTCTTCCTAAGACTTTTAAATTTCTAATTATATAATCTAAAATATTTGCTTTTTTTACATCTTTTTCCACAGTTACATCAACCTCATCAATAATATTTCCATCATCATCAATTATTTGTGCTAATCCCACTATATCGCCTTTTTTAACCGGAGCTTTTATTTTATCAACTAATAAATTAAATTTATAATTCGTAAAAGCATCAGTATTTTTTAAAAGTTCTGTAGCGTCTTGTGCTAAAACAATGTTTGTAACATCTTTTTTTCCACGCTCTACTCTTACTTTTCCAAGTACTTCGCCCTTAGTTTTAATTATATTAATTTTATAAGTATTAAATGCATAATTTAACATTTTAACTGTATCACTACTTCTATTTTCAGTTGTATCTTCCCCCATTACTACAGATACTAATCGAAAATTATCTTTTTTAGCTGTTGCTGTTAAACAATAACCTGCAGTTTTTGTAAATCCAGTTTTAAGTCCATCAACACCTTCATAAAATCTAACTAATCGGTTGGTATTAACAAGCCAAATTCTTGAACCATCATTTTTTTCTAAATATTCTTCATATATACTTGTGTATTCTAATATTTTTGGATGTTTCAAAAGTTCTCTAGCAATAATTGACATATCTCTGGCTGTTGAATAATGCCCCTCAGCATCTAGTCCATGAGCATTTACAAAGTTGGTATTTACTGCACCAATTTCTTTAAGTCTTTTGTTAAGCATTTCTACAAAAGCTACTTGTGAACCACCAATTTTTTCTGACATTGCTACCACAGCATCATTACCACTTGCTATAGCTATTCCTTTAAGTAAATCATGTACTGTGTAAACTTCACCAGCTTGTAAAAATACTTGACTTCCTCCCATGTTAGCTGCTTCATCACTTATTGTTACTTTATCTTCTAGTTTTAGACTTCCATTATCTATTGCTTCCATAATTAGAAGCATGCTTCCAAGTTTTGTCATTGATGCTGGTGCTAACTTTTCATCAGCATTTTTTTCATAAAGCACTTTACCAGATAGATTATCCACTAAAATAGCACTTTTGGCATTCGGAGCAAAATCTTCTGCGGCTTTAACTCCTAGAGTTAAAAATAAAAAACTCATAATAATTAATAAAATCTTTTTCATATATACACCTTACTAATTATTATGATTATTATTTTTTATTAGAACAATTTAAACTTTCTTTTTTTTATTAATACAGCTGTTGTGCCCACTAAGCTAACTCCAATAACTCCAGGAACAATGCCTCCATCACTTTCTGGTTCATCATTATCATAAGTACACTTTCCATCCTCTTTTTCTGCCATTTCATCATAATTTAGTGCATCTTTATCTGTACATCCCATTTTATAATAAACACAACTATCATCATTTTGATTAGCATTTCTATTATAGTTTTTGGCTGCTTTATCCATACAACCAAATACTTTAGTTATACAGCTTCCATCATCTTTTTCTGCCGTCTTATCATAATTTAGTGCATCTTTATCTGTACAACCTTTTTTATAATAAATACAACTTCCATCATTTTGATTAGCATTCCTATTATAGTTTTTGGCACCACTATCTGTACATCCATAAATTATTTGTGGAGCACAAGTGCATGTTGGACTTAAAGTACCATCCTTACAAATAGTTCTACCATAAGAGTTACAACCCGCAACCCCACCATGATGTGAACAACAACCTTGTTGTGCATAAACTGGAAATGCTCCAACCAATAAAAAAAACAAACCTACTAAAATATACTTCTTCATAACTTCCTACCTCTTTGTTATAAATATTTTAGCATATTTGTTTATTTTTTTCAATTTAAAATATACTTAATTATATTCTTTATTTCTTTAATATCATCAATTAATAATGCCTCATTTAAGTTTTTTCTACTTTCATAAATATGTAATTTACTTTCATATTCTTCTAACTTTTTACTTGTCTTATTAATTATATTACCTACATAACTTTTAGATACTTTTTCTAAATCCGCTATTTCTTGTAAAGTAAAATTTTCTTCATAATAAAACTTATAATATTTTTTATTTGATTCATTTAATAGTGAACCATATATATTAAAAAGCTCGCCATAATATACAAAATCTTCCATTACATCAAATCCTTAAATAAACCATAAATATAGTTTTCTATATCAAATGGAATTAAATCTGTCATTTTTTCTCCGAGTCCTACAAATTTAACAGGAATATTTACATCTTCCTTTATGGCAAGCACAATTCCGCCTTTAGCAGTTCCATCAAGTTTAGTTAAAACTATACCTGTGATATCAGTAATTTCTTTAAATGCTTTAGCTTGCATAATTCCATTTTGACCGGTTGTGGCATCAATTACAAGTAATGTTTCATGAGGTGCTCCGGGAATAATCTTGCCAATAACTTTATTTATTTTTTCTAGTTCTTTCATTAAATTAACTTTATTATGAAGTCTACCTGCAGTATCAATTAAAACAATATCAGCGCCATCTTCTTTTGCTTTTAAAAGGCCATCATAAATAACTCCAGCAGGATCAGTATTTTCTTTACCATAAAATAAAGAATTAGTTCTATCTGCCCAAATTTTTAATTGTTCAACAGCTCCAGCTCTAAATGTATCACCTGCTATTAACATTATCTTTTTGCCTTCATTTTTATATTTATGGGCAAGTTTGGCAATTGTTGTGGTTTTACCTACTCCATTAACACCAACCATAAGTATAACTGTTGGTCCATCCTCAGCCATTTTTATTTTATCAGTTATAGATTCATTATTAACATATATTATAAAAAGTTCATCAACAATAACTTCATTTAAATATTTAGTATCAGTTATATTTTCAGATTTTACTCTTTTTCTAAGTCTATCCATAAAATCCATAATGGTGTTAACACCAATATCAGCCATAATCAAAATATTTTCAAGTTCATCAAAATATTCATCATTTATTTTAGTATATTTAATACCAAGCATACTAAGTTTAGAAACAAATTCATTTCTTGATTTTTCTAAACCTTCATCATATTTTTGTACATTTTCATCTTTTATTTCTATTTTTTCTTTTTTACTAATTATATTTTTTAATTTATCAAATAAGCCCATTATAATTACCCTCCTTATTAATTATAGCAAAAAAACTATTCTAATGCAATTTAGAATAGTCTTAAATTAAAACCAAATGTTTTTAACATTAACACTTGTACTTTCTGGAATTGGATTTGGAAGTTCAAAATTAACTAATGTCGGTATTTTAAAACCTACCCCGAACACAAATGCAGCTCCTGGTGATAACGATTTAATTTGCTCAATATTAGCCATTGATACATTGGTGCTCATTGTTCTTACAATCTCTAAGTCTGCTGGGTGAAATACTCTGAATACTATAAAGTTTGCACATTGACTTAAAGAAGTCGTAGAAAGTTCACTAGGTCTTTGCGTAATAAATGTAAGAAGTGTTCCATATTTTCTTCCTTCTTTAGTAATTCTATCAAATATGCTATAACCAATTACATTTATATCATTATCATTTTGCACATATCTATGCGCTTCTTCCAAAATAATATTGAATGACAAGCTACCTCTTTTTTCTAATGAAGTTGTATAATTAAATAAAAGTTTACTATATATTTTAGTTAGTACTTTAGCAAAATCGTCATCAATATCGCTTAAATCTATATTTACTAAATTATTTTTAATAAACATATCTCTTATAAATTCTTCTTTTCCAATATATTCATCAACATTAAATATGTGTTTAGTGTCACTATTTATTATACTTTGAAGTCTTGTTTTTAAAATATTCATCTCTTTATAAATTATATCATTATTAATCGTTCCTTCACTAATAAGAGAAAATTCTAGAGCACTATATAAATCTTCAAGAGAATAACACATAGCATCTACAATATCTATGCTTTCTAAATCTACATTTTCAAATTGTTGTAAAAACTTCATAACTTCGAAAATTGCATTCATTTTTCCAGAATCATCAATTAAAAGACATTGCCTAAATGTTCTGTCATAGCCTGGTTGGTGTATAGTTGAATCAAGATTTAAATCTTCAGTATTATAATGAGTTAAAACTGCAATTACTTGGTCCCTGATAGTACTCGATGATCTTCCACTTGTTAATATATCCACCAAACATTTAGCTATGATATCGTTTTTATATCTTTTAATTTCTGGGGTATTACTTTTAAATATTTTAACTAATTTTAACGATTTTTTTAAAACTGGTAATTGATCCGGACTAGAAACTCGAAGTAATAATGCTAGATCATCAACATCTAAAAACCATGCTGGAAACTTCAGTTGAGCTTCTTTATCTTTTTTAGGTTTATTTGAAAAACTAGCAAAATTTAAACCTAAATTTTTTATATTTTTAAATGTTTCTACATATTCACCATAGGCATCAAATAAAACTATGTGAGAATTTATGGGTTTGTTTATAAAAAATAAATTTTGAAGAATTCTAGCTACTCCACAAGATTTACCAGAACCAGTGTTGCCAATTACAGCTAAGTGATTTGCAAATATATCATTTAAAGAAACGGACACATTAAATTTTTTATATATGGCTGAGGATCCCAGTAATAGAAAGTCTTTTTGAATTTCATTTTTTCCTATGATAAGTTCAAGTTCTTCTTTATATATAACTCTAACTGGGGCTATACCACTAGGTTTCTTGACTATACCAGCATTAAATTTGTTATTTATTATTTCACCAACTAAAAGTATTTTGGCTTCTACTTCATCTATATATATTACTTCACCAACTATTTTTCTACTATCTTCCAGAAAAATAACGTGACATGCAATTAAACTAGATATGGCTTTTCCAGATATATTTTCAATTGTAACTTCATTGTTATTTATCCTTTTTATCTTACCAAACATAACAACCATTCCTATTCTTTATTTAAGTATAACATTTATTCTAAAAATTAACAATTATTTTATGTAAATACCTTGCATTATGGGTAACTTTTTGATATAATCTATTTGTTGTTTGAATTAAAACAATAAACATTGAAATGGGCTGTTAGCTCAGTTGGTAGAGCAATTGACTCTTAATCAATGGGTCTAGGGTTCGAATCCCTAACAGCCCACCATTGAAAGTCTTATAAAATCTAGAAGAAATCATTCTTCTAGATTTTTTATTATTTAACTTTTAATAAAAAAAGCAATAGCTAAATTACTATTGCAATTAAAGTATTTGAACCTTTATTTACTATTTTAGAAACTGTGTCTTTAAGTTTATATCTTGTATTATCTGGCATCATGCTAAGTTTTGCTTGAATACCTTCTTGGACAATTGCTTCTAAACTTCTACCAAATATTTCACTTTTCCAAATACTTGATGCATCATTTTCATAATCTTTCATTAATCTATCAATTAATTCTTTAGATTGAAGTTCACTACCTATTATTGGTTCAAAAGTCGACTCGACATCTACTTTTAACATGTGAATACTTGATGCAACAGCTTTAAGTTTTACCCCATATCTGCTTCCTTGTTTTACAAGTTCAGGTGTTTGAAGTTTTAATTCTTTTATTCCAGGATATACTATTCCATAACCAGTACTTTTGGCCATTTTTATAGCTCCTCTTAAAGAATCCATTTCTTCTTTATCTTCTTTATAATTAGCAAATATTTTTAAAAGTCCTGCTTTAGTAGTTACCATATCTCCCATTAAAGATTTAAGTGTTTGAGTGTAAAGTTCATTTGAACTTTCTAATGTTATTGTAACAGTTCCCGTGGATGCATCTAATTCCGATATAAAGGAGTTAGATATGTATTCTGAATCACTGAAATGTTCCAATATATAGTCTACATCTTTAACTTTTTCAACACTGATTACACTTTCTTTAATCTTTTCTAAATAATGCATTTTGATTTCATTATTACTTGGTAATACATTTACCCACTCTGGCACTTTAACCTTTATATCTAAAACTGGGAATTCATATAGTGCTGTTTTAAGTATTTCCATTATCTCTTTTTCATTCATTAATTCTGCACTTATTGGCATTACTGGCACATCATAGGTATCACTTAAGTTTCTTGCTAGTTCTTGTGTTTCAGTATTAGTTGGGTGAATACTATTTAGAATAACTATGAAAGGTTTTCCAATAGTTTTTAATTCACTTACAACTTTTTCTTCTGCATCGAGATAAGATTCCCTTTTGATTTCACCGAATGAACCATCTGTTGTAACAACAATCCCTATTGTTGCATGATCTTTGATAACCTTCTCTGTTCCTATTTCGGCCGCTTCAACAAAGGGAATCGCATCCTCGAACCATGGACTTTTTACCATCCTTGGATTTCCTTCTTCATCAACAAAACCATTAGCTTCAGGAATGACATAACCTACACAATCAACTAACTTGATGCTTGTTTCGAATTCGCCGACTTTGATTGAGGCCCCATTACTTGGGACAAATTTAGGTTCAGTTGTCATGATAGTTTTACCTTGTGCACTTTGAGGTATTTCATCTAAACATCTTTTCTTTTCATATTCATCTGTTATATTTGGTACAACTAGATTTTCTATGAATCGTTTAATGAATGTTGATTTACCTGTACGAACAGCTCCAACTACTCCTAAGTAGATTTCACCATCCCCGCGCTTTGCTATTGATGATATAATTTTTTCTTTTTCCATTAATCCACCATCTTTCATTTTTCTATTCTAATCGTATGATATGTGGGTAGATTTTATTCCTACAATTAGTTTAATGGTGGATTAATAGAAATGTTGCAATATTCTAAGATGATTTTTTGCACTACAAAAGCTTAATATATTATATATGTTAAACACAAACATCTCATAGTTCCTACACTATTAAATTGACTGTTGTTGAATACCAATTACAACCTCTATAAATTGTATATGCTCTTATAGTTTTTTGATTTGATAGCACCTCAGAGCCTATACTATGCTGTGTATCCAAGTTTGATTGATACTCCTCGCATGTTATCATAATCATTTTGAACAGCTGTGGCAAAATTAATAACTTTACCATAACCATTGTGACTTATTGTGTATGATTTTGATTGTGCGAGTGTAACTGCTGTCATTGCATGTTGATAGCTACCATATACTGTAGCCCACTGAGATGTTGCAGTTACAATTGCTTGAATTTCACATGTAAACCCACTTGCGGCATCTACTAGATTCATTGATATACCAAAACCATTTGAACTTAAAACCATATTTGTTCCTTGATATGAGTAATTTACTGCGTCTGTTATTCCATTTGTTGTATAAAATTGTACACCACTTTGAGTTCCAGAACTGATTGTTGCATCATCAACTCTCATTGCCATTACATCATAAGATTTTACTCGTGGATTTATTAACCAGTTATTAGTTACATAAATAAGATAAGTATTAGTTCCAGTTTGTGAAGTATAAATTTCAATATTTTTATATGATGTTGTATGATAAGTAGCCGCTGGGGATATGTTATTCTCTGTCTCTGCTGCCGTTATTGCTTCTTCTTTGCTGACCTCTGTTGTAATCGTTCCATTTGTTGTCTCTGTAACCTTATAGTACTTACTTACTTTGTTGCTGTGTTCTAAATCATAACTTAAATATCTTGCTGCTTCTTCATCACTCATAAAAGATATTCGTGTATCTGAAAATACGTTTCTAAGTCTTGCATATTCCTCATCTGTTAGATTTGCTGCTTTTACATTAGTTGAAATAATCATAACTAACAGAAATGAAATAGTCATAATAATTTTTTTCAGCTGTTCAAGTGCACCTCCTCTCTGTTCCACATTCATCGTATCAGATTATGTCGAAAAAGGAAATAGAAAATCGCGGGAGTTGCATTTCTCGTTTTAGAGAACACTCATTATTTCGTTATAAACACTGAGAATGTAGTCAATTTCTTTTTTGTTATTTTTGCATGTTTCAGTTACACAAGAATATGTTTTCGATTGTAAAAAATATTGAACATTGTAAATTATTTTGCCTTTATCTTCCGAAACAAGAAATGTAACTGTGTTTCTATCTACTACATATCTAGTTGTATATTTCAAACCATTATCTAATCTTTCTTTTTTTATAATCCTTGAACTTGGCTTATATTCAATAATACCACCATCTTCATCTATTTTATTATATGTTTCAGTTCCCTCATCATAAGTAAAACCTAAACTTTCTAATTTATTGATACTATTATTATTTTCTACTACTTGTTTTGTACTATCCTCATTATAATCATTTTCTTTGAGCACTAAAAAAGGATTTTGTAGTCCCAAATCCTCTATGCCTTTATTTTGTTCTTTGATGTATTCTTTATAACAAAGTTTATTGTTATTCAACTTTTGTTTTAGTATTAATTTGCTTTCATAAGAATAATTATTGTTATCTATATCAGTTGTATAAATTTTAATATATAAATTGTTCTTGATGTTTTCAATTACATCTTTTTTTAATAAATCTGTATAGGATTTGCTTTCCTCTATATAAATGTTGTCAAGTGAATTACTTTCAAAAATGACATGTTTGTCACCATTCAAATATGTATATAATTCTAGTTTAATACTTGTTGGTTCATAGTTTATTTTCTCTAAATTAATGTTGTTGATAGTTATTATATTTAATACTTTTGTTTTGAAGAAATAACCATCATCGAAAGTAATATTTTCACTTTCATAAGTTAAATTGTAAATTCTTATTGTATTATAATTATTAATAAAGTAAGCTAGTAATAGTATAAATGTTACTATAAAACCTATCAAAAATATGTGATTTAAAATATAGTTTAAGATATGTCCTAGTTTTCTTTTTAAATTTTGGAGTATATCTTTGTAGTTTTTCTCGGATTTTACTATAGAGTCTGGAGATATTTTTAACTCTTTACATAATTTCTTTATTGTTTCGAGATCTGGTACTGTTGAACCGTTTTCCCATTTAGAAATAGTTCTATCGGATACACCAATTAAATCGGCGAGTTCTTTTTGAGTAATATCTCTTTCCTTTCTAATATTGTAAATTGTGTTTGCAAAATCTGTGCATTTTACTTCTGTTGTCTTATTTGTCCTTTTCATATTTTCACCGTTTTCATTTTACCACATATTGGAAAAGAATGCACTACAAATTGACAAATTTTTTAATGTTTATTATAATATGATTATCTTAGGGGGATAATAAGATGAAATATATAATATATAAAAAATATTTAGATACATTAATAAAAAATCAAAATGATACTAATATACCTTGTTTACAAGATATTTATACTAAAAAAGATTATGAGAAACTTCTTAAACCTGTCATGAAGATTATAAAAGAAAATTCTTATGCTAGTTTGACTACACTTAGATTAAAACTATTTCTTCAAAGTGGATTAAAAGAAATAATTGATAATTTTGTTAAAGATACACAAATTACTCCGGGGCTTATTTTAGACTTTGGAACTTTTAAAAATAGAGATACTGTAATATGTGGTAATAGACAAGAATATGTCATGAGAAACGGAATTTTAGTTAGGGAAGAATTACCTATGGAAAAGAATACTATTTTTGATTTAGCTTCTACTTCTAAAACTTTTACTGCAGTGGCAACATTAATACTTGCTGAGAAAAATTTAATTGATGTTTTTGATCCAGTTAATAAGTATGTACCTGAATTTAAAAATTTAGGAAATACAACGATTTATGATCTACTCAAATTTAGAGTTAGTGTTGCTACTCCGATTAGGGTTGACTCTGTTCAGGACAAAGATAAGGCCTTAGAAATATTATATCAAGCTTATCCAAGAGATGTTAACATTGAAAATGCCTATACTGATATTGGGGCTATGATATTAAGAGTCTTAATTGAAAAAGTTACTAACATGAAATTTACAGATTTTGTAGAAACAGAAATATTAAAAAAATGTGGTATGAACGATACTTTTTTAAATGTTCCATATTATAAATTAGATAGAGTTGCTAATGAAAATTATTCTACTATTATTACTCAGGATGGCAGTGCTATAACTAGATATGATAATGTTCCTGGTACTGTTCATGATCCTAAAGCTAATGCTATTGGTCAAAAAGAAGGTGTTGCTCCAGGTCATGCCGGATTTTTTTCCACTAAAGATGATATGATAAAACTTGCGGAAGCTTTAATTAACGAAGAATTAATATCAAAAAATAGTTTATTATCTATGAGCGATACAGAAACCGGATTTAAAGATGATGATAAATATACTAGGTTTTATGGTTCATTAGTATATTTGAAGCAACCAGATCCTAAGTTTTTATCTGTTTACCCTCGTCTTTCAGGCCGTTCTTTTATGTCACCTGGGTTTGCTGGAACACAGCTTGTTGTCGACCCTATTAATAAAATCACATTATTTGTGGGTTCACCTAGACTTCATAATAGAATATATCAAATTCATAAAACACAAATGCAAAACATTAAAGTTGATGAACATAATAAAAAAACTTTTATAATGCCTGATGGAACTGAAAAAATAGTATGTAGCGATTATACTAAAGCTAAAGAAGTTCTTGTTACTTTAGCACTTGACTTAGCTATACAATATCAATTACTTGAAAATTTATATCCAAATCAAAAAGAAATGCATTTAGTTCGAGAACTAAATTAACATTTCTTTTTTTATTCCTTATTTTCGTATGATAATAGTTTTTCAATATCTTCTTTGGTAAGCTCTGATATAATATTTTTATCTCTTATCTCTCCATCTATTAATTTATCACTTAATATTCGCTTTTTATTTTGAAGTTCTAATATTTTTTCTTCAATAGTTCCCTTGGTTATTAAATGAATTACTTCAACGGTGTTGGTTTGACCTATTCGGTGGGCTCTATCTGTTGCTTGGTTTTCTGCTTGAGGATTCCACCATAAATCTAAGTGAATGACAACATCTGCTGATGCTAGATTTAATCCTGTTCCTCCAGATTTTAACATTATTAAAAATACTTTTATATCATCATTTTTATTGAAATTATCTACCATTTCTATTCTGGTTTTGGCTGGTACTGATCCATCAATCATATAAGTTCTAATTTTGTTATTATTTAATTTCTCTTTAACTATGTTTAAAGCAGTTTTAAATGATGAAAATATTAATACTTTATGATCATTTTTAGTATACTCACTTACAATATTTTCCAACTGCTCAATTTTATTTGAGCCATCAGTGTAGTTATCATATATGATACTTGGGTCTATACAAATTTGTCTTAATTTAGTAAGTAACTGAAGAATTAAAAATCTAGCTTTATTCATTCCATCTTCTTTAATAATCTTATCCATTTCTTCTTTTACTCTGTTTAGTTCTGCCACATATAGTTTCTTTTGTTCATCTTTTAAATCAATGTATATGTCATTTATTAATTTTTCAGGAAGTTCTTTAACTACATCACTTTTCTTTCTTCTTAAAATAAATGGAGTAATTTGTTTGCTTAAACCTTTAATTAAAATTTCACTATCTTCATCAAAATCTTTAATTTTATATTTACTTTGAAATTTAGTTAAATTTGCTAAATAGCCTGGCATAATAAAATCAAATATACTCCATAATTCGAGTATTGAGTTTTCAAGCGGGGTACCTGTTAAAGCAAATTTTGTTTCCGCTTTTATACTTTTTACTACTTTTGTAATACCAGCATGATTATTTTTAATATTTTGTGCTTCATCAATTATCATAGTATTAAAACTTAAATTTTCATATATTTCTTCATCTTCACGTAATAAGCCGTATGTAGTGATTATTACATTTAATTTATTTAAATCTTTTAAAATATGTTTTCTTTTTTCTTTTGAACCTATGCAAATTGCTTTTTTTATTTGGCTTGCAAAACTATCAAACTCATGTTCCCAGTTGTATGCAAGTGATGTTGGAACCACTATTAAAAATTTAGATGTTGGATTATCTTTTAACATTTGTTTTATATAATAGATGACCTGAATTGTTTTACCTAGCCCCATTTCATCTGCAAGAATACCACCGAAACCTGTTTTAGCTAAATTGTATAGCCATTTTACTCCGGTTAATTGATAATCACGTAAAATACTTGTATCTTCTAAACTCAAATTACTATCTTTATATTCATAAAAATTCTTTATAAAGTTGTCAAATAAATTGTCTGTGGAAATAATTGAATATTTTGTTTTCTTTAAACTATCTAGATAAATAGCACGATATTTTAATATGTTTCCTTTGCCATTTATTATTTCTTCGTCAGTTAGTTCTAATTCTTCAGTTAAATTGTTTAATTCTTGCAATGATTCATCTTCAAGATTTATAATATTACCATTTTTAAGACGATAATATTTTTTCTTATCTTTAATACTATCAAATATACTTACTAGTTCACTACTATTAATATCACCTAAATTAAAGTTATAACTTAATATATTATCTTGACCTATGCCAAACATTGATGATACAGATGTTTTCTTTTTAATTTTAATATTTTTAAATTTTTCAGTTGTAAATATTTCGTATTTGATAGCAAGTTGTTCAAGACCATTTTCTAAAAATTCTACTTCTAACTCTATATCACGTAAAACTAGTTTATCTTTTTCGAGTATAAAACCATATTTGCCTATATCATTTAAGACACTTGTTTCAAAATTTATATCTCGTAGTATTTCATTTGATTTATTAAAGTAATCTATTTCTTTATCGTCATAATTAAATACTATATTAGAAATTATATATTCATTTCTAATATCAAAATAAAGTTTAGCTTTAATAACACTTGGTAAAACTATGTCATCAACGGATGAATCTATTTTTAATTTTTTTCTAACTACTTTAAGAAGACCTTTATTAAATAAGTCCAGTTTATCCTTAGAGATTATTAGTTTATCTAATTCATTCTGTTTTAAATCTTCGATTAATTCTTGTTCTTTAGCATTTAAATGATATAGCTTTCCTTTGTAAAATATATATTCATAATCATCATCTATTAAGTTTTCTATGTTTTCTAAATCAAAATCTAATTCATAAATATTATCTTTCTTTACTAAATTTGTATCAATTGGAAAATATTCATTGATACCATCAGCTTCATAATTGTTAATAACAAATTTTATTTTTTTTAATTTACTCAAAAATTTCTTTAAAGATGTTGTATTGATATAATTATATCCTCCATCATCAAAAGTATTATAATAGGCTTTTAAAATTGTTTCTGCATCACTACTTAGATAATATTTTTGAGGATTATATGTAAAACTTTTGCCAAAATAAACTTCACCTTCTCCGGATTCATATACACTTTTAAAAGCACTAGCATGATTTCCTAAAGTATATAACTTTTCATCTCCGATAAGTATTTTTACTGTGCAGTCAATTGAATTGTAATAGTAGTAATAATTGCTTTTTCTTTCTGTAACATTAATTATCAAATTAACTGTTAACTCTTTTTTAATAATATTTTCTTCACTTGTAATGAATTTTTCTAATATACTACTTGATATCTTTGGAATGTTAATAAACATCGTACCAAACATTTCTTCATAATTATTTAATATTACTGCAGCAATGTGTTTGCAACTTCTGGTGCTTCGGTAGTCTCTGCAATCACATGATGTTCTAATAATTCTTTTATTGTTTTCAATCATAATAGATACATCATAGTATGTTGGTTTTTTCTCATCATCCACTTCATACCAATAATAATTTATTTTTTCAGTTAATCCTGTAGTTTCTTTTTGATTTAGTGGAGATATTTTACTTGCATCATATTTCTTGCCTTCCACAATGTCTGATGTATGGACAAATGCTGTAATATTTGTTTTATTAATTAGTTCTTCAATATTGTCTATTTGCATAAGTTACCTCCATCTTTTTATATTAGCATAGTTTTATTTTATATACAATTGTTTTATATTATTTTGTGAAGAAAAAAATTTTTCAAACAAAAACTTTAAAACATTATGTATGGTTTTAAAGTTTCATTATTTGTTTCATATATTGCTATATCTTCACCTTGATATGTAAATATTACTTTATCTTGAACATTATAAATATTTTTAATTCTTCCACCATTTTTTATAATTTTAATTAATTCATCATTTATTTCTATACTTGGATATTTTAAAAATTCGTGAATGTTTTGAAATTTAAAATTACCATTATTTATATCATCTAATGTAAATGAGTCTTTTATATCAAAATTGCCTTGCTTAGTCCTTATCAGATTATTCATTGTACCTACGGTACCTAATTTTTCACATATATCCTCGATTAGACTTCTAATATATGTTCCTTTGGAAACATGTGTTTTAAATTTAATTATATTTTTATCAAATTTTATTAATTCAAGAGAATATATACTTACTTCACGTTTTGGTAATTCAACTTCAATGTTATTTCTTGCATATTCATATAATTTTTTACCATTTATTTTTACTGCTGAATATTTTGGCACTATTTGTTCATATTTTTTTGGAAACTCTTCAAATACTTTTATTATACTACCTTCAGTTATGTTAAAACTTTTATTTTCGATAATGTTACCTGTTATATCGCCAGTGTCAGTTTTAATTCCTAACTTTATTTCTGCAATATATTCTTTGTCTAAAGACGTCAGTAAATCAACTAGTTTTGTATATTTACCAAAAAGGCATACAAGCACACCGGTTGCAATTGGATCCAAAGTGCCTGTATGACCTATTTTTTTAGTATTAAATATTTTTGTTAGTTCATTAACCACATCTCTGCTAGTTAGATTTTTTTCCTTGTTTACGATTAAGAGTTTGTTCATTAATTTCTCTCTTTTCTATGTGTTTAATAAAAAGTTCAGTTCTATATGTATCTTTGTCACCTGCCATATGGCTATAACCACATGTAGTTGCAAACCTTGTAGCTATTCTTTCATTTGTTGGTATTTCAAAGACAACTTCTTGTTCATTTAAGCTAGCAATTTCTTCTACTTTTTGAACTATTTCATTTAATAATTGAAGTTTTTCCGCAACATCTGGGTAGTTTGTATAAACAATATCACATATATGAATATACTCTTTTGTTATATAAATACGAGCTACGGATTGTATTCTATCTTCTGCATTGAAGACTATTAAGAAAGTAAAATCATTATGTTCGTTTTCTAATGCTTTTTTGGAATCCATGAATGATTTATTGTGCAACTCTTTATCCGTTAGTTTTTCTTTGTCCATTGTGAATTTGAGATTTTTATTTAAAATATCTCTTTCACCATTTTGGTTTTGAAAGAATTTGTAATATTCTTCTAGAACTGTACGTTCAAATTTGGCTGGTATTTTTTTTACTAAAGTTATCATTTTTTATTCCCCCTCGTCGATTGACTTTATTATTTTTTCTATTTTTTCGCCATATGCAATTGATTTGTCATACACAAATTTTAATTCAGGTGTATGTCTGATTTCTAATTTTTCACTGAGCTTTCCTCGTATAAATGAGGCTGCTTCATTAACTTCTTTTTCTAAAGTAGTTATGTCTAAATTATCAAATGAAGTAAAATATACTTTACAATAACTTAAATCATTTGTTAAATCACATCCTGTGATAGTTATATGTTTTAAAATTTCATCACTTACTTCATTTATTAAAATATCACCAAGATATCTTTGAATATCACTAGCTATTCGAGCTATTTTGTACTTAGGCATGTTTTACCTCGATCATTTCATAAGCCTCGATAGTATCTCCTTCTTTAAAATCATTGAATTTTTCTAAAGTAATACCACATTCAAAACCTTTTTTTACTTCTTTTACTGTGTCTTTTTCTCTTTGAAGTGATGCTATTTTTTCGTCACTTGCAATAACTACACCATCACGTATAACTCTAGCAAGTGCGCCATTTTTAACTATGCCACTTGTAATGTATGAACCAGCAATGTTACCAATTTTAGAGAACTTAAATATTTTTCTAATTTCGGCTTCACCAAGTATTTTTTCTTCAAATTCTGGATCTAACATACCATTTATAGCTGCTTCAATATCTTCGACAAGTTTGTAGATGATTGTATACAATCTTATATCTATATTGTTGTCTTTGGCTATATCTTTGGCATTAGAAGATGCTACAACGTTAAATCCAATAATAATGGCATTTGATGCACTAGCTAAAACTACATCTGATTCAGTGATGGCACCAATACCACTTCTTATTACTTTAACAGAAACATCTTGTTCTTTGATTTTTTCTAAGGCATTTTTTACTGCTTCTTCGGAACCACGAACATCGGCTTTTAAGACAACATTAATTTCTTTATTTCCAGCATCAACAGATGCAAATAAATCATCAAGTGATACTTTTTTATCTTTACCAGCATTCATTTTAGCAGCATCTTTTCTTTTTTCTGCTACAGATTTTGCTTCTGCTTCTGTTTCAAAAGCCATAAATTTATCACCAGCTGATGGATTTTCAGTTAAACCTGTGATTTCAACTGGTGTTGATGGTCCAGCTTCTACAACTGCTTCACCACGGTCATTTTTCATTGTTCTTACTTTAGCATAGCTTGTTCCAACAACAATTGGATCACCAATTCTAAGAGTTCCGTTTTGAATTAGGAATGATGCAATGCCACCAACATTTTTATCAAGTCTTGATTCGATAACTGCTCCTACTGCATAACGATTTGGATTAGCCTTTAACTCACATACTTCAGCAATTGTAAGAATTGTTTCAAGAAGTAAATCAATTCCTTCACCTGTATGAGCAGATATATTTATAAATGGAATATCTCCACCCCAGCTTTCCGGTGTTATGCCTATTTCTGCCATTTCTGTTAACACTCTATCAATGTTTGCATCCGGTTTATCAATTTTGTTAACTGCAACAATAATTGGAACTTTTGCACTTAATGCATGTTCTACTGCTTCTTTCGTTTGTGGTTTTACACCGTCATCAGCTGCAACTATTATAATTACGATATCTGTAACTGATGCACCTCTGGCACGCATTTCTGTAAAAGCTGCATGACCTGGTGTATCAATAAATGTTATAAGTTCATCTTTGTATTTAGTTTGATAAGCTCCGATATGTTGTGTAATTCCCCCAAATTCTTTATCAACTACGTGTGTATTTCTTATGTAGTCAAGAAGTGTTGTTTTACCATGATCAACGTGTCCCATTATAGTTACAATTGGTGGTCTTTTTACTAAATCTTCTTCTTTATCTATTATTTCATATTCTTCAAAGTTAGTAACATCTTGTGTTTCTTCTCTTTTTAAAGTTTTATTATAAAGAAGTGCTATAATTTCGGCATTTTCAAAATCTATTGACTCATTTAGACTTAACATTAAACCATTTTCCATTAATTTTTTAATGATTTCTGCTCCACCTACATTTAAAACATTTGCAAATTCACTAACACTCATGCCATTTTTATAAAGTACAATATTTTCATCCGCTTCATTTTTCATAAGTTTATTTTTATGTTTGTACATTTCTTTTTTTAACATATTAAACTCTTGTTTATTAGTATCTTTTTTCTTTAGTTTTTCTTTACTTATACTTTCTTTCATGGATTTATCTACTTTTGAAGACGTCATTATTTCATCTACTTTATCTTCGATATCTTCTTCTTCTTCATAAGTAATTTCTTCATCTGTACTAATTAAATTAATGGTGTTATCTAGCATAATGATGTCATCATCTGTTAATAAGTCATCTTTTGCATTAACATTAATAGCTAGTTCATGACATTTCTTTAGAATTTCTGCTACAGATAAATTTACATCATTTGCATATTCTGATACTTTCATTTAATCACAACCTTTCGTTATTTTTGTACTATTTCTTCTAATTTTTCGTAAATAGAATTGGGCAATTCTACTTCAAGTACCCTATTTAATACTTTATTATTTTTAGCTTTTTTTATAACCTCAATATCTTTTTTTAAATAAGCTCCACGGCCATTTACTTTTCCTATTTCATCAATTACTATTTCTCCTTCAGGAGTTCTAACTACTCTGATTAGTTCTTTTTTTGGTAATTTTTCTTTAGTAATGATACAAGAGCGCATTGGTATTTTTTTCATTATTTGTTTCCTGCTTGTTGTATTTCTTCCATGGTCTTAATTTCTAAATGATATTTGGTTAGTTTACTAGCTAATTTAATATTACTTCCCTTTTTACCTATTGCTGCTGATAGATTATCACTACCTACAATAACTAGAGCATTTCTTACTTCAGCATCTGGTATTGATACTATAACATCTTTTGCTGGTGTCATAGCATTTTTAATAAATACAGCTGGATCTTCACTATATAAAACCAAATCTACTTTTTCTCCTTTTAGTTCTTTTAAAATGCCAGCTATTCTTGAACCACGTTCACCGATACATGAACCTATTGCATCTATTCTATCATTAATTGAATATAAAGCAATTTTTGTTCTAATACCAGGTTCTCTAGCTACTCCAGCAATTACAATTGTGCCATTTGCAACTTCAGGTATTTCATGTTCAAATAATCTTTTAACAAATCCATAATTATTTCTTGATAGCTTGATGATTGGTCCTTTTGGGCCACTTTCAACTTTGCTAACATATACTTTAATATTTGAACCCATTATTATTTGTTCACCAGGTATTGTTTCTTTTTTTGGAAGTATTCCTCTGGTTCTACCTAAATCAATATAGTAGTTATTTTGATCTTCCATTGCTACCATACCAATCATTAATTCATCTTGTTTATCAGAAAATTCTTCAATCACACTGTTTTTTTCTGCTTCTCTTATTTTTTGCATTACAACTTGTTTTGCTGTTCCTGCTGCTACTCTTCCAAAATCTTTTGGTGTCACTTCTTCTTCAATTGTTTCACCAACTTTGATATTTGGTACCTTTAATTTGGCATCTTCCAAAAGTATTTGAGCATCACGATTAATTTCTGGCTCAATTCTTGTAATATTTCCTTCTTCATCTTCCACTAGTTCTGCTTCTTTTATTTCGGGAACTACTACGTAATATGAATATACTTTGATATCTCCGGTTTCACGATTGATGTCTACTCTAACATTTGTCTTGGAATTAAAGTTTTTCTTGTATGCAGTCTGAAGGGCTAATTGTAAGGCTTCAAAAACTACATCTGGGCTTATGTTTTTTTCTTCTACTAGAACATTTAATGCCTTGATTAGTTCATTTCCATTTGATTGTTGTTTACTCATTTTTACTCTCCTCTTTCTTTACTTACTACATCTAATATGTAGCTATCATCTGTTATATCGGCTTTATCCACTACTTCATTTACAACTTTGGTGGCTTCAACTATTGTTTCTAAGTCAATACCTCCGATCTTATCTAAGGTTACTGTTAGAAACTTATACTTTCCTTTTTCTTCAAAAGTTATGTCATCAACAATTATATCTGTCTTTTCAAAAGCCTTTTGTAAATCAATTTTAAGTTTGTCTAATACTAGCATAAAACACCTCCATAACTAATAATAAAAGTGGGATTTCCTGCCCACTTAAAACTGATAGTTAAATTATATCACAAATATTTATTAAAAAAAAGCCAAATTTAGCAATTTATGCTAAAAAATGGCTTGTTTTATTAGAATTTTCCACTACGTCCATCTCCACCGCCGCCATTTTCCGATTTACTTTTAGCCTTATTCTTTTCAGTTGTTGTACCATCTGACAACTTTTTAGGTGAACATTTACTTTCATCACTAGGATTTAGTATACAATCTCTACATCCGCGATATTTGTTTGATATCTCAGTTGTACCATCTATTAAACTTAGGAAAAAGTCTAGCACTGTTGGTATGAAAAATATTATTAGACCAATGAGAACTTTTTTAGCAAATTGTACTGTTGCATCTTTCATTGCTTTATCGTCTCCACTTAATGACGCTTTTCCCAGGTCTATACTTCCCAATACTATTAATATTATTGGCACTAATATTTTGATAACTATTATAATATATCCTATTACTTGGAATACCAGTAAAGATGTACTATCGTTAGAACAAAGGTTGACTTGCGTTATTCCTAGTTTTTCCAAATCTTTTTTTGTATTATCAACTGGGTCATCAGCTCTTTTATCCGCACTATCAGATGGTTTTGGATAATTTTTGTAATCATCTGTTGTAGGACTATCATATGTTGTTAAATAGACATAAAACGAACCTAAATTGTCAACTTCTAATAATGTTATATCATCAGGAAAAGTATTGTTTTCTAAAAATAGAAAATCAAAATCTTTATCTCTAACCATGAAATTATACATTTTATAGGTTACTACATCACTATTTGTTCCGAAATTTGCTATGTACATCGTTTGGGAAAAATCATTCTTTGAAATATTGAAATAGTAACTTTTACCCTTTTCTCTTTGAACAACACCCAACTCAATATCGAATTTTCCTTTATAAAGGTCCGTTGTTTTTTGATATTTTTTACATGCAATTGCATTACTTTCTTTACAATTATTATTATTATTATTATTATTATCCGAGTTATTATCATTACTATTATCACTTATTGAGCTTATCGTAATATTTTTAGAATTACTTTCATAATAATTAGTATCATAAACAATATATTCGTCATTTTTATTTTTGTATAAATATATTTCTGGACAACCTTGCTTCTTATCATAATATTGAAAAAAGTTTTCAAGGTAAAAATAGTCTTTATAAACAAAGTCATAGTTGGCCACTTTGTGAGTTCCATCATGAGATTTTTCTGTTATTTTATTATTTTTATATGTAACATAAGAAACAGTGTGAACTTCCTTTTCATTATTATAATCATAACTTACTTCAAATTTATTTTCATCAATAGTAAATGTCATTGAATTTAATCTCTCAATATTTAATTTTTTTAAATCATATTTACATACAGTTGTATTTGTAGTAGTATTACTTGATTGCCCACTTGGCTGAGTTGTTTTTTTTGCTATTGCTGGGTTACTAAATCCACTTGCAGCGGTATAATAGCAATCATAAGTTTTAGCTCCCACCGCTAAAGGAAGTAATACATATACAAAAAAACTAAAAATCAATAATTTACTTTTCATTTGAACTCACCTATCTTATAGAATTATTATATCAGTTTTTTTTGTTATAATCTAGTCCCTATTTTGAATTTTTTCAATATCCCTTAAAGGGAATCCTTTTTTATATAAATTATATTTTAATTTTGTTTCTAATTCTTTGTTTTGATATTTTTTACTTAATCTATTATATTCTTTATGATATTCTTTTTTTAAAATACCATTATTATCTTCAATATCTATGCTGTTTATAACGCTATTTATCATATCTTTATCATATCCCAAATTTGTTAAATCATTCTTCAGTTTTAAAATAAGATTACTCTTACTGAGTTTCTTATTACTGACAATTTTTTTATTGACTATCTTTTTTACTTTATCCTTCCATATGTTTTTATCAATATCATTTATGTTGCTTTCTATTAATTCCGAATTTAATCCTATTTTTTCTAATTCTTTTTTTATATAAATTGGTCCTTTGGTACCCAAATTCATTTGGTCATTAATATAACTTTTTATATATTTTTCTTCATTTAAATAACCTAATTCTTCTAGTTTATCAATTACTTTATTTTTAATCTCTCTTGAATATTCCTTTAACTTGTTCTCTAATTCCTTTTTTGTTCTTTGCTTAAAACTTATCAATTTTAAAGATTTGTTAAATGCTTCATAATAGTTATTATAATCAATTATTTCTTTAAATTCTAAGTCTGTTAGATTTGTTGGTTTTAATAGATTGTATTTAATTAAAGTATCACTATAAAACTCTAGCTGAGTATTATCACCTAGAGTTATTATATATTTGTTATTTTTCTTTTTTATATTAGATATTTTCTTCATCATTATATGTTTTACATGTTGCATCTAAATCTTTTGCTAGAGCTTCAATTACTTTATAATCACTAGTTCGACATCCAGATGCAAATTTATGTCCTCCCCCATTATATTGTGCCACTACTTCGTTGATAACTGGTCCACGACTTCTGATATTTGCTTTATAAATATCATTTCTTTCATCATACACTACGAACATCCAACACATAAGTTCTTTAATGAAATAGAAATCATTAACTTGATTTGATACACTTGTTGGTTCAACGTTAAATTTCTTTAAGTCTTCACTTGGTACAAAGATAAAACCAAATCTATTTTCAGTTATTTCTATATTATTTATGAGATATGCACGAAATTTTTCTTCGTTTATGCTTCTTTCATATAAATTATCATAAAGATTTACAAAGTTTATATTACTTGTTTTGACAAGTTCGTATGCTGTTTTTAAAGTTTCAACGCTTGTGTTTGGTAGTAAAAATCTGTCACTGTCAAAAACCATACCTATATATAAATCTTCAGCTATTTTAGTGTCCATTGCAAGTGGACTATAAAGAAGAAGTTCTGCAATCATTTCACATGTACTGGATTTAGTTGAGTCAGTCCAGTCAACATCACCAACGATGTCTTCAGCTGGGTGATGATCAATTTTTAAAATAGCATCGTATTCTAATCCGTTTATACCATCTACTCTGTAAAAGTTTGGAACATCAAGCACAATTAATAAAGAATTTGTTAAAGTACTTAAATCAGGTTTATCAAGAGCTCCTAAATATTTAAATTTATGAACTCCTGCACCTACTGCATATACTTCTTTATTCGGAAATGTTAATTTAATTGAGTCCCTTAAAGCTATTTGACTTGCTATAGCATCAGGATCTGGGCTAATATGACGAGCTAATACTATTTTGTCATATTTTTTGATTATCTTAATTATTTTTTTGTACATTTCCTTCATTTTATCACTCTTTCTAATTAGTTATTTTTGTTCTTTAATTCCATTGTATCCATGGCAATCATTAATTCTTCATCTGTTGGTACAACATAAACTGGAATTTTTGAGTCATCTGTTGAAATAAGACGGAATTCTCCACGGAAATCATTTCTTTCATCATCTAATTTAACACCTAAAGATGCAATTTTTTCAATAATTGATTTACGCATTGTTTTACTGTTTTCACCAACACCTGCAGTTAAAGTAATTACATCTGCTCCGCCAAGTAAATTATTATACATTGCTATATAATTAGCTATCTTTTTAGCATACATTTCTTGTGCTAATATTGCTCTTTCATTTCCTTCTTTTGCAGCATTTTCAACATCTCTTGAGTCACTACTTACTCCACTTACACCTAAAAGTCCGCTCTTTTTATTTAAGTCATTTGTAAGTTCTTCAAGTGTTTTGCCTGTTTTTCCTTCTAAATATGATAACATTGATGCATCAATATCACCACTACGAGTTCCCATCATGATACCTGCAAGTGGTGTAAATCCCATAGATGTATCAACTACCTTTCCAGAATCAATAGCTGTTATAGAACCACCATTACCGATATGACAAGAAATAACTTTTAAATCATTTCTGCCAAAATATTCACTAATTGTTTTATTAATGAATCTATGACTAGTGCCATGGAAACCATATTTTCTAACACCATATTTTTCATACCATTCATATGGTACTGGATATAGATATTCAGCTTCTTTCATTGTTGTATGAAAGGCTGTGTCAAATACACCAACTTGAATTGTATTTGGTAAAGCCTTCATAAATGCTTTTACACCCATTATATTGGCTGGATTATGAAGTGGTGCAAGTTCATTATATTTAGAAACTCTTTCTAGTACATCTTCTGTTAATACAACTGACTCTGTGAATTCTTGTCCACCATGAACCATACGATGTCCCACTCCTTCAATTTCATCTAATGAGCTTATTATCCCCATATCAATAAGTTCATTCATTAGTATTTGTACGGCAACTGAATGGTCTCTCAAATCAACTTCTTTAGTTATTTTTTCTCCATTATATTTTATTGTGTAGCAGGAGCCGTTAATTCCGATTTTTTCAAATAATCCGCTTGCTACAACATTTTTTTCTGGTAGTTCAATTAATGTAAATTTTAATGATGAACTACCTGCATTTACTGCTAATATTTTCATTTCTTTCACCTCTTCTTCTATTATACAAAAAAAAGATAGATTAATCTATCTTTTTTAATATTTTTTTACTCATTTTATTAATTTTCTACTTAAACAATATGGCACTACTTCATTTTTTAAGGTATTTGATAATATATCAGTTCCAATACTGCTTTCGTACCATAAAAAGTTTTCTATTTCTTCTGATAAAGTGAGATTACCTTCAAGAGTGCCATTATATTTAAATACATAAAAATGTATTGGCGTTTTTCCATCACTTGTTGCTATTTCATCAAATTCCATTACTAATTCAAATAAATTCTCATCAAATATTGCTTTTTCACCTAATTCTTCATGACATTCTCTTTTGGCTGCTGCAAGTGGAGTTTCCCCATCTTCTACTTTTCCACCAATCATTTGATATGTTGGTCTCTTTCTCGGTTTATCAATCAATACCTTTTCATCTTTGAAGAACATTGTACCTACGACATTCATATTATTTTATCCTTCCTTATTATTTTTCTTACGTATATCTAGTTCTTTAAAAAATACTTGAAATTTAGGAAAAGCATTTTTTATACGTCGATATAATATACTATTATCTTTAAACCATTTTTCAATATATTGTTTTATTTTTTCGGTATTGTCTTTTCGTTCACTTTTAATCTTGCCTTTTATTTTAAATAAAATATACGTCGATATAATATTATCGATTACATAAATAACAAATATTGTAATTGCTACCCAAAATAGTGCTGTAGGAGATAATTTATCAACAAGCTTAATAACTGCAGGATGCAAAACATAAATAATAAGTGATGCAAGTAGACCAAACGGGATCATTGTTTCTAAACAAATTCTACCATTTATATTAAATCTTTTGTTTGAGTAATCCCACCATCTAACATTGTATATTTTTTCCATAAAATAGCTAGTAAAGTATTCTAGAAGTGAACATATTAAAATTGCTTTTAAAAATACGCTAAGAATATCACTTGTATTATTTCCCACTACTAATATGATAGCTAGGCACCCCCATCCGTATATCGGACAATAAGGGCCTATTAAAAATCCTCTGTTTACAAATTTATGCTTATTCCATAGAGATGTGCATACCTCCATAACCCATCCTAAAAATGAGTAAATAATAAAATATAAAAAATACTTATAAATTATTTCCATAAAAACCTGCCTCTCTATCTTAGAACAAAACATAAATTTCCAACAATGTAAGTCTTATGTTATATCACAATTGCACTCTTTGCTTTCAATGAAAACCTGTGTTTCTCACCAAGATTAATATTGAATGATTAAGACTCTACTACTTATATTTATTTTGCTCTTGTTTTCATTATACATTCTTTCATAGAGATTTTCAAGCTTTTCTACATTTTCACATATCTTACTTTCCACTAAAATGAAAAACAATTTTTTTATCAATCATTGTTTTCATTCTGCGGTTGGATATATTCTGAATTTATATATTTTTATTTTCGAAGTTTAATTTCACAAAATTTGGATGACTTTCTTAGTATATAAAAAAAAGATAAATTGTTTTTTATCTTTTCAAACGAATTTTTTTGTTTAGTCATTTTTTTGGTATTTGCATCTAGCTCTTTTGAGTTCAGCACTCTCTCTTTGCTCAAAGTACATATTTATATCTTCTAAAACACTTTTTTCAGCACAATTTCTATCGTATAGATAATATATACTTTTCAATCTTTCTTCCGCTATTTTTTTATTTGCGGATAAGCTGTCGATATTTTTCCTGATAGTTTCTCTTCTTTGTTCTGTGCTTTCAATTTCTTTTTTTATAATTATTTTAGCTACTTTTATAAATTTTGGCATCTTACAAACATAAAGAGCAATAAAAAGATATAGTATTATACCTAAAGAAAAGATATTGTTAATGACGAATATACAAATGAGTAATAATGTGCTTATACTAAAGTCATTTATAACAATATCCCTTTGAAAAAGCATCTTATTAGAGTAATCAGTTGTTTTTTTTAATTTTTCCATTTCAATATCCAGTTTGGATTCTATTTCTAATAAATATTCTTTGGCACTATCTTTTTGACTTTCTAATTCTAATATTAATTTGTTTAATTCTTGCCTTCTATCGGCATTTTTTTTGTTTATATCCATTTTTCAATCCCTCGAGTGCCTAGATATAATATACCTTTTTTAGTATATTGTCAAGTAGATTTTATATTGCTTACAAATATGATTTCCATGATTTGATTTGAAACTCTAAAAGTTCTAATAATTCTTCAGCAAGTTCAGTTACTTTTTTATCTGTTTCAGAGTTAAGTATTTCTTCCACCTTGATAATCCCTTTGTTGGTACCTTCAGTTAACATTTTAGCTATTTTTGAGTCATCACATTTAAGTAGTTCAATTCCTGTATAAATTTCATTAAACATTTTAATAATTATGTTTATTTCTGTTGGTTCTTCACCAAGTTCTTTTAACATATTTGTAATATCCATCTTATTTACCATGTATTTTTTCTTGGCATCACTCATAGTTTTAGCTAATGCTTTATCCTCGATATGTCCTTTTACTTCATCAATACCTATTATTCCCATTGTAACTATTTTATATAGTTCATTTAATGCTTCTACATCATACATTTAAAAATCACCCATTTATAGTATGAGTGATTTTTTCAATATTATACCTCTTGAACAACTGCAATTATCATTGGTTTACATTCTGTTTGTTCATATAAGTATCTACTTAGTTCTTCTCTTATTTCAACTTTTATTTGATTAAAATCAATGTATTTTGGTGTTATATTTCTATTAATAATGGCTTCACATATAACTTTTATTTCTTTAATCATGTCTGCAGAATCTTTAACATAGATAAATCCACGAGTAGTAACTTCTGGACCCACAAGTAAAACTTTATCTTTCTTGTCAACTGTGGCACTAATTAGTACTATACCATTTTCAGAAAGCATTTCTCTATCTTTGATAACTAAATCACCGATATCATCATTACTTGTTCCATCTATTAAAACATCATCTACTTTAATTCTAGCAAAATTATCTATAAGTTTACCATTTTCAAATGTTACAACATCTCCATTTTGTTTAAGTAAAATGTTACTATCTGGAATTCCTAAGTTACTTGCTAGATTAGCATTATTTACCATGTAACGATATTCACCTTTAACTGGCATATAGAATTTTGGATTTATTAGTTTAATCATTAACATTAAATCTTCACGAGATGCATGATGTAGTATTTCTTTTTCTTTATCAATAGTTTCAATATCACATCCAAACTTTGAAAGTTCATTTTGAAGTTTTACTAAAACTTTTTCTGTACTGTCATAACGTGGTTCAGCAAAAACTATTGTATCTGTTGGTTTTAATGTTATAAATTTGTCATAGCCATTTAGAATTTTATTCATGTTAGCATATGGGGTTGTTCTATCATCCATTACTAAAAGAATGGCATTGTCATCATTAATATTTGATAAATCACCTAGTAATTCTTCATTATAATGCATATATCCTTCTTTACTGGCAAAGTTTAAAACATTTTGAAGTCTTTTTCCCATTAAAACTATTTTACGATGGGAATTTGCTGCTGCTTCAAATATTTCAGATATTGTGTATAAATGAGTTGGCAATACAGAAAAAATAATTCTTTTGTCATGATGTTTTATGACATCTTCAAAAAAACTTACAAGTCTGTGTTTCGGAGATGTATGGCCATTTTTTTCTGCAAAGGAAGACTCACATAATAAACATAATACTCCTTGTTTACCAATATAAGCAATTTTACCTATATCCATATCATAAGCTCCTTGCATGCTTGGGTCAATTACGAAATCTCCAGTATAACATATTGCTCCATCTTTAGTATTTACAACATACATAACTGCATCTGGTACAGAATGTGATACAGAAATTGGAAATATAGAAACATTACCAAAATTAATTTTCTTATGTGGTTTAATTAATTCAATATTATTTTCATTTACACCATCTTCCATAAGTTCAAATTTAGTATATTTTGTTGCGTATACCTTTAACGCTGGAATATCTTTTAAAAGGTCGCGGACAGCTCCCATATTTTCTGGATGTCCATGGGTTATAAACAAACCTTTAATTCTTTTTTTATTTTTAACTAGATAACTAAAATCCGGCATTATGTAGTCAATTCCTAGCAAATTTCCACTTGCAAATTTTATTCCGGCATCAAAAACATATATTTCGTCATCTACTTCAATTACATAGGAATTCTTCCCACTTTCAGAAAGTCCTCCCAAACCAAAAATCTTTATTTTACTCATATATTATCACCTTCATTTAAAAAAAATAAGTTCTTCGGTAAATAGATTATACCAAAAAACTTAAATTAAATCAATCTCTTTCTTCACTCAGCATTTTACTTAATGAAATAATGTCCAAATCTTTGTAAATAATACTATTAATTAATATCTTAATATTTTTAACATCTGCATTCTTTTCTACGTAGTATATGTCACCTGCTTCAATAGAATTTTTTAATGTTATGAAAGTGTTATTATTTAATATTTTATCTGTTTTAACTAGATATTTTTGATTTTTCCGACACAATTCTTCATTCTTACTCGACACGTAACAGATATGTGTATTATTACTATATTTATTAATCAAAGATTCTAAATCTTTATATTTACTTACATCGTTGTTAATTTGTTCCATCTTTTCATTTTTATTAAAATTATTAATATTTACTAAGATGCTGCCATCAATATTGTTTTCTTTGAAATAATTTATTATATTCTCATTATATTCAATTACAAATGATACGCTTTTTTTGTAACGATTTCCTTTGTTTACAATTTTATCTTTGTTATTTTCAAGGGTTATTTCTGGATATGACGTATCAAAAATTAAATAGTATGAGTTGAAAGCATTTAAGTCTTTCATGTTATAAAAGCTATTTTTGACGTTTACTACTTTTCCATTTAGTCCGGGAGTTATATAATTATCAACTATTTCAGCATTCACAAAAGATTCATTATAATCTTGTTCTTCACTTTTAATTTTCTGATAAATTTCACTATTTTCGAGGGTAAGATTTGCTATTTTTTCTGTGTAAATAAAACTAAAAGCTGCAATGGCAAGTATTCCAATATTACGAAAATGTTTCACTTTAAAATCACCTTAATTAAGTATATGCCCCTGAAAAAAGAAGATGTTAGAAACATTCAACAATTGCGTCACTATCATCCGAAACTTCACGAAGTCCACGATTTTTATTTGATGATGCTATAAACGATATTCTTTCTGCTATTATTTCTGTTATGTATTTAGTTTCATTTTGATCATTTACATAACTACTATTTTGCACACGCCCCTTGATGCCAATAGTATCTCCAGTATGACAATAATCTTTGGTAGCTGATGCCATACCATTCCAAAGAACACATCTAATAAAATCAGTTTCATATTTTCCTTCTGAATTTTTAAAACCTCTTGTTACAGCAATGTTTATTATTGTTCTTTTTTTACCTGTTTCAGATACTTCATATTCTGGGTCCTGAGATAGTCTTCCAACTAATATTACTTGATTCATTAATTTGCCTCCTTTCGAACCAACTTTATCATTTTTCAGAGATATTTCAAAATAGTAGATTTGTTAATTTTAATAAATAATTTATAAAAATTGGTCAAAAATCAACCAATTTTTGGTTTATTTTGAGATAAATTTAATAATTGTTAGAAAATAGATATTGTTTTTTTTCTTAATATTTGATAAACTATATTAGAAAATAGGAGTGTTGATTTAACATGAGTAATGGTATAAATAATGAAAATATTGTTAGCTATAATGACATAATACTTAGAAATTATCAAAAAACATATCCAAATTTGGCTGGGTTTTCTTATGACATTCAAAATGATTGTTTAGTTTACGAAGGAAACTATGTTAAGCTTTCAGGCTATGGTTTGAGTAGAATAGACCCAGTATTTTTTAATATGAATCCCGAAGACATTTTCATTTACTTTAAAGATGGTCTTTATCAAAGTGGAGATAAGAACTCTCAAATTGAAGATTATTTTAATCAATTAGTTATAACTGAGGATGAAGAAGAAACGATTAAAAGTTATGTTGGTCAATATATTGATAAGTTAAACATATACGCTAGAAATGCTGATGTTTTTGATAAATATTTTCAAAATGAAAGTATTAGGACCTTTATGAAAGATTTAATGACCACAAAAAGAATTGTGGAAGAAGCAAGAAAACTGGCAAATCCCAATGTCTATAACGCTTATCAAATGATTACAAATGCTTATAATGATGAAATGACTAGTATGAATCAAAATCAAACACAAAACCAAAGTCTAGATAAAGCAATGACTTTAACTAGAACAAAACCTGGTTTTAGTGGTTATACCGAATTTGACAAAAACTTAGATTATTTAAATGAGCTTAATAGAAAAGATAAAATGGGAATGGCTGGTTATACAAGTTTAATCTTAATAATTACTTCGGCGATTACATTTGGAATGTACTTAGCACTTAAATTGCTTGGTTAAAAAATTGGTGAATTTCTTTCACCAATTTTTATTTTACATTACCAAATCTTCTATCTCTTTTTTCATATTCTTTTATTCCTTTTTCCAATTGCTCTGGAGTAAAGTCTGGAAAATATACTTTAGGAAAATACATTTCCGCATAAGATATTTGCCACAACATAAAGTTACTAACTCGATTTTCACCACTTGTACGAATTAAAAAGTCAATATCCGGTAGATTTTTATATAAATACTTTTTAAATAATTCTTCATTTATATCATTAATATTTAATTTCTTTTCTAAGACATCTGTTGCTATTTTTTTTGTTGCGTCAACTATTTCTTGTCTACCACCATAGCTCAAACAAAAATTAACAACTAATCCGGTATTATCTTTTGTTGCTTCTTCAAGTTCATCTATGGCTTTTACAATCTCTGGCTTTAAAAATTCTTTTTGAGATGAAAATAAAACTTTGATATTGGCATTTTTATATTTTGCTTTGCATTTTTTGAACCATTTCATAAAAAGTTCCATTAAGTAATTTACTTCTTCGGGACTTCTATTAAAATTTTCGGTTGAAAAAACATATAAACTTAAATATTTTGCTATTTTTTTCTCATTTATATACAAAATTATTTTTTCGAGAGTTTCTGCTCCAGCTTTATGTCCTTCGCTTCTACTTTTTCCTTTTTCTTTTGCCCATCTGCCATTTCCATCCACAATAATACCAATGTGATTTATCTTTGTCATTTACGTCTTCTCCTTCTTTTGTGCTTTTTCTTTTTAAATATTAATATTAATATTAGAATTAAAGATGCTAAAATTATTATAGATGCTTCAATTGGATAATATTTAATATTTTCTTCAAGAAAAACATCGCTAGTTTCAAGTAATTTATCACCTTCATAGATTTTTACTATTCCAATTTTTTCACTTTTTTTAGTTTTATAAGGTATCTCATCTACACCTTCATAAACATAGTTTACTTTAGTATTATTTTTTAAATATAACTCTGTTTTTTTAGAACCAGTTATTTTATATGATTTGTTGCTGCTTAATTTAATAGGTATTTCTTTAATAAATGTGTCATTATCTAAAATACTTTGATAACTGTAATTTTCATCATAATAGTTATAAATACTTATTGTATCTTTAACGGCATTATATGGATATTCTGTACTTGATTTTATTACTACAAGCAAATAATTTACATCATGAAGATTTGTTATTGAAGCAAGGCATCGACCTGCCTGTTTAGTAAATCCACTTTTAGCCCCATCAATTTTATTCGTCTGTAAAATATTATCATAATTACTTACTGTACTTTTTAAATTTAGTCCATTTGTTGTTTTATAACTCTTTGTTGTAAATACCTTTTTAAAGGTTTCATTCTTTAAAGAGTATTTTAAAAGCTTAGCTATATCACTTGCTGTTGAATAATTATTTTTATCATCTTTGCCAATTGGATTAGAAAAGTTTGTATTATTCATTCCTATTTTCTTTGCTGTTTCATTCATTTTAGCTATAAACTTTTTATAACCTAGTGTATTATTTACTGCGGCATTAACAGCATCTGCACCACTTGGAAGTAAAATACCATAAAGTAAATCTTCATATGTTACTTTATCTCCGACTTTAAAACCGGCTTTTGAATACCCCGTTGTGCCTTCGAAATCTTTTTCTGTAATAGTTATTTCTTTAGTTAAATCACTTGTATTTTCAATTGTTACTAATGCTGTCATCATCTTTGTTAAACTAGCTATTTCAACTATTTCATCTGCATTTTTGCTATATAATATTTTATCATCATTCATATTATAAAGAATTACATTTTCACTGGTAATAAAAAAATCTTCAGCATATACTGGATAGATAAAGAAAAAGAGGCTTAGAAGAAAAATACTAATTTTCTTCATTATATAGCCTCATAAGTTGTGCCTTCACGAGTATCTTTTAAAATAATTCCTTTTGCAAGTAATTCTTCTCTGATACTATCAGCAAGTTCATAGTTTTTGTTTTTTTTAGCTTCATTACGTTCATTTATTTTTTTGATAATTTCTTCTTCATTGTCAATTTTCTTTATGTCTTGTTTTAATAAATCTAGGCTTAATACACTATCAAATTCACCAACTAATTTATATTTTGTGCCTTCATTTACATCACTTTTTAGTAAATCATGTAAAACAGTTATAGCATTTGCTGTGTTTAAATCATCTTCTAGGCATGAGACAAATTTATCTTTCCAAGTTTTATAATCTTCTTCATTTATGTTATTGTCAAATTTTAGGCTTGATGTTTTACTATGTAATTTTTTATATGCATTTTCTGCACCATCTAGTGAACTATATGAAAATGTTAGTTGACGGCGATAGTGACTTAAAAGACACATATATCTAAAACTTAATGGGTCGTAGCCTTTTTCTTTTAATACTTGAACTGTTAAAATTGCTCCATGACTTTTACTCATTTTGCCAGTTTCATCATTTAAATGTTCATTGTGGAACCAATAATTACACCATTTATGGCCAAGATAACTTTCACTTTGGGCAATTTCATTCGTGTGATGTGGAAATATGTTATCTACTCCACCACCATGAATATCTAAATATTCCCCTAAGTATTTGATACTTATACCGGTACATTCTATATGCCATCCTGGATATCCTAGTCCCCATGGACTTTCCCATTTTAAATCTTGTTCATCAAATTTAGATTTAGTAAACCAAAGAACAAAGTCGTTTTGATTTTTCTTTGATGAGTCTTCTTCTACACCTTCGCGGACTCCAACAACCATTTCATCTGCTTTATGATTCGTAAGTTTGTAGTAATCATCTAATTTTGACGTGTCAAAATATATGTTTCCGCCGCTTTTATAAGCGTAGCCTTTAGCAAGTAGATTTTCTATTATTTTTATATAATCATTTATATTAGCTGTTGCTGGGCTTACTACATCTGGCACTCTGTTGTTTAAATCTTCAAAATCTTTAAAGAATGCATCAGTATAAAATCTAGCAATATCCATTACTGTTTTATGTTCTTTTTTGGCACTACTTACCATTTTGTCATCACCAGAGTCTGAGTCACTTGTTAAATGACCAACATCAGTAATATTCATAACTCTTTTAACATCATAGCCAAGATATCTTAAAGTTTTATCTAAAATATCATGACCAATGTAGTTTCTCATGTTGCCTATGTGAGCATAATGGTATACCGTTGGTCCACACGTATAAAAACTTACTTTTCCATCTTGCCATGGAACAAAATCTTCAATTTTTCTTGTAAGTGTATTATATATTTTCATTTTTTCTCCTTTTATTTTTCTTCATATAATAATTTTAAAGTAATTTCATCACTATTAGTATCATATTTTATCAGTTTTATTTTGTATTTTGTTTTATTAATTTCAATCTCATCATTATTGATACTACTTAATTCTACTGTATCAATGTAAGGATTATGTATAACTATTAATTTAGCTAGTTTTTCTCCTTCTCTTTCACAATCTTCTTCTTTGCATCTATTGTCACTTACTTTAGAGTATTTTAAATAGATATCATCTTCTATGTTAGCAAAATCTTTAACTTTCATTGTAAATTCTTGATTTCTCTGGATATAAATATTTTCACCTTCATTGAAGAAAAGATATATATAAACTCCGATGGCAATAAATACTATTGGTATAACAAGCCAACCTATTCTTTTTTTCATTTTGTTAACCTATTTAATATTTCTTCTTTACCTATTAAATATAGAGTATCTGCTAGTTCTGGTCCATGCATAATACCACTTGCAGCTATTCTTATTGGCATGTATAATAATTTACCTTTTACTCCAGCTTTTTCTTTAACATTATTTATAACATTTGCTAAAGCTTCAACTGTCCAGTCGGTTGTATTTTCAATTTCTTTTTTGAATACTTCAACAACATGAGGGATTACTTCATCACTTTTCATAAATTCTGCTGCTTCTTCATTTACTAAAAATTCATTTGTAAAGAATGATGCTGTTACTTCATTAATTTCTGCTCCATAATCAATATGATTTTTATAAACTAGTAATAATCTGTTAACCCATTCTTCAGTCTTACCTTCTGTATTGTTTGTAAAATATTTTTTAATCCAAGTTAAATATTCTTCATCACTTAAATTATTTATATAGTGATGGTTAAACCATTTCAGTTTTTTAACATCATAGCTACTAGATGACTTGCTTATTCTGTTTTCATTAAAGTTTGAGATAAGTTCTTCCATTGTAAATACTTCCTCATTAGTTTCTGGACTCCATCCAAGTAATGCCAGATAGTTTACTATAGCACTTGGTAAATAACCTTCATTGTAAAGGTCCATGAACGATGCATCGCCATTACGTTTAGATAATTTATTACCATCTTCACCTAAAACCATAGCAACATGGATATATGTTGGTTTTTCCCAGCCATAAGCTTCATAAAGTAAATTGTATTTAGCTGTTTGGTCTAGATATTCTTTACCACGAATTACATGAGTTATTTCCATTAAATGGTCATCAATTACATTGGCAAAATTGTATGTTGGAAATCCATCACTTTTAAGTAATATTTGGTCATCTAAGATGCTATTGTCAATTTTAATTTTACCATATACGACATCTTCCACTATAGTTTGTCCAGTTTTAGGCATTTTTTGTCTAATTACATACGGAACTCCATTTTTTAAATTTTCTTTGATCGTTTCCTTACTTAATCTTGAACATCTACCATCATATAAAAATGGTTTATGCCTTTCATCAGCATGTTTTCTCATTGCTCCTAGTTCATCTTCAGAACAAAAACAATAATAAGCTTTATCCATTTCTACAAGTTTTAAGGCATATTCTTTATAAATTTCTTTCCTCTTGCTTTGAATATATGGTCCATAGCCTTTTTCATTATTTGGCCCTTCATCTATTTTAAAACCACATAAATCCAAAGTATTGTAAATAAAATCTACTGCACCTTCAACTTCACGTTCTTGATCTGTATCTTCTATTCTTAATATAAAGTCTCCATTATATTTTTTAGCTAATAAATATTCAAATATTGCTGTTCTTAAATTTCCTATGTGCATGTATCCAGTTGGACTCGGTGCATAACGTGTTCTTACTTTCATAAATAATTCTCCTTCTTAATTTTCAAAAAAACTTTTTATTAATTCTAATATGTTATTAAATTCTTCGTCGCTACATCGCTCTATAAACTCAATGTTTCGCTCAGCATAATCAATGCTTCTGATATGCTCACACAAAACTGCCCCCTTTATTTTTTTTAGACCAGTAAGCTCATAATGAGTTGGAAAGCCTTTAGTATTTGTTGTAATTGGACAAACTATTGCCATATTGGTAAACTGATTAAATAATCTACTGCTTATTACTAAGGCTGGTCTTTCTCCTTTTTGTTCATGCCCTTTTATAGGGTTAAAATTAATATATACGATATCTCTTTCTTGTGGAATATATTTTACCATAACTCTTTTCCCCTCGCTTCGTCCCATGTAAAGTCTTCTACTTTTTCAGGACCTTTATATTTTTTAATTCTTGATTTTAATGTTTCTGGCTTTCTAAGAGCTTTAGTAACAATGATTTGTTCCCCCTCTCTAGTAATGTTTACTGCATCTCCTGATTTTAAATTTAAAGCCTCTAAATAAACTTTGGGTATTCTTATTCCATTAGAATTACCCCATTTTTGTACTTTATATGCCATAACTTATCCCTCCATCTCTAATATATACATAGTCTATATCAAAGTCAAGTAAAATTTGTTAATTTGTGAAAAAATTTTATTCAAAAGCTTTTATATAACTTAATTCAGGAAAATTCGTAATTAATACTTTTTTTAGATAGTTTATTTTATTATTTAAATTTGGATATTCTTCATAATTTTTACATGCACAAACACTTTCAAAAAGTCGTGCTCTATCTTCTTGTTCATTGGTTCTAGCATAGTTATCCACAAAATATATTTCATTTTTAAATTTACTTGTTTCCAAGACATCTTTATATAGCACATTCGGATAATAAACATTTTGATATGTGAAATTTTCTGGGTTCAAACTACCCCAGTCATATGAAAAATCTTTAAGTTTAAGGTATGCATCTATAATATGCATAGTTTCATGGGCTAAGATATTAAGTAAATTATCTTTGGAATTAAGTTTAATTATTATTACATATTCACTATTTTTAACAAAAGATAAACCTACCACATCTGTTTGACTACTTTCAAGTTCTCCGCCAGTTATGTCATAGGCAAAATATATATTTAAGCCCTTCATATCATATTCATAAAATCTTTGGAAAAATGTTTTGTTAAAAATAAGAAGATAATCTTCAAGATAACTTAAGGCATCGATAATGTCATTGTAGTTATTTACTTCAGTTATGTTGTAGTCTTTATGCATGATATTAATACTTTCTTTTAAGTTAACATTTATACTATAGTTTTCTTTTATTTCTGTAACTTTATTGCTTATATAATCATTTTCAAATAAATTATCTTTGTTTATACTTCCTTCAATATCAAAAACATCATAAACATATATTGTTTTATCTGTAAATACATATATTTTATTTTCATAAACTTTAATACTTTTTACGCTTTCTTTAACCTTATATATATCTATTCTAGCTGTTTTACTTTTTTCATATAGATTATAAACATCTATTTCTTTATTTTCTAAGACATATAAATTGTATTCATTTTTACTCAAATGTATTATTTTACTTGTTAAATTTTCAATAGGACTTTTAAATTCTTTGTAATCATTATTTGTATTATATATTTTTATTTTGTCATTACTATATGTAAATACTCCTTTTTCAAAAGTGTCATAATTTTTAATGTTTTCTTCTTTTAAAATAGTTTCTTTGTATAAATTTATTTTTTCTGTAATACTATCCTTTCTTATAAGTAAACATTTTAAATTACAAATGCTATTAATTACTTCAGGGTATTCATTAAAATTATTTTCATATATACTTGATTTTACTGCATAGTCATTTTCAGTGATTAGCTCTCTTTCTTCTAAAAGCTCTAGGTGTTTATCATATACACTTATTTTACTTTTGTCTTTACAAACCATATACTGATTACTATTATCATTTTTTAAGTTGCATGACATATTGATATTTTTAGTATAAATATTTTCTTTTTTACTTGTAGTATCTATTTCTTTAAGCAAATAGTCATTATTATTTTTATATAGCAAGTATATTTTATTATTATTTATGATGCTGTTTATAAGTGTGTATTTATCTATATATAATGGATAGTCTTCGAAGGAATAAATACTTTTGGTTACATCATCAGAATTATAATCTTCGTATATTTTAAACCCAAGCATGACAAGAAGCATTGTTATTAAAATTAAAAGTAATGTTAGAGTAGTATTTTTCTTCATACAGGTCAACTCCATATAACTATATTTTATCATAAAATTTATATAAAAGCTTGTTATTTTAACTTAAAAAGAAGAATTATTTCAATTCTCCTTTTAATCTTTCAGCTTGGTTAAGTGATAATTTCGTAACTCTACAAATTAAATCTACATTGCAATTTTCCTCAAGCATCGCTGTGGCATCTTCAACAGCTTTTTGTTTAATACCACGTTCTATGCCATCTTCAAATGTTTCTTGTTTTTCATTACCATCAAATCAAAGTCACAAGCAATTCATTACTTTTTAATGCTATATCTACTTCACTATTAACTGAATTTTTATTTATACTTATAAAAGTCCATCTTCAGTTGAGATAAATATTTTTTTGACAATACTATCTCTGGCATTGATTTTCTTAATTTCTAATCTTTGAATGATTGATTTGCCTAGCTATTATAGATATAATTTATAAACTTTCAAGGCTTTCGACACCCTTCGACATAAAGCAAACTGGAGAAATATATTAGTTAACATTTATTTACATTTTTAAATTACAAAATATGTAATTATTTTACAACTATAGTAGATATTATTGTACATTTTAAGTATTTTGTTTTTATAATCGAAATTTTTAGAAAAAAAATAAGACTTTTCATCTTATTTCATGTTTGTTATTACTCTGGCACCATCTGCAGCTGCTGTTACAAGTTGATATGTATCTTTATTAATAATATCCCCGATAGCATATACTCCTTTTATTTCTGTTTCTAATTTTTCATTTACTTTTACATAACCATTTTCATCAAGTATTTCTTTTGGCACAAATTCTGTTGCTGGCCTATACCCTACATAAATAAATACACCCTTAACATTTAAAGTAGTACCATTATCTAGAGTTATACTGGATAATTTATTATTTTCTTCATTCATACTTTTGATATTAGCATTGTAAATTATTTCTATCTTAGGATTTTTCTTTATATTTTCCACAAGCATTTCCTCACCACGGAAACCGCTTCTTCGATTAATGAGATAAATATGCCCCACAATATTTGCTAGATATAAAGCTTCTTGAAGGGCACTATTGCCTGTACCTACAATAGCTACATTTTCATTTTTATAAAAGAATGCATCACATACTGCGCATGTTGATAAACCTTTTCCAAGTAAAGTTTTTTCATTATCTAAGCCTAAATACTTTGGCTTTCTACCCATTGCTAAAACCACTTTTTTTGCTTCATATGTACTCTTATCAGTTATTACTTTTTTTGTTTCTTCATTTAACTCTAAACTTTTTACTTCTTCTAAAACATATGGAATATCTAAAAATTTAACTTGTTTTTCGAGAACTTCAGCAAAATCTGGGCCAGCTATTTCTGGTACACCTGGATAATTACTAATTTTATCTATATTATTTAAAAGACCCCCGGGCATGCCTTTATCAATAAGTAATACTTTTTTATTACTGCGTTTAGCATAAATTCCTGCGGTTATACCACTTATGCCCATGCCAATTATGATTATATCATACATTATTATTCCTCCTTAGAATCTTACTACTTGGTTTTCATCTTGATCATACAAATCTTCATAGCGACCTTTTCTACCTGTAATCATAATAATTATTAAACCAACGAAGATCATGACAATTGAAACTATTTGAGCCATTTTAAACCCACCTAGCATAAGCGAATCTGTTCTCATTGCTTCAATTATAAAGCGACCTAGTCCATACCACATCAAATATAATGCAAATGGCTGACCAACTTTGGTAATTTTTAATCTTCTTACTATAAGAAGTACTAGAAAGCCCACCAAACACCATAATGATTCATATAAAAATGTCGGTGTATAATAGATTCCATCAATATTCATGCCTTTAATTATAAAGTCGGGAATGTGTAAACTTTCTAAGTGAGATAGTGTTGTGGCTGGACCATGTGCTTCACTATTGAAAAAATTTCCCCATCTACCCATGGCTTGAGCAAGAAGCATCGATGGTGCTAAAAAGTCAAACATTCTAACAGCTCTTACTTTATATTTCTTACAATATAATAGAATAACCAATATACCAGCAATTATACCCCCATGTATTGCAAGTCCACCTTCCCAAATTTTAAATATATCCCAGAAATTATTATACAATTCTAGATTGAATAACACATAGTATAATCTAGCACCAATTATACCAAATATTATGACCCAGAAAAGCATATTAAAAACAAACTCTGTTGGATATTTATATCTCTTTGCTTCTTTTAAAACTAGAGTTATACCTATCATAGCTCCTAAAATAATTAATACCGAATACCACTCTAATTTAAAATTACCTATTTCAATTATATATCTATTCATAATTCACTCTCCTTTATATATTGTACCAAATTTTTTTAAATTAATCTATGCATAATAATTATTTAATTTAAGAAAAAAGCATTAACTCATTAATAAAGTCTAATGCCTCTTATTATTTTAGTATTTTAGCTAAAAATTCACCAGTATATGATCCTTTGCATTTGGCTACTTGTTCTGGAGTTCCAGTAGCCACAATTTTTCCACCATATTTACCACCATCTGGACCTAAATCTATGATGTGGTCTGCTACTTTTATAACATCTAAGTTATGTTCAATTACTATTACTGTATCACCATTATCCACTATTCTATTTAGAATAACTAATAGTTTTTTAATATCATCAGAATGAAGTCCTGTTGTTGGTTCATCAAGTATAAATACTGATTTGCCTGTTGCTTTCTTTTGAAGTTCTTTAGCAAGTTTTACACGGCCAGCTTCCCCCCCTGATAATGTTGGTGCTGATTGACCTAATTTAATGTATGAAAGTCCGACATCCATCATTACCTTTAGTTTATTGTAAATTTTTGGAACATTTTCAAAGAATTCCAGAGCTTCACTTACTCTCATGTCCAACACTTCACTTATATTTTTGCCTTTATATTTTATTTCAAGAGTTTCTCTGTTATATCTTCTTCCTTTACATACATCACATGGAACATATACATCTGCTAGGAAATGCATTTCAATTTTCTTAACGCCATCTCCCCAACAATTTTCACATCTTCCACCTTTAACATTAAATGAGAAACGACCTTTGTCATATCCGCGCATTTTTGCTTCTTTTGTTTGCGCAAATAAATCTCTAATATCATCAAATACTCCTACATACGTTGCGGGATTACTTCTCGGTGTTCTACCTATAGCATCTTGAGTTATTTGGATTACTTTGTCAATATTTTCAAGGCCTGTTATTTCTTTACAAACACCTGGAATTACTTTACTTTTATAAATTTCTGATGCTAGTCTTTTATATAAAACTTCGTTAATAAGTGAAGATTTACCTGAGCCAGATACACCAGTTACAACTACTAATTTGTTAAGTGGAATATCTACATTTATACTTTTTAAGTTATTTTCTTTAGCACCTTTGATACTTATTTTTAAACCATTACCTTTTCTGCGTTTTTCAGGCACTTCTATTTTTAACTCTCCGCTTAGGTATTTTCCTGTTAAACTATTTGGATTTTTCATAACTTCTTCTGGCGTGCCAGCAGCCATAATTTGTCCACCATATTCACCTGCGCCTGGACCAACATCTACTAAATAGTCTGATGCTAGCATAGTATCTGTATCATGCTCAACAACAATTAGTGAATTACCTAAATCACGCATTTCTTTTAATGAATTAATTAATCTTTCGTTATCTTTTTGATGAAGGCCAATACTAGGTTCATCAAGAACATATAAAACACCTGATAATTTTGAACCAATTTGGGTTGCAAGTCTTATTCTTTGTGCTTCCCCACCAGATAATGTTCCTGCACTTCTTGTTAAAGTTAAATATGATAAACCAACATTATTTAAGAATTCTAGTCTAGAAATTATTTCCTTTAGTATAAGGTTACTTATTTCTTTTTCTTCGTTATTTAGTTTTAACTTTTTAACAAAATCAAGTAAGTCACTTATAGACATATCACACATATCAAAAATATTCTTATCATTAATATATATAGATAATACTGATTTTTGTAATCTTTTTCCTTTACAAACTGGACACTCTGTTTCAATCATATACCCTTGAAGCCATTCCCTGATCCATCCACTTTTTGTTTCAACATATCTTCTTTCTAGTGTTGGAATTACACCTTCATATGTACCTTTTGTATTTCTGGTACTGCCATTTTTAGAAACATAGTTAAATTCAAGTATTTCATCTGTACCATATAATATGTAGTTTAATTTTTCTTCAGGAATATCCTTTACTGGTGCAAACATATTGATATCATATTTTTTACATATAGTTTCAATTTGGGTAAAATACATATTTGAATCCATACTTAAGGCAGATATAGCACCTTCTACTAAAGATTTATTTGGATCTGGTATTAGTAAATCTTTACTAATATGAAGCTTTGTACCTAAACCTTTACATTCTTCACAAGCTCCGTATGGGGCATTAAATGAAAATAATCTTGGTTCTAGTTCTGGTATTGAGTAGTTACATATTTCACAAGCATATTTTTCACTCATGAATATTTCTTCATCATCAACTAGTAATACTACTTTGCCATCAGCTTTCTTGGTGCTTGTTTCTACGGCTTCAAATATTCTGCTATATTCTTCATCATCTACAGTAATTTTATCTATAATAATATCTATATTGTCTTTAATATTTTTTTCTAGAGTTATTTCTTCATTTAAACTCATATTTTTGCCATTTACGCGAACACGAGTAAAGCCTTCTTTACGAAGTTCATCAAATAAATCTTTATGGGTTCCCTTTTCGCCATGAACTACAGGTGCTAATATGGCAACTGTTTTTCCTTTGTATTCCATTACTTTATTAGTCATTTCTTCAATACTTTGACTTTTTATTGGTGTATGATGAGTTGGACAATAAGGTCTACCAATTCTGGCAAATAAAAGACGCAAATAATCGTAAATTTCAGTTATTGTACCTACTGTTGAACGTGGATTTTTATTCGTAGATTTTTGGTCGATTGATATTGATGGTGATAATCCTTCAATAGAGTCTACATCTGGTTTTTCATTTACACCAATAAATTGACGAGCATAAGCTGATAGGCTTTCTACATATCTTCTTTGCCCTTCAGCATAAATTGTATCAAATGCTAAACTACTCTTTCCTGAGCCTGATACTCCGGTCATGACAACTAACTTATTTTTAGGTATTTCTAAATCAACATTTTTTAAATTGTTCTCTCTAGCTCCTTTTATTATTATTTTATCATTATTCATATATAGCACCTCTTTTTCATATTTTGACACAAAAAGATAATTTTCATGCAAAAATAATATATCACAAACATATATTTGTAGTCAAGAGAATTTTGTAATGTTCCAATGTAAAATTTAGTAATTATTTAAATAAATGAATATAATTAATGTAAATAACTCATTTTTAAGTGTTTAAAATTTGACAAATCATTGATTATATGGTAAAATAATGGCGACTTAAAGGAAAAGTGTTTTCTAAAGCGAAGGGGGTACGTTATATGTACGAAGAAGGAAAGAAAAATTTAAGTTTAAATTGGGGATCACTTGCAATTAAACTTGTGATTCTTGCAGTTATAGTATTTATAGCTGGTTGGATATTTGTTAAAGTAACTGGCAACACATCGACCAAATCTAAAAATACTTTAGCTGATAGTAATAGTGAATATATTAACAATATTAACACTATGAAAACTGCAGCATTTGAATATTTTACAAAATCAAAATTACCTGAAAAAGTTGGTGCAACTGAAAAAGTAACACTAGCTCAAATGATTAATCAAAAGTTGTTAATTGACTTTACTAACGATGGTAAAGCTTGTGACACTAATTCAAGTTACATTCAAACTACTAAGACTGCTGATGGTAATTATGCATTAAAAGTTAGTTTAACTTGTGGTAAACAATCTGATTTTATTGTTACTACTATTGAAAAAACTGCTTGTGATAATAATGGAACTTGTATAGTGGATAATACTAAAACAAATACTGACGTTGTTGACAATAATAAAAATAGTAATATGAATAACAATAACTTAAGCAATAATAATAGTAGTAATAGTTCTAATAATTCAAGTTCTATTACAACAAATAATACTAACAAAGGAAATGGTTCGAGCAAAGGAAATAGTTCTAGTTCTAGTTCAAGCACAAGTACTAAAACTACAGTTACTACAAAGATTACTATTAAAATAAGTTGTACCAATGGATGTTGTCAAACAAATTGTAATAACAACAACAATAATAATAACAACAATAATAATAACAACAATAATAATAATAATAATAATGATAAACCAACACCTAGTAAAGTTAGATATTATAAATATGTAAAATATAGTGATTGGAAAGATGGTTATTCTAATGCAGATAATGCAGAAAATAAAAAACAAACTATAACAACATATAATTATTGTAAGGAATACAAAAAAACTTACTATTCAACTGGTTATGTTACAGATAAGACAAACATTGGAAAATATAATTATGAAATACAATTCTTAGATTTACCAAGTGATGTTAATAATGTTGACGTTGTAAAAAGAAGTGCATCATATTTCAGTAATTCAAATACTGATTATCGTGCATACATTAGAAACAGAGAAAACGTTTATATGACTGGCAATTCAGGTAAATATGATGTTTCTATTAATAATGTTTCTTCATTTAGAGAATCATCATTAAAGAGAAGTAATTTTAGTTTTAAAGTTTCTGATGCTTATTACAACAGAACTGAAAAGAATTGGGCTACTGAAATTACTGTTGATTATAAAAATTTAAGTAATGTTACACCATATTATGCTAGTAATTTACGTTATGATGTATATTTTGTACCATTAAAGTTTGATATTAGTTATTCAAGAAATAGTACTTGTTATAGAGATTATGAAAATAGTCAAGTTAAATATGAAAATTATAGTGTGAGTGATCCTGAAGAAGAAGAAATATGGAAGCATAGAACTTATGAATATAAATGGAGTAAAGAAACTTCATTAGAAGGTTATACTTATACTGGTCAATATGAAGATAGAGCTGAATAAGCTCTATCTTTTTTATTGCTTTTAATCTACACAAATTTATACTTCTTTTATATTTATTTTAAAGCAAAATAAAAACTGTTGTAATTAACAGTCTTTATTGTTTGATTAACCATTTTTAACTGAAGTACAATCTGACCCGGTTGGATTACTTACACATGCTGCACAATAATCATATTCATCTTTTACTTCTCCAAATGCACCAACCATCTTAAATACTAATCCTACAATAGTTGGAATAAAGAAAATACATACACCAGCTATAACTCGGTTTAATAATGTTTTAGCAGCTTTAGATACAGCCTTGTCATCACTTGATATTACAGCTTTTCCTAAATCAACCATCCCAAAAATAATTAAAAGAACTGGAATAACTATTTTAAAAACTAACATAAACATTCCAATCGTATACATTATTGGTCCTGCGCTATGACAAAAACTCATTAATAACACTCCTCCTTCTGTATATATCTTTATTTTACCCTAAATTACGGGTAAAGTCAATTATTTTTTATATATATTTCCTTCATATGATGTGTCACAATTATTATAAGGGTCTGTTAAACAATCTATACAGTTCATATAATCGTTTCTCATATCTTCACTAACGAAGGAAATCATAGAGAAAATAAACTTTATTATTAAAGGAACAAAGAATATTATTATTCCCATTACTACTCGTTTTAAAAGTTTTGAACTAGCAGATTTAATTGCTTTATCATCACTTGATACTACTGCTTTTCCTAAGTCAATACTTCCTAAGACTATAATTACTATGGGTATTAGTATTTTTAAAATAAATAACATCTGTCCAATAAATTGCCATGTTGTTGCAGTCTTATAACAAAAATTCATATTCCATTACCTCCCTACCTGAATATACTAAATATTCCAGAGTTTCCACTTGCATCTATTCTACTAAATCCTAAGGCTGTTAAAAAAGCATTAACTACCATTTGATCGTCTAACTTATCATCTAAACAAGGCATATTGAAAAATACTTTACTTCCACTTTCCTTTTCAAAGTCTTGTACATCTTTTGTGTCTAGAACACTTCTATTAAGTACTATCTTTTTTTCATTTAATTTTGTAAATATTGCATTGTCTTCTCTTATTAATTTATTTAATTTAATTAGGCCAGGCTCTATTAAATATATTATATCATGACAATACTCGGAAACATTGCCATCATTTAAATCAACTAAAATAACGTCATAATTTGTATTATTACTTAAAAAATCATTAAATCCAAGACTCGATACACTTTCGAGGGTGTTATCATTAAAATATATAAAATCATTTTTATCTATTTCTACAGCTTTTACATTGTATGATTTTTCCAAATGTAATTTAAGTAAATATATTAGTGTAGTAGCCCCGGCATGTTCAGTGACATTTTTGAAACCAATTATTTTTTGTCCCATTTTACCACGTGTATTGTCTATGGTTCGTTCGTTTAAGGTTGGTTTCTTAAATCCACTTATATTATGATAATTTGCTACATCTTTGTATTGATTTGGATTATCAATTAAATATTTTACGGTGTTTATATCACTAGTGAAGTTATATATTCCCATTGAAATTAATTGAGATATATATACTGGGGAATTAACTTTTTCTGAATCGTCTAGTAATAAAATAATTTTAGACATATCAAAATTTACAGATAAATTTTGCATTACTGTTATGTCTTCATAACCTTTTATAGCTGTTATGTCTATAATCATTTTATTATAGTAAAAACTTTGAAATTGACTTACTAGTTCTTCTACTGTAAATTCTCCATTTATACTCTTTATTACATCAATATTTAAACTTGATAATAATGATTGATATTTATTTGACACTATTACATTCATATTAATACTCCTCTATTTGATCTTCAGCACCAATAAAAGTTTTGGTTGTTCCATCTATTTCATGGTTTGCTATATTACCTATTACGGGTAAATTAAATTTAAAAAATACCTTTATATCATAGTATTGTAAGTTATTTTTATAGTTTCTATTAAAACAATAATAATATTTACTGTCACTTTTTGATATTTCGTATTCGCCATCTAAAGTTATTGCTCCCATCCAGTTTTCTGGACATTTGCCTGTATTTGTATACCCTTTATTATATATATAATCGTTTATTAAATCTGCTGATGTAGATGTTACACCCTCATATTTTTCTATAATACTTAGCATACGATTCTTTATTGTATAAGCTTTGTTATAATTTAACACCAAAGTTAGAAAGCAAGCAAATATGAGAATGAAAAAAATAATCATTTGAAATGTCCATGTTGATTCACTTACAGCTTTCATTTAAATCTCTCCTATTTCTGATATATTACTTTTGTTTCAGCTTTAGATGAAAAATTATAAACTTGTTTAACAACTGGTAAATCTAGTTGAAAAAACACTACGATTTGATAATATTTTCCTGGTATAAAATCTCCAGTTGCAACCTTTCCAGCTCCGATAACACCAGAAAGATATTTATCTACTCCGGATGTTGCATTTACTTCTTTTATGCATATTGATGCATCCTGATTAGATGAAACAGCAGCTCCAGTTCTATCAAAACCTTGATAATCTTCATCGCATTTTCCAGTTGTACGATATGATGTACTTTCTATTAAATTTATTATTTCTTCATTTAAATTTCCGTCTTCTAAGTAGTTTCCACCATTTGCTTCTAATATATTTACTATTTGGTCTTTAATTCCAAAGGCGTTGGAATTATTTATCGTCAAAGCCATAATAGCTGTAAACAAAAGTATAAATAGTACTACTATTTGAAATATATATGTTACACTCATTGATTCTTTCATAAATACCTCCTAGCCTTTAAATGGACAATAAAAAGTTTCTTCATCTTCAGCTTTATTACGACAAAGACAGTTACTTTTTCTTCCCGTTTCATTTTCTATAGTTTCTCTTACTTCTTTAGAACAATCGCATATAGCTTTGCTACATTGTGTATTTCTATTAAAATTTCCATTAATCATTGGCCAGATAAAGCCGAAAAAAAAGGCCGACAAGATACCAATAGATATAGCAACTATAACTGTCATATTTAGTTCTCCTGTAGCCTCTTTCATTTTTCACCTCTTGTGTTTTGTCTTAACCTTCGTCGCCAAAGTTTATTTCTGTACCATCTGCACAAAAACAAGTTCTTGCATCAACATCTACACCACCACGACCTTGAGTTGTATCTAGTTCTCCGCCTGGACATAGATTTAGACAAGTATTTCTTGAAAGTCCAGCTTGAATACCAGGCCAGATAAAGAAATAGAAGAAAGCCCCAACAGCAGCAATTGCAACTACAGTGACTACAGTCATATTTAATTCTCCAGTAGCTTCTTTCATTTGCTATCCTCCTTTTAGTATATACTTATTATAACTTAATTTTCTTTAAATATCAATTATATTTTGTTTTTTTTTTGTAAATTATATGCCCATAAGTTGTATAACCGCTAGAACAAGTAGAATCATTAGACCTACTCCAGTTGTTATAAGCATACTCATTGTTTTACCTTCCATTTTTTCAAGTCTATTTTTATATCTCGTTTCACGTGCTTTTTGTTGAAGCGAAGATATTGACCTTGAGAAGGTTAGTATTTGTTCTTGTTTTCTTTCTTGACGACCTAAACTTAAACGATATAATAAACGCATCATACGCATTGAATCACGTACAGGATATTTTCTGGCAAACTCCATATATGGTTCGATTGTATCATCCCCTGAATTTATTGAATCTATCATTTCTTGCAGTCCTTCTTTAAATATTTCAGGTGATTCTGCCATTGACTTACCTATGGCAACTGGCACTGTGTAATGTTGAATTAAAATTTCTAGATTTTTTAAATAATGTGGTAACATTGAATCTATGTCTGCCATGTGTCTTTGATAGTATTTTTTTATATCGTTATAAGATGTTTTAAAGATGAATACACCTAGAACAAATATTAATAATACTTTAACAGCATTTAAATCTTTGATTAAGAATGCAAATGCTATGGCCATTGTAATAATGGCATTTCTTATTCTTTTGTTGAAAAGAATGTCCGGATTAATATTATTACCATATTTTGCGCGTACTAAGAAATCCCAATCTTTTTCTTTTAATCTCATAAAAAGCATTTGATTATCACTAATAAGTTGATTTATGCTTATTTGACCTGTAATTGTCATTATACCAAATACAATTACAGCAACGATAATAACTTCTATTTGCATTATTCCCCTCCTACATCTTCATTATAGTACTTTTCCCCACTTAACAAGAAATAAGCATTTATAATAACAATAGCATGTAAAATAATTTGTACATACCATATATCTAATAATTTAATATAGTTATCTTCACCTAACATAAATCTTAGTACTATAACAAGTAAATATAGAATTAAGCCAAATCTTAAGAATCTACCATGGAAGTTGTTTCTGTCCATTTGGTCACGATATACTCCTTCTACTAAGGCATCAATATCTAGTGACATATTTTCAAGTGCTTGTCCAGAATCTCTGGCTCCCTCTTTAGTGATTTGTAAGAATAACTGATGCATGTTTTTAACCATATAAAATGGATATTTGCTATTAAAATAGTTTATTGATTCATCAATTGTACCATTTTGATATGACATTTCAATCATTTTTCTCACGTCACCAACCACTGGTTCTTCAAGGATACCTGAGTCTCTAACTCCTTCAAGGGCTTTAACAAAACTCTGAGTAGTATTAAATTCCATTATAACATTTGTTGTATAAGTTTGTATTTGTTCAAAGATATATTCACTATAAACTCTTTGAAGCCTTAGATATGCTAGATATGGTATAAAAGCTATGGCTATAATTGCGTATATTACAGCTGTAATAATACTATAAAAGTAAAAATATCCTACTAGGGCAGCTATACCACCTAAAATAATTACTTGAGTAAGATATTGTCTAGGTGTATACTCTTGTCCAAGTTCTATAGCCTTTTCCCTAACCATTTTAAATGAGTATGGAGCATATCTATCATAAAAATCTGTAGCTTTATTTGTTACATATTTATAAACGTTTTCTCCGGGATTTCGACGAGCTATTAATACTATAATTGCTATGGCTAAGAGTATTAATAGTTCTGGTAAATAACTTGTTAGATTTACTGAAAACATAAAAAATGCTCCTTTCTTTTTATAAACTTTCTACTTCTTCGATTGTGTTACCTTTTTTTACAAAATAATCTTGTCTCAAAGTAACGCCTTGAGCTCCTAAATATTCGATTAAATACTTACTTGGATTTTGAAAACTAAACTTACCATCTAAACTTTTTTTAAATATAATATTTGACTTAGCTTCATTATTTTCATCTACATAAAATTCTACGACTTCTGTAATTTCACGTTGAAATCTACCTAGTTCCTTACTCATATAACCTTTAACATGTACTCCAAGTTGAACATATCTATGAATGGATTTTAAGAATTGTTCTATATCTTGACTACTTTCTAGTAAGCTATATAAACGCATTGGTATATTTAATGCTCTATCTGAGTGTATAGTTGACAAAATATTATGTCCTGATGATATTGAGTTACGAACTGCTGTTACGGCTTCAGCTGAACGAACTTCTGATAATAAAATCCATCTTGGATTTTGTCTCATACATGTAACTAATACATCAGAATATGAAGCTATGTTATTTGTTTTCATGGCAACAATGTCTCTATGTGGAAATATCTTATCTAAATGAAGTTCTAGAGTATCTTCAATCGTAATAATCTTTTCATTTTCTTTTGTATGTGAAGCTAAATATTTTACTAATTCTGTTTTACCTGAACCAGTTTCTCCACTTACTAAAATATTACAATGACCTTCAACACAAGTCATTAAAAACTCATGTAAATCTTCTGTAATATATTTTTCACTTAACAATTTATCTTTGTTCAGACGGATTTTGGCTGGCGTCTTTCTTATAACGCAACATATACCATTTGTTGCAATAGATTCATGAACAAAGTTTAAACGAAGCTCTGCTGATTCAGCATCCAAAAATGGATGGGCCATATTAAATGTTTTTCCCATAACATTTGAACATTGAAAAGCAAGCTTTTCCATTAAAGCATTATTTATTTCTGGTCTTTCAACCCTATATACACCTTTATCAAGAGTTTTTAGCCAAACTTGACCACCATTTGAATAAGATATGTCAGTTATGTTATCTACCTCTAAAAACTCTTTTAAAGGTCCAAAATCTATTTGTGAAAATATAGCATCATTCACAAGTTTTCACCTCTTTTTATTCATTATTTGTATTACTATTAATATCTATTGTTGCACTTCTTGCTTGACTATCTATTAGTGTTTTAAGTGCATCATTAGTTATTTCTGTTGTAGCATCTTTATCTGAATTTTTCTTATTAATTGGCACTGGATATAAATCCATACCACTTAAAAATCCTATTTTGCTAAGATATGCAAACATTTCATCTGTTACAGCAAATACCAGTACCGCTGGTGTTCTTCCACTTGTTACATCAAAAACATTTTGCCCTTTTGAATCTTTAACACTTAAAACCTCAATATTTGTTATGAATTCTTCATAAACGTATTTACCTTCAAATTTAGTTTTAAGCCATAAGTCTATTTTATCTCCTGGATAAATGGAATTTGCATACGTTGTAGTATTGTCAACTTTTAGCCAGTATAGTCTATATCCTTTAGGAATGGTCTCTAAATCTCTTTCTATTAGTTTATCTTTTGTTACGACTTCACTTTTATAAAACATTGAACCACGTACTATAGAAGTATTATTAGTTACATAATAACCTATAAGTTGTGAAGAATTAGTTATTACACTAGCTTTTTTTAATACATCAGAGTTTACCTCTACATATTCAATATCATCTTTGGTAATAATGGTCCCAGCAGTTAAATCTTTTGTAGCTACAGGTACTCTTTGAGGTTTTACGGCTTTATCTAGGGTTATACTATAAACTAACCAAAGAACTATGACTCCTGCAACAACTGCTAAAATTGTAACGGTGTTTTTATTTAAAAATATTTTTCTTATTTTTTCAAAAAAGTTACTCATAATTAGGCCCCCATTCTTTGTGTTTGTCTATCTATAAGGTCTACTAATTCTTGGCTTGAATATTCTGTTGACCCAACATCTGAATTTGCTAAATTGTTTTTAGGGACTGGTCTAATATTCATTCCTGATATACTTTCAGCAAGCTTAAGGTATCGGTACATATCTGTCTTAACAGCGAATAATAGCCATGCTGGTGTTCTTCCACTTGTTACATCGAAAACGTTTTGTCCAGCATTATCGCGAACAGCTAATACCTCGATATTTGATATGAACTCTCCATCAACTAATATTCCATTTTCAGTTGTTTTAAGCCATAAATCGATTATATCACCGGGGTATATAGAATTTGCATATGTTGTTGTATTATCTACTTTTAACTGATAGATTGTATATCCTTCAGGTATTTCATCAAATATGGCATTTGGAAGTTCTTTTTTTTCAACGACCTGACTTGTATAAAACATTCCACCTTTAGGAATAGATGTTCCTGTTGATACATATTTACCAATTAAATTTGTTACCGTTTGATAAACATCTCTTTTCTTCAAAAAACTTTGACTTACCTTTACATATTCAATATCGTCTTTTGTTATTTCTTCAGTTGCACTTATAGTTCTTTTTGCAACAGGAATACGGGTGGGATTTACTTGTTTATTAACACGATATATGTAAAATCCCACTAAAACTCCTAGTCCTAAAACTATCCCTACCAGTGTAACTGTTGTTTTGTTTGTTAAAAACTTTGTAAATACATTTTTTTTACCACCCATTTTTATTCCTCCTTATATTATTGTCCATGTTTAATATTTAGCGGCAAACTGTCGTAAACAGAATCGATTAGTGCATCACATTCACTCTTGTTAGTTTTCGTTGCATCACTATAATTTGTACAAGCAAATGCAGTAATATTTGCTCTAACTGTAATTTCATCATTGCCAGTATTATTCGTACAATCATAGTACCCTAGTCTGCATCTGTTTTTTATTATAAAATCTTTAATATCTTTTGCTGTTACAGCAGTTTGTGCAGTATCAGTTTTTGTTTCGTTGTTTTTGTTTTCATTATTATCTGTATCACTTACATTTTCAAGCGTATTTCCTTCAAGTATCGCATCTATTCTTTCTACCATGTCGAATGTTGTTGAAGAACCAACTATGTTAAATGTATTGGATTTGCTTTTAATTTCTACACTAGCTTTTGGTGGGGCTTCATATACTCCATAAAAACTAACTGTATAAGTTGTGTTTAATGCGGCATTTTCTGAAAAACGACGAATAAAACTTTCATAAAATTTTTCTTTATTAATCTTTATTTCACCATAGGTTCTATAGTAAGAATAGTCTACGGCATCAATCATAGATGCTTCTGTTATTTCTTTAATTAGATAGTAATCTTGAGTGCTACTTGTTGTAAGATTTTGAACAAGTAGCATTATTACTACGATTACTATACCTAATAGTATTAACCAATATGCCCAGAATGCATTTTTCATTTAGTCACCCCTTATTTCCAAGATGGTCCGCCAATTACAGACTCACTTGTTTTATCTATTTTATAATTTGACCATAATGTCCAGTATCCACTATTTCCAGTGTCATTTTCACGTCTTCCTGCATCATTAATTCTGGATGGCAGTACTGTAACTTCACTACCGTTTTCATCAACTAATTTATCGATTAATTCACTATAACAATAAATGTTTTTGTATGTTTCACCATCTATTGTAGCATCGTAGCAGGTTAATGAGTTATTTATATATCCACCATTATTTTGGTTTTCTTTATTATAATTTGTTATCTTATTTATTATTTCTGGCGTAAGTTTAATGCTAAAGCCAAGAGTAGATCCATCAGTTTTTTTGTCATCATAAACCATTTCATTTATTTCTTCGATTTCACTAACAGTTAATGAGGCTTTCTTAGTTAACAATCTTAACGCTTCCATGCTACTTGAAGTTATCCAGTTGTATCCACGGGTTCTATTTGCAGCATTTACATCTGTTGTTGTAATAGTCTTACTAATGATATTTAGTTCATCTAAATTAAATATACAGTTTACACATGTGATGTTACATAATGGACATTCCTTCCATGTACAATTATCACCTTCACAAACAAATTCACAGTTTGGACAATCTTTTGGTCTACATGTGTTTTCATAGTTACATACGTATTCACCACTAAATGCATCACTAGTACCTACACCTTTTACATAAGCTACACTTTTTTTCTCATTAGATTTACCAAAATCAATTAATCTACCATTTTTATTATCAGAATCTAAAGCATCTGATGGTGTGTAAAATTCACCAAGATTTTCAATTATTAACTTGAAGTTTCCACCACCTACAGAACTAGTTGATAATGGCAACTTATTTTTTAACTCTTCTAAATTAATCTTATCAAATGAGTAATCATCATATATTACAATAGAACCAGAAGGTGTTACTTGATAAAATGCTGTCGGGGTTATATATTTTTGTTCTTTTGTTACTTCCTTCTTTACAAATGTTGCTTGAGAAACTTGTGGATTATCAGTTTCACACTTTTCATTATCACAAATTGTATAAGGTCTATCTTCAAAAACGTCGCTTCCGTATGAAGATTTGTAGTTGTATTTACCCATTCTACCTTCTTCGATTGAACCATCTTTGTCAGGCACAGCACTGGATAAACATTCATACTTATCGTTTGTTGTTCCTTTACAGATTTTAATTGTTGATATATATTGTTCAAGACCATATTTTTCTAAATATGTTAATTCTTCTTTATGATTTCCAGTTATTAAATCTAGATATGGTGTATAAACATTATCGCTCGTATCACGTCTTTCATCATAATAGTATTTTAGTTTTTGAGCAAAAGCAAATTCATTGATCCATCCAGTTGTACAAGCATTGTAGTTACTTATTGCTTCTTTATAAGCTTTAAAACCATCACTAATAAGTTTTTTTCCACTTGCTTCTGCTGCATTTATCAATGTTTCTAGTTCTTCTTGAGATTCTGTATATCCACTTGGATTTGAACCAGTACATACTCCATCTGTTTTATCATTACATGAACCACTATTTCCAAAAGTAAAGGGTTTTTTAACCTCTTCAATTCCAACGTAACCTTCGCCTGTTGGCTCTTTAGGATTTAGCCCGATATATTCTCCAGTTGAAAACCAATAAGTATAAGTATCCTTATCACAACAAGTTTCTTGATCTGAAGCTATTTTCTTTCTTGCTTCAGCAGCCTTAATAATTAAATCTCTACCCTCAATCATTGATTTTTGAGCATCAATTATATTTTTAAGATACTGTTTTTTATCAATTCTGCTATCTTCGGTATCACCACCAGTATAACATGTTTTAGTTCCATTTATTTTACTCGTTAATTTAAAGTAACCACCACATTTAACATTTTGCACTATTGGATTAAGTTTTATTTCGGCATAATCTTCTTTACAATAAACTTGACAATATGGATTTGAACTATCTACTCCATTATTATCTTCAGATAATTTATATGAATTATCTGCATCATCAACATTATCAATTATACAAGTTTTAACTTTTTTTGGTCCGTCAATTTTTACCGTAGCATCTTCTTCATTATAACTACATTCAGGAACACTTATTTCTGTATCACAAGTAACACTACATTTAATTGTTCCTTTCACTTCGCCTTTTAGATCGCCATTATTTTTTTGAACAACAAAAAATCTTTGTTCATTCGTCTTAGTTGACGCTAGTTTTGCTCCGATGTATTCTAAAGTTGGGTCATTATAATTGTAAGTTATCGTATAATTAACAGATTTACAATTTTCGTCATCTTTTTTTCTTGTAACTTTAAATTGAAGTTCTATTTTACCACTTTTAGTTTTCCCTTCAGCTTCAAATAATGTAAGTACATTAATATTTTCTAATGGTTGATATTCTTTTGTTTGTGGATTATATATTTCAAGATTTCCAAGAGTTATGTTGTTTTTTGCACAATCTTGACATGTTAGAGAGAAATTAGAAATTTTACCTTTTTCCGCATCAAATTGAGCAAACTCTATTGTTTGATGATAATATTCTTCAATCATTTCTCCGTTTATCTTTTTGTTTGTAGCACTGCCGGCAATAGTCTCACCTATTGTTGCTGTTGAAACATCACCTGTCATTATTTCATAAGCCTTATCTAACCCTTTTTTAAATAATGAGTATGCTGCAGCTATTACATTACTGCCAGCTGAATTAGGCGATGTAACATTGAAATTGTATCTGCTATCGTACCAACTTGCACCTTTTTTTTGCTTAATAAACTTTTCAGCATAACATTTCGCAAATGCGTCCCCAGTTCCTGTACAGTTTGTAGGACTAACTGCATTTATTTCTTTTATATTTAGCGTTGCCCATTCAATTGCTTTTGTGATATACGAAGAAGCCTTTCTGATTTTTGCAGCTCTCCCATTTGTATCTGAACCAATATCTTTTCCGAATCCATATACTCCCATTGTAAATGCACGAGTTGCAATACTTGTTGCCGTATAAAGATCACTACCTGAAACTGTGATTCCACCTTCAGTTGTATAACTATTATTATATTGATTCTTTCCGTTTTTCATTATTTCAAGAAGCCCTAAGTCATAAGCCTTAACTTCTATAATTATGTTGCCACTTGCTAATATACGCTCAACTTTATAGCTATTTCCTTGTCTCCAATTAGGGTCTTCACAATAACTAACAAAATTTTCGCTTGTACTATCCACAGATGAGTATATAACTTCACTATGTGGCTTTGAATCGCCATAGCTAGATAATCCATTTACTGTAGCTGTTCCCGATTTACTTACTGTAAACGGGTCTCCTATTTCTAAATTTTTAGCTTTTACATTAATACCTATAAAACACAATGTTAATAAAACAAATAATTTTTTCATATTCTTTTTCATATTATACTTCTCCTACGTTTCTTTATTATTATAAAAGTTGTTCCTCCAATTGCGACAACCAATATTACTCCCCCGATGATAAATGGGATTTTGTGTTCAGCAATAAACGCTTGAACTTTTTTATACCATTTTTCATTTTGATTTTTTTGCTCATCTTCTTTTATTTTCTTTTCAGTTTCTTCATTCATCCTTTTAGCAAATGAGTTGAAATCTACTTTTTCATATGTTACATATCTTTGACATAAATAATATTCACTAAAATTATTACAGATGCTATAATCGGAATATTCATTAAATCTTGGTAACTTTTGACTAATAGTTTTTAAAAGTGTACCATCACATTCTGTTTCACTTGATGCATATACTTTAATTGTATAAGTAACTAAATCATTGATTTCATGCCAGTCAAATGAAATATTGCCGTCTTTTGCATCTTTGTATTGATATACAGTCCTATCATCATTGTAATCGTTTGTAACTTCAACATACATATTTTCAGTTAGATTCAAAATGTTTACTTGAATATATTCTGTTGTTGCTACATAACTATCTTCATATTCTGTGCCTACCAAAGCATCTGGAATGCTATATTCGCTTTTGTCAAGTATTCTTTCTTTAATTTCATAATTTGCTTTGACATTCACTATCTCACTATTTAGCTTGGCTTTTTCTTCATATCCACAAGTGGCTGCATTTACATTTCCAAGTAAAAACAATGAAGAAAAAGCAATAATTGCAGATTTTGTTAAACTATGCATTATGCCCACCTACCTATGATTTAGTTTACCATAATATTTAATTTTTTTCAATTCTAAATTGATAATAAATGATAAATATGCTATATTTATATTGTAGAAATCGGGGTATATAATGAAAAAAATTTTTTTAATAATCTTTGTTTTTGTAATAAGTATTGTATTATACGGCTTTTTTATTAACACAAATAGTTTTAAAATTGTTTCTAAAAATATAAATATAGAGTCTATTGAAGACTCATTTGATGGTTTCAAAATACTACAACTATCTGATTTTCTAATAAAAAGCAAAAAAGATTTTGACAGAATTGAACAAATTTCTTTAAAAGTTAATGATTTAAAACCTGATATTATAGTATTTAATGGTGACTTATTATATAAGAAAAATAGTTTAAGTAATGACGACATTAATAAATTAATAGGTATTTTAAAAAATATGGATTGTACTTTGTATAAATATGCCGTTATTGGTGATAATGATGACATAAATGAGTATAGTGAAATAATGAATAAAGCTGATTTTAAAATATTAGATAACGAATCTAGTTATATATTCTACAAAGATGTAAAACCAATTAAAATAACTGGTTTATCAAATTTAGATAATATTAGTAAAGCTATAAACATGGATGATAATTTAGATACAACACTTAATGTAGTTATTACACATTATCCAGATTATTTTGAAACTTTAAAAAACGAAGATATTGACATTGTATTTGCCGGGCATTCATTAAACGGACAAGTGGTTTTACCATTTTATGGTGGTATTATTAAAAATAGTGAGGCTAAGAAATATGTTTATGGTAGTTATGAAGAAAACAATTCCAAATTATTTATTTCGGGGGGAGTCGGAACCAATAAAATAAATTTTAGATTATTTAATAAGCCAGAAATAAATATCTATAAATTAAAAAAACAATAATCGTTAAGAAAAACAATTATTGTTTTTTTTACAAATATTTCACCATTTTAAAGTTTGCATTTAATTTTTCTACTAATTCTGCCTTATCATATTTTGAAAAACTTTCTTCAAAATTACTTGCGTCCATTAAGAACATATCTGGATAATTTATAAATATTTCTTTATAAGTTTCAATACCTAAATTTTTTAAATATTCTAAATTTACCTTTACTAGATTTTCATGTTCTCCGATTACTTTTTTCATCTTTTCTGGAGTGTTATTTTCATACTCACTAATATCACTATCTAAAAAACCATATTCTTTTAAAAAACTCATGCTACTCTCCCTTTTACTTCTTCTTTATTTGCTTCTAGAATTTCATCTATACTTGATGCTAAATAATCTAAATTATCAGTATCACTATATGCTTTAAAAGCTTCTATTAGTGATTCTCTTATTCCTAAACCTTGTTTTTCAATTTTGGCTAGATTTTCATATACTTCATTTTTTTTATCTTCCATAGCAAAAGTTTCCATAACTCTATCAGCTAGTTCTTTTAGTTCTGCATCAATCACACTGGGAGTTTTATCAACTTCTTTTCCACTATTTTGTATAACATAGTTATATCCTCTTTCACTAAATAGAAATGATTGATATTTTCCTTTTTCACTTTTATATGGAATACCTAAATGTTCAAGTTCACCTATTCTTTTAATAACTTTATCAACATCTTGTTTTAAAAATGATGGTGATTGAACATAAGCTTCTAGAAAGCCCAAATCTTTAGCTCTTAGGACTGCTTTTTTTAAAGTTTCAGGTTCTATACTTAAAACTATCCAATCACTTGGTTTTAAGTTTATACCATATTCTTCTAGCATGTCTATGTTTTCAACATTAGCAAGTTCTAGTGAAAATATAAACTTTTCTGGATGTTCTTTATTTATATCAACTCCATTTATTAATCTTTCGTATATACTTTTTATTTTTTCGAACGATTTCATTTATATACTCCTTTCTAATAAGCCATTAATGGAACCTTTTTAGGATCTAGCCCACTTATTTGTAATACATTTATTGTATTATTTAAACCTTTCAAATCGTATTTTACTAAAATACTTGGCATTAAACTGATATCACGAGCTTCTTTACCAATGTTTATTAACTTTTCTAGTTTTTCTTTTAATTCTTTATCATAAAGAACTTCTGGATTCTCTTTTATAATATCAAGTGATATTTTGTATTCTTTCAAAGCACCAATATTCGTTTTAATTAATTCTTCATCATAATTTGCAAGTATTTTTTCTAATTGTTCATCTGTTAATAAACTATCATTTACTTTTAAAGATGTTAAAATTTCAGTTAATTTTTCTTTTTCTGTTTTTTCTTTTCCAACACTTACTTCTGATTGATTTTCATTAAATAATGGTTTTACTTCATCATTTGTTTCTTCAGCAACTGTTTCAACTTCTGGAATATTATTTTCTGTTATTACTTTATCAAAAATATCTTCCAAGGCAGATGGTGCTTCTAAGCTTGCTTCAACTTCTGGAGCAGTTTCTTCAACTTTTTTTACTTCTTCTTTGTTTTCTGCTTGTGATTCCTTTTTGGCTTCCACTAAAACATCTGTTATTGTTTTTCTGCTTGCTTTATCCCTGCTTTTGTAAATGCCATCATATTCATAAAGTGCATCTTCTGGGAACATTAAAATTTTAGCTGCTTCTCTTTGTTCATCTTCGTTAAATTCAAACTTTTCAAGTAAACTTGTAATTGCATCTCTAGTAATATTGATATTGCCTTCTAAAGCTAGGTTAAAGTATTCATTTAGTTTTGCTTGATTACTTAGTGCTTCATCTTTTCTAATACCTAGTTCTTCTACTTTAGTTATAGCATTGTTCATTTCTGTTTCAACATTTTCAAGTTCTTCACTAGCTAATTTGTTTTCTGCTACTACTTTTTCAATTGTTGATGGTAACATTTTATTTACCTTGTCATTTATTGAAGCTGGGTCAAAATCTATTTGTAAACGATCTAAAACATTAGCAAAATCATCTCTATTTATATTACTAAGTAGAGATATTAGTTTATTTCCTTCTTCTTGAAGTGTTTCTTCTTCTTTAGTTAGTTTAGCAATTTTTTCAAGTAGAACTTCTTTTTCATTTTTGGTTCTTTCACCAGTTTCAATTGCTTCTTCTCTTTCTTTATTCATTTTAACTAGTATTACACTATCTTCACCACGAAGATTATATAGTTTGTCTAGTAATGTCTTTACTTCATTTGATATTTTCATTTAATCACGCCCTTTATTATGAATAAATTATAGCAAATAATTTTTAAGTTGTAAAGCTATTTTTTAGGACACATTAAAACTCGGAATTTGTGCGAGCTTATCTTGACCTAGGACTTTCTTCATAATGAACCATTCCAAATTCATCATAAGTCATTATATAATTACTCTTATAAAAATACTATCCAATATGTTTTACTAAATTTTTCAATCTCTTCTTCAGTCATATTTTTTATGATGCTATCTAAAGCATATGTTGTGACTGCGAAGCCTTCGGGATTTTGGACTGGTATAAAGTCTTGTTTTAAATACATTTTAGTAGCATCAATATTATCGTTCCATGCTGTTACTTCGATGTATTTTACTTACGAATTTTTATATTCTTCAATTAATTTACTAGCAATTTTATTACCACGATATTCTTCTATAATGTATAATGCATCTAATTTAGCTGTTTTTTCTTTAACAAGAATATCTTTCAGTTACATATCCATATATATCCTAGTACTTTATTATTTATAAATGCTATATATATAACTAAGTTTTCATTTAATTTATTATAATAATATAATATTACTTTTTAAATTTTCATCATATTTTGTTTCATCATTTATTAGTTTTGTTAATAAATCATTACAAACACTAGCATTTTCTTGGTCATATTTTTTTATTTCTATATTCATATTAAATCACAATTTAATTATAACAGACTTTAAAAAAAGAAAATAATTTCTTTATTTTCTCTTTAGTCTTTTAAGATAACTATCTTTTTAACATTAGCTAACTTTGCAGGATCACTTGGCATTATTACATCTTCTGCTGTTATAGATACTTGTTGATTTACTTTTAATTTATCTAATGTAACTTCTTTATTTTCATATATTATTTTAGTTTTGTCATCTATTTCGAATTCGTATTCTATAACATTATCTTTGTCTTTTTTTTCAACTAAAATAGTATATTTATTATCTCTAGATACAACATCTTTAATTGTAGCTTCAAAAACAAGATCTTTTTCTTTGGTTACGCTTTTGTATATTCCAAATCCCACTCCTATTAAAACAATTACTACAGCAATTATTTTTAATAATAAAGTATTTTTCATTTGACCTCCTTTCTTTTTTATCATTTAATAAATCTATCCCAATAATAATTTTCGGTACTTTTTAAAATGGAAAAATGTTCTTTTATTTGTGAACTTATAAAGTTTGCTTTTTTATTTATAGGTGTATTTTTTGCATAACAATCTTTTGTGTAAGTTCTAAACATTAATTCTGCAAAAATTACTGCTCTATCTTCTAAATAGTTTGTTTTTCCATATTTTGATACAAAATAAGCATTTTTTACATCTGTGAAATTATAGACATAATCGTTACTTTCATCTCCATACATAAAGCCATCTGGGTTTACTTCATTCATGCTTTTATTTATATCGATTGGATAGCCTTTAACACTAATATATGAATCTATATAATGCATTATTTCGTGATGAAGTACGTATTCAAATAATAGTGTTGGTTCTATCATTATTATGATATTTGTTTTTATATGAGCATCTGTAACCCCGGATACATTACCACTTATACTTTTAACTAAATATATAGTTGCTGGGATATTAAAGTTTTTCATTTCTTTGAAAAAGCCTTCAGGATATTTGGCAAGTGCTCTATCTATTTCTATAAGATACTTATTTATTTCATTATCATCCTCGATTATTTGTCTTGTATAGCCATTCATCGAATAATAGTCCATTTCATCTTTATATGCTATTTTAATTGAATATTTGTTTTGAATTTGATTTCGATATTCATTATTTTTTTGAGCTTGAGTTTTTTCTGTTTCTTTTGGTGGTTCTTCTTGTGATGGTTTATCAACTTTATCTGGCTCTTTACTAGTATTTTCATTATTTTGATTATTATTCACACTATTACTATTTGTTGGTTTTTCTGTTACTGAATTGTTCTTTTTGTCTACTTTTTCCCAGATAGCATAAAGAGTTGTGTCTTCATTAAATATAGTCTCATTTGTAATTTTATTGTTGTTTTTGTCTATCCAGCCTTTAAAAATATAGCCATTATATGTTGGATTTTCTGGTAATCTAAAGGTTTGATTATTATCTAATGAGATACTATCTACTTTACTTCCACCTTTGGTATCAAATGAAATTGTTATTATTTTATTTGTTTCTTCTTTGGAAATTTCTTTTTTTATATATTTAATATTATATTTATCTAAGTCTGTTAATTTAATTATTTTATTGGTTAATGCTGTTTTAATATCAAATTTTTCTTCATTATAAATAACACTTATATATTTGCTATTACATGGTAGATAGTAAATATATGTTTCATCTTTGTAAAATTCTTCTTCATTTAAACAAGAAATATCAGAGTTATTTTTAGTTAGGTCAATAATTTCAATGGTATTATTCTTTTCTTTAGGATATTCATCATTTTTATTATTTGTGGGTTTTATTAATTTACTAGTGTTAAATATTAAAACTACCAAAATAACTAATATTATTAAAGATAATATTACTCCGATTATAACTCGTATTTTACGCTTTTTCATCTTAGCTCCAAGAATTTTATTTTACGTTGCAAGTCCAAAGACCATGTTTATTACAATATGCATATAATTTTGAGCCCTTTATGTATTTAAACTTACATTCAGCAGGTTTATTTACTAATAATTTAACTTTTTCAGTTGCTGTTTCATTTACTAGAGCTATCCACATAATAAAGTGATCCTCTTCCATGACATGATTTACTTTTACATATATTTCATCATTTATTACTTCATATGTTGGTATGTGTTTTTCAAATGAAGCATCAATACTATTTGGAATTAATTCTGTGAGTGGTTCTTCACAACATTTTATTTGACATTTATCACATTTGCAATCATTAATTACTTCAAATAATGCACCACATTTTAAACACTTTTTTATTATTAATTCATTTTTCATAACGTTTCTCCTTATGGAATTATTTTAACATTATTAATTAAATTAAGCAATAAATTATATAGTTATTTTCTTTATAACATAATGTTGTTTTAATTCATATATTACTTTAGAGGGAGGAATTATTTTTGAAAAAAAGAATTATAATTGGATTATCATGCATGGTAGTTTTACTCGGGGTGGTGTTATTAGCATTTGGTTTTAGAAAGGATAAAGAGACATCTTTAACTAATGTTAGACTTGCTGAAGTTACCCATAGTTCATTTTATAGTCCACTTTATGTTGCAATAGAAAAAGGTTATTTTAAAGAAAATGGTATAGATTTAGGACTTATATTAACACCTGGTGCTGATAAGGTAAGTGCTGCAGTTTTATCTGGTGATGTGGAAATAGGCTTTGCTGGTGCTGAGTCTGCAATATATGTTTATAAACAAGATGAAAGTGATTACTTAACACTTTTTGCAGGCCTTACTAAAAGAGATGGTCAGTTTATTGTTTCTAGAAAAGAAATTAAAGATTTTAAATTAGAGGACCTATATAATAAAGAAATTTTAGTAGGAAGAAGTACTGGTATGCCAGCTTTAAATTTCTTAAATGCTTTAAAGAAAAATAATATTGATACTGATAAAATTAATGTTAATACTGCAGTTGAGTTTTCAGCTTTATCTGGTTCATTTATTGGTGGTGTTGGTGATTTTGTTAATCTTTTTGAACCTAATGCAACAGCTTTAGTTAAACAAGGATATGGTAGTGTTGTTGCTTCGGTTGGTATGCTTTCTGGTGAAGTTCCATATACTGCTTTTTATGCACGTAAAAGTTATATAAAAAATAATGAAGATATTATCAAAAAATTTACTGATGCTATAAATAAAGGTATTAAATATACAATGGATAATGATGCTGATGTTGTTGCTAAAGATATAATCGGACAATTTCCAGATACAAGCGTTAAAGATTTAACAGAAATGATAAAAAGATATAAAGAATATGACTGCTGGTTATCTAATCCATATATAAGTGAAGGATTATTTACTAACTTAGAGGACTTTTTAATAGATTTTGATTTACTTGATGAATATGTTCCTTATAAAGATTTAGTTAATAATTTCTATGAATAAAATACTGGAAATTAAGAATTTAAGTAAAAATTATCAAACTATTAAAGGAGAAATAAAAGCTATAGATGACATTTCTTTTTCTTTAGATAATGAAGAAGTTTTGTGCATTGTTGGTTCAAGTGGTTGTGGTAAATCTACACTTTTAAATATTTTGGCTGGTTTAGATACTAAAACTAGTGGTGAAATAAAAATTAAAGATGGAATTAAAATTGGTTACATGCTTCAGGAAGATGCACTCTTTCCTTGGCTTAATATTTTAGATAATGCTTGTTTAGGGCTAGATATTGAGAAGAAAAAAACTAAAGAAAATATTGAATTTGTAAAAGGATTACTTATTAAATATGGTCTTGGTGATTTTTTAGAAAAATATCCACATGAGTTATCTGGGGGTATGCGCCAGAGAGTGGCACTTATTAGAACTCTGGCTTTAAAACCTGATATCTTGATGCTTGATGAACCATTTTCGGCTTTGGATTATGTTTCTAGGCTATCCGTAAGTGATGATGTTTTAAAAATTATTAAGATGGAGAAAAAATCTGTTATTATGATTACACATGATTTGGCAGAAGCTATAAGTATTGCAGATAGAGTTATTGTTTTATCTAAAAGACCTGCGAAAATTAAAAGTGTTTATGAAATAAATTTAACTAATAAATCTACACCAATAAACAACCGAAAAGCAAAAGAATTTGGTTACTAT
>CAKORG010000002.1 GCA_934101495.1 uncultured Bacilli bacterium
GAACTTGAAAAGATTATTGCAGATGATGATAATGTGGAAATCTATGTATTTACTAACAAAATATTATTTGTTTATAAAAATATTTATGTTCAAAGTAATTTACTTAGTGGAAGTTATCCAGAAACTAGTCACTTTATTCCAAATGACTTTGCATATATGATAAATTTAAATATGAAAGAATTCTATGATGCAGTTGATAGAGCAGCACTACTTGCTCAAAATAAAGAAAAAAATATTATAAAGATGCATATTCAAGATAAAGATATGGTTATTACTTCAACAAGTAATGAATTGGGTAATGCTGAAGAAAAATTACATATAGATAGTAATAATAAAGAAAAGATTGAAATATCTTTCTCAAGTAAGTTTATGATGGATGCATTAAAAGTTATTAAAGAAGATAATATTTTACTACTTCTTAATACTGATGATAAGCCAATTTTGATTAAACCTGTTACTGATGAATCACTTACTGAGCTTATTTTACCTATTAAAACATATTAATTTTAATGAAAATTGAACAAATTTGTGTTTGTTCTTTTTTTTCGACAAATTTTACACTTTCTTTGTGTTATGATAACAAATTAATGAAGGAGGTGCTCATTTTGTTTAAAATTGATAAGGAAGTTCTTATGATTGATTATGATGGGCTTAATACAAATGTTACAACTACTTATGGGGATGTAGTTTTTAGGGGAAATAATATTAAAAATATTTTAATTGAGAGCTGCATTAGTTTTGGAAGTAGTTTAAATGGCAGAATAAAGGGAAGTAAATGGGCTTTAAAAAGTAAATATAAGCTGCCAATTGTAGTTAGTGAGAAAGAAAAATTAGTGTTTTTCCCTGTTAAAGAGATGGGAAGAGAAATATGGGTTAATTTTGATATGATAAAAGAAGTAAAAAAGAATAAAAATGTGGTAAAAGTAGAGTTTAAAAATGGTTTAAAAGTGGATATAAATGTAAGTTATACAATTTTTAATAACCAAGTTTTGAAAGCTAGTAGATTGTGGATAATTTTTTTAACATAAATGTGAAAAAAAAGTAACTTTTTCTTTAAAATGGGGCTAGATTGTGATATAATTAGTATGTGTATAGGTATACCAAAATAGCTTTAATTTTTAATATAGGGCTACTTAAGGGGGTAAATTAATGAAAATCGATAGTTTAAGTTTGATGAACTTTAGAAATTATGAAACATTAAATATCTCTTTTGGAAACCTTAATATTATATATGGGTTAAATGGCAGTGGAAAAACTAACATTGTGGAAGCTATATATATGCTAGCACTAACTAAATCATTTAGAATAAATAATGATAAGATTATGATTAAGAAAGGAAAAATAAAGGCTAAAATTAAGGGAAATGTTTTAAAAAAAAATGATGAAAATGAATTTGGTGTAGAAATAAGTAATGATGGAAAAATTGTTGCCATTAATGGAGAAAAGCAAGATAAAGTAAGTGATTATGTATCTAGAATTAATGTTATTTTGTTTAATCCAAGTGATACAAGATTAATAGATGATGCACCAAGTGAAAGAAGAAAAATGCTTAATATTGAAATAAGTCAGATTTATAAGGAATATTTATTGGTTCTAACAAATTATCAACGTATTTTAAAACAGAGAAACTTTTATATTAGGGGAATGTATATTAATGGAAGTTATACTAGTGAATATTTAGATATTTTAACTAAAAAGCTGGTTGAATATGGGAAAGTTATTTGTAAATATAGACAAGATTTTATAGATAATATAAATAAATATATTAAAAGCAATTATGAGAAAATATTTGGTAGTGGAACTTTAAAAATAAGATATGTTTCAACATTTAAAAATAAAAGTGAAGATGATTTAATTAAGAGATTTAAAGATAATTATCAAAAAGAACTTAGTGTAGGTAAGACTTTAGAAGGAATTCATCATGATGATATTATGTTTATTCTTGATAACAATAATTTGAAAGAATGGGGAAGTGAAGGCCAAAGAAAGAATGCTATTATTTCCTTTAAACTTGCAGAAATTAATGTTATTAATGAGATAAAAGGTTATTATCCAATACTTATTTTAGATGATTTGTTTAGTGAACTTGATAAAGAAAAGATTACTAATTTACTGGGTATGCTTGATAGGAATGTTCAGACGTTTATAACGACGACGGATTTAAAGAATATTAGTAAAAAAGTAATTAAAGATGCAAAAAAAATTAAAGTTTGTGATGGTGCAATTGAGGAGGAGTAAAAAATGAAAGAAACACATTATACTGATAATGATATACAGGTTTTGGAAGGGCTTGAAGCTGTTCGTAAAAGACCTGGGATGTATATAGGTTCAACAGGAGAAAGAGGGCTTCATCATTTAGTTTGGGAAATTGTAGATAATGCAGTTGATGAAGCTTTAGCTGGGTTTTGTGATGATATTGAGGTTATGATAGATAAAGGTGATATCATTGAGGTTAGAGACGATGGTAGAGGTATGCCAACTGGTATAAATGCTAAGACAGGTTTATCAACAGTTGAGACAATATTTACTGTACTGCATGCTGGTGGTAAATTTGGCGGTGAAGGTTATAAGGTTTCTGGAGGTCTTCATGGTGTTGGTGCTAGTGTTGTTAATGCTTTATCAAAATGGTTAGAAGTTAAAGTTTATCGTGATGGAAATGTATACTATCAAAGATTTGAAAATGGTGGAAAACCTGTTGAAGATTTAAAAATAATTGATAGTTGTGATGCAGAGAGGACTGGAACTACAGTTAGATTTAAACCTGATGAAGAAATATTTACGGAAACAACTGTATATAACTATGATACTTTATATAAAAGATTACAAGAAATTGCATTTTTAAATAAAGGACTTAGAATTAATCTATATGATTTAAGAGAAACTGTAGAAAAACATGATACTTTCCTTTATAATGGAGGAATTATTGAATATGTTGCAATGCTTAATAAGAGTAAGACACCAATTCATGATGACATTATATACATGGATGGTTCTGAAAATGGGATTGAACTTGAAGTAGCTTGTCAATATAATGAAACTTATTCACCAAGTATTTATTCATTTACAAATAATATTAATACTTATGAAGGTGGTACTCATGAAGATGGAGTTAAAGCTGCCCTAACTAAAGTTATTAACAATTATGCTAAGAATGCTAAGATTTTAAAGGAAAATGATGCTGCTTTAATTGGGGAAGATTGCCGTGAAGGTTTAACAATGATTATTAGTTGTAAACATCCTGATCCTCAATTTGAAGGACAAACTAAGACTAAACTTGGTAATACTGAAGTAAGAAAAATAGCAAGTGATGTATTTTCTCAAGGTTTTGAAAGATTTTTAATGGAAAATCCTAATGAAGCTAGAATAATTGTTGAAAAATGTATTAGTGCTTCACGTGGAAGAATTGCGGCAAAGAAAGCAAGAGAAGCCACAAGAAGAAAAAGTGACTTAGATATAGTTAATTTTGGTGGAAAACTTGTTGATTGTAAAGAAAAAGACCCAAGTGTTTGTGAAATATTCCTAGTCGAAGGGGACAGTGCCGGTGGTTCTGCGATTAAGGGAAGAAATAGTATGACTCAAGCTATACTTCCACTTAAAGGTAAAGTTTTAAATGTTGAAAAAGCAAGACTTGATAGAGCTTTAAGTAATGATGAAATTAAAACAATTATTACGGCTTTTGGTACTGGTATTGGACAAGAATTTGATTTAAGTAAAATGAGATATCATAAAGTTATTATCATGAGTGATGCCGATGTCGATGGTTCTCACATTAGAGTACTTCTTTTAACATTATTTTATCGTTTCTTTAAACCAATTGTGGAAGCTGGTTATGTTTATGCTGCTCAACCACCATTATATTGTATTAAACATGGACAAACTATTAAATATGTTTTAAATGATGATGAAAGAGATGAATATATTAAAGGCTTAAATGAAAAAAATATTAGATATGATATAGCAAGAATGAAAGGTTTAGGGGAAATGGATGCTGAAGAATTAAATGAAACAACTATGGATATTGATCATAGAATTCTTCGTAAAATAACTGTGGAAGATGCTATTAGTGCAGATGCTGCATTTAGTAAATTAATGGGTGAAGAAGTTGAACCTAGACGTAAGTTTATTGAAGAAAATGCAACTTATGCAAAGAATTTGGATTTTTAGGAGGTTAATATGGATCATAGTAGAGATAGATTACAAGAAAATAATATTGTAAGTGAAATTGAATCGTCTTTTATTGAATATTCAATGAGTGTTATTATTTCCAGAGCTTTGCCGGATTTAAGAGATGGTTTAAAGCCAGTTCATAGAAGAATTATCTATGACATGTTAGAAAATGGTTTGACACCAGATAAAAAACATCGTAAAAGTGCTACGATAGTTGGGGATGTTATGGGGAAATATCACCCACATGGTGACTCATCAATATATGATGCTATGGTAAGAATGGCACAAGACTTTAATTATCGTTATTTACTTGTTGATGGACATGGTAACTTTGGTAATATTGAATATCCTAGAGCTGCTGCTTATCGTTATACTGAAAGTAAGCTTGCTAAGATTTCAATGGAACTTTTAAGAGATATCAACAAAAACACTGTTAATTTTGTACCAAATTATGATGATTCTACGGTAGAACCTGAAGTTTTACCTTCAAGATTTCCAAATATTTTAGTAAATGGAACAATGGGTATTGCTGTTGGTATGGCCACAAATATTCCACCACATAATTTAGGTGAAGTTGTTGATGGTTGTATTGCTTATATTGATAACCCTGATATTACTACGGAAGAGTTAATGCAACATATTAAAGGACCTGATTTTCCAACTGGTGGTATTATTTTAGGTAATTCTGGAATAAAGAAAGCTTATGAAACTGGTAGAGGTTCTATAACTATTAGGAGTAAAGCCACAATTGAAGAAAAAAATGGAAGACATTATATTGTTATTGAAGAAGTTCCTTATGGTGTTAATACATTAGATTTAAAACAAAAAGTAGCTGATTTAGTACATAGCAAAGTACTTGAAGGTATTACTGATTATCATACTGATTTAAAAGATGGTATTAAAATAACTATAACACTTAAGAAAGATGCTAATCCTCAAGTAGTTTTAAATAATTTATATAAGCATACGGCTTTTCAAACAACTTTTGGTATTATTTTCTTGATGCTTGATAAAGGTGTACCTAGAACTTTAGGTTTAAAAGATATAATTAGTAAATATGTAGATTATCAACAAGAAGTTATTATTAGAAGAACTCAATTTGAATTAGATAAAGCTGAAAAGAGAGTACATATCTTAGAAGGTTACCAAATTGTATTTGATAATATCGATGAGGTTATTAAAATTATTAAAGAGTCTAAGGCTGATGGTGAAGCAAAGCTTAAGTTAATGGAACGTTTTGGATTAACTGAAGCTCAAACTGATAATATTCTAGAAATGAAATTACGTCGTTTAACGGGTCTAGAACGTGAAAAGATTGAAGAAGAACTAAATGCATTAAGAATCGAAATAGAACGCTTACGTGGCATTTTAGCTGATAATAATAAGGTGTTAGGCATCATTAAAGATGAAATGACTGAAATTAAAAATAAATATGGTGACGAAAGACGTACTAAGATTGATATGACTGCGGTTGATTATATTGAAGATGAGTCATTAATTCCAGAAGAAAATATATTGGTAGTACTTACTAACAAAGGTTATATTAAGAGAACTACTGCTGATACATTTAAGTCACAAAATAGAGGTGGTGTTGGAATTAAGGGAATGTCTACGAATGATGAAGACTTTGTTGAACACATGATTAACTTATCAACACATGATTATATCTTGTTCTTCACTGATAAAGGTAAGGTTTATAGACTTAAAGGTTATGAAATTCCTGAGTTTTCACGTCAATCTAAGGGTATTCCAATTGTTAACTTACTTCAAGTTGAAAAAGATGAAAGAGTAAATGCTGTTATTCAAATAAGTCGAAATGAGGATAGTAAATACTTGTTATTTGCAACCGAAGCTGGGGTAGTTAAGAAAACATTAATAAGTGAATTTGATAACATTAGAAATAGTGGTAAGATTTGTATTTCTTTAAGAGAAAATGATAAACTTATTGGTGTTAAAAAGACAACAGGTAATGAATTGGTACTTCTTGGTAGTGATAGTGGTAGAATGGTTAAGTTTAATGAAGATGAAATTAGAGTTATGGGACGTACTGCTTCCGGTGTTCGTGGTATTTCATTAGATGGAAGTAAGTGTATTTGTTCTGAAATTGTTAAAGAAGAAGATACTATACTTCTTGTAACTGAAAAGGGTTATGGAAAACAAACTAAGGTTAGCGAATACCGTCAAACTAGAAGAGGTTCTAAAGGTGTTAAAGCTATGAATATTACTGAAAAGAACGGTAATTTAGTAAGTGTTAAGATTGTTCATGAAGGTAAAGAACTCGTTATCATGACAAACTCTGGTATGACAATGAGAATGCCACTTGATCAAATATCTATTCTTGGTAGAGTTACGCAAGGTTTAAGACTTATTAATTTAAAAGATAATCAAAAGGTATCTACGATTAGTTTAGTAGATAAGACAGAGGAAGAAACTTCTGAAGAAAACACAGAACAATGTGAAAATGTTGCTCAAAATGAACCAAAAGTAACCGAAAATATTCAAAATACTGAGGCTGAATAAGCCTTTTTATTTTGAATTATTGCGTATATACAATGTATAATTCAATAATTTTTATAATAAAAATCCATTATTTTGGCTGAAATATGCCAAATATTTTTTATCTTTATTATCTAATGTATGAGTTATCAACATAATTTTTGATTTGAATAAAACCGGTTATTTAATTTTTTATTTCATATTTATGTTTCACGTGAAACATTTATTTAACATTGTTTAATTATCCTATTGTTTATTTTTTCACTTAATTATTTTAATTTACTTTTAAATTATATTATATCATTTTATGAAGTTATTTATTTATAATATGTCTGAATGTTTCACGTGAAACGTTTAGTTATAACATTTTAATATTTTAATAGTTTTGTTATATTTTTATAATAATTAATAATTTTTAATTAATATTATAATTATAATTACTATTATTTTATTATTTTATTTATAACATTGTTATTATTTACTATGATATTTTAATGTTTCACGTGAAACATCGTGTTGATAACATGTTAATTTTTACATTTTTATATAATAATTATTATTTATAATTATTTTTACGATTATATTTATGTTTCACGTGGAACATTGTTGATAATCGGTTATTAATTATATAATAAGCTAATTATTATAGTAAAATAATTCTATATTTCATGATGTTTCACGTGAAACATCTGTTAGTAACTTGTTTGTATTCTATAATTGGTTTTATCTTGATAAAACTTTTATTTTTTATATCATTTGTAATAAACAATTTTATGTTTCACGTGAAACATTACGTTGATAATTAGTTACTAAGTACTTAATTAAGATTTACTTATGACATAATCATCTTTTACAATTAATATATATAGCTAAAATATATGTTTCACGTGGAACATATATTATTTTGTGTTGATAGTTCGATGATAATAAGGTTTATAATGTGTTTTAATGTTTCACGTGAAACGTTGTTAATTTACTAATAAATACCGCAATATTTTATTCGAATAAACGTATGTAACAACAAACAAATGTTTATTTAAAAACTTTTTTATTATATAACTATTATTTTGAAAGATTTTTATATATAATATAGCTTATATTATTTCCCGGGAAATAATTGGTTAACATAATGTTATATTAAAAAGTATAAAAAAATAAATTTTTAAAATGTCACGATGTAAGTAATTAACTAGGACTGATGAGAGTTATAAATTTAAAATTTTTATAAAAATAATAAAAGTTATGTCTTATCAAATTTATTTCCCGGGAAATAATTGGTTAACATAATATTTAAAATAAGACAAAATTTTAATAAAGTTAGTATTTATCGAAGGATATTTTGTATTTTTAAATTAGTTTTCTTAGTTATTAACATTATTTTTGTGCTTGATTATACTTGACTTATTGATTATAATTTGATACTATTTAGACGTGCAACAAATATGCTGTAACCTGGTCAGAATTGGAAAATAGCAGCCACATCAGCCTATGTTTGTGTGCACATTTTTTTTGGAGGAAAACATGGATATAGAAATATTTAATATTTTAATGGAAAATACTAATAAATCACTTGAAAATAACGACGTACCTGTTGGTGCAGTTATTGTTAAAGATGGACAAGTTCTTGCGTTTGGATACAATACGCGTGAAAAAGTTCAAAATGTTCTAGGACATGCTGAAATAAATGCTATATTGGAAGCTCAAAAAGTTTTAAAAAATTGGAATTTAAGTGGTTGTGATTTATATGTTACATTAGTTCCTTGTTCCATGTGTTTAGAAATAATTAAACAAAGTAGAATAGATAATATTTATTATTTGCTTGATAAACCAACATTTAAAAGAGAATTTTATAAAACAAAGTTACAAAAAATTAACGATACTAATTATGAAAATAAATATGCAGAAATATTAAGTAATTTTTTTAAAAAATTAAGAGAAAAAAATAAATAACTGTGGTATAATTATTAGGTAAGGAGGTTTTCATGAATTACAAAGTTTTATATCGTAAATATCGACCAGATGGTTTTGATAATTTAGTTGGTCAAAAACATGTTGTGGATATTCTTAAAAACTCAATAAAAGAAAAAAGAATAGCACATGCTTACCTTTTTTCAGGACCTAGGGGAACTGGTAAAACATCAACAGCAAGAATACTTGCTAAATCAGTTAATTGTTTAAATAATAAAGATGGTGTTGCTTGCGGAGAATGTGAAAGCTGTTTATCCTTTAACGGAAATCCTGATATTATAGAAATAGATGCAGCATCTAATAATGGTGTTGAAGAAATACGTGAACTTATTAATAATGTTAAGATTATGCCTACGAGTTTAAAATACAAGGTTTATATAATAGATGAAGTTCATATGCTAAGTCAAAGTGCTTTTAATGCGTTACTTCTTACTTTGGAAGAACCACCTGAACATGTTTTGTTTATTTTGGCAACAACAAACTTAGAAAGTGTGCCAATTACAATTGTATCAAGATGTCAAAGATTTGAATTTCATAGAATTACCGAAAATGATATAATTGATAGACTTAAATTTGTATGTGATGAAGAAAAAATTGCTTATGAAGATGATGGACTTAAAGAAATTGCTACTTTAGCTGATGGGGGACTTCGTGATGCCCTTAGTATATTAGATCAACTTTCTAAAAATGATGAAGTTATTACAAGTAAGCTAGTTTCTGAAGAAATAGGGAGTATTTCAAATAAAAAAATAGATGATTTAATTAAATATTTAGATAAAAATGATATTCAAGGTGTTGAAGAAATATTTAATCATCTTCAAAGCGTTAATTTAAATTATAAAGTATTTGTTAAAAAGTTAGTTTATGCTTTAAGTGATGTTGGAGTTAAACTACTTAATAGTCCAGATGGATGGAGACTCGGCTTTGATGATTGTAAAAATTTAATCCTTGAACTTAATAATATACTTATGAAAATTAATATAAGTGTTAATCCATATCTTATAATAAAAATGTTAGTTTTAAGTTATATGGATGGTGCAAAAAAAGATGTTCAAATTGATAAAAATTTTGAAAAAATAAATGATGTTCAATCAAGGGATGAACAGGAAAAAACTGTAGTAGAAAGTAAAAAAATAATTCCAAAAATTGAAAGTACAAAAATACAAGAAAACGAAAATAAAAATGTAGATATAAGAATTAATAATTGTTTTGCAGAAGCTACCAGAAACGATTTACTTAATTTAAAAGAAAAATGGAATAATTTTGTAGGTAGTACTGATGATGCTTCTTTCAAAGGACTTCTTAGTGATACAAGTGTTGTGGCAGCATCACAAAGTTATGCAATTATTCAAGTTACAATACCTCATAAAGATAAAGAATTAATGGCAAAATTAGAAACTATAGAAAAAAGGTTTAATGATTTTGCAAATGTTAATTATAAATTAATATTTTTAGAAGATACAAAATGGAATTATGAAAAAAATGAATACGTGAAAAAACTTAAGAGTGGGTATAAATATGCTATTCTTGAGGAAAAAGTAGAAAAAAAAGATAAGCAAAATGACATGGATGTGTCGGATGTATCTGACATATTTGATATAAATAAAATAGAAGTTGAATAAGAAAGGAAGATTAATTTATGAATATGCAACAAATTATGCAACAAGCACAAAGAATGCAAAGGGATATTACAAAGAAAAAAGAAGAAATTGATGCTATGGAATTTACTGGCAAATCTGAATGGGTTGAAATAGTTTTTAATGGTAAAAAAGAAATTAAATCGTTTAAATTATTAAATGAAGGAACTATTGATGCTGATGATAAAGAAATGCTTGAGGATATGATTATGATAGCAATTAGGGATGCATTTACAAAAATTGATAAAGAAACTGAAAATAAACTTGGAAGTTATGCATCTATGAGTGGACTTTTCTAAAATGATATATCCAGAGTCACTAGAAAAATTAATTAATTATTATAAGAAATTACCAGGTATCGGGGAAAAGAATGCTGAAAGACTCGCTCTTTCAACTTTGAATTTCAAAGAAGAAGATTTAGATAAATTTTCAGATGCAATTAAAAGTGTAAAAAAAATACATAAGTGTAGTATTTGTGGACATTTAACTGAAGGAGATATTTGCAATATTTGTGCAGATCCTTCACGTGATAAGAATTTAATATGTGTTATTGAAGACTATAAAAGTGTATTTTCATTTGAAAAAGCTGGTAATTTCCGTGGTGTTTATCATGTTTTAAATGGTCTTATTAGTCCCGCAGATAATATTGGTCCTGATAATATTAATTTATCTAGTTTAGTTAAAAGAGTTGAAGCATCAAAGAAACCTGAACTGATACTAGCATTAAAATCAACAGTTGAAGGTGAAACAACAACACTTTATATAAAGAAAATATTTGAAAAGAAAAATGTGCTTATATCTAGACTTTCTTATGGAATACCTATGGGTGCAGAAATAGATTATTTAGATATAATTACTTTAGATAAAGCTCTTGAAGATAGAAAAAAAATAAGTGATTAAAAAATAAATTTTTCATATAGTTTTAGTGGAGATACTTATGAAAAAAGTTATATTTGTTGTAGTAAAAAAAATAGTACTTGCAATATGCTTAGTATATGCCTTTAATTTACTAGCATCTGGTTTAAAAGTCTTTATTCCAATTAATGTTGTAACAGTAAGTGTTGTTGCATCACTTGGGATGAGTGGACTTTTGGCTTTGGTAGCAATATATTTTGTTTTACTCTAGGAGGCAGAAGTGGAAGCAAAAGCATTAGAAAAATTAGTAAAATATTACCATGAGAATAAAATATCTCATGCTTATTTGCTTGAAACAAATAATTTAGAAAAATGCTTTTTGGAACTTAAAACAGTGATAAAACAAATATTTTGTCAAAATGAATACAGTGAAAAGTGTTCTAAATGTAATTTATGTAATTTGGTAGAACAAAATTATTTACCATCACTTGTAATTATTGAACCAGATGGAGTGAATATTAAAAAAGAACAGGTACTTGAGCTAAAGAAACAATTTAGTATGGTACCAATTTATACTAAAGATAATATTTACGTTATAAAGAATGCTGAAAAGTTAAATGGAGCTTCTGCGAATACAATGCTTAAGTTTTTGGAAGAACCTGAACCAAATATTATAGGTTTTTTTATAACTGATAATGCAAATAATGTTATATCTACGATTAAAAGTAGATGTGAAACTGTAAAAGTTTATTATGATAATCATGAACTGGACATAAATTCAATCAATAATGATACTTATAAGGATTATACGGATGTAGCAATTAATTATTTATATAAATTAGAAGTAGAAAAAAAAGATGTAATAATGTATAATAAAGATGTAATTTTGTGTAAGTTTAAAGAAAGAGAAGAAATTAAAACTATTTTTAAGATAATTCTTATTATTTATGAAGAATTATTAAATAAAGCATTGGGACTTGAAAATAAGTTTAATTTTGATAATTTGAATAGCTTATGTGAATTAGATTATAAAGATATATTAAAAAGAATAAATTTAACTATTAAATTTGTTGATGATATAGATAGCAATGTTAATATTGAATTATTACTTGATAAATTTGTTATAGAATTAGGTGATTATAGTGAGTAAAGTTTATGGTGTAGTATTTAATGGATTAAATAAAAAATATTATTATGAAAGTGATGAAGATTTGGCGTTAGATACACTTGTAATTGTTAATACTGACAGAGGTCTTCAACTTGTTAAAGTTGCTGAAGTTTTAGATAAAAATCTTGAAGAAGATTTAGATAAAATAGAAAGAGTTGCAACTGATGAAGAATATGATGATTATTTAAATAATTTGAAAGATGCAGATCGGGCTTTGAAGAAATGTATTGAGTTTGCTCGTGAACTTGAACTTGATATGAATGTTGTTAATGCACAATTTAATTTAGATAGGAGTCAGCTTTTATTTAATTTTACAGCTGATGCTAGAGTAGATTTTCGAGAACTTGCTAAAAGACTTGCTTCAATTTATCACACTAGAATTGAATTAAGACAAATAGGAGCACGTGATAAGGCTAAAGAAATTGGTGGTATAGGTGTTTGTGGTGGAGAATTATGTTGTCTTAGATTTTTAAAAAAAATTGATACCATAAGCATGAATATGGCAAAAGATCAAAATTTAGCATTAAATCCATCAAAGATAAATGGAGCATGTGGAAGACTTTTGTGTTGTCTTGCATACGAAGATGAAATTTATATTGAAGCCGCTAAGAAATTACCTAATGTTGGTGAAACAATTAAAACTAAAAATGGTGAAGCATTGGTTGTTAGTGTTGATATTATAAATCATCGTGGAAAGATTATGCTTAATGGAGAAAAAGTAGATTATGATTTCGAAAGTGAAGAATGATTTATTTGATTATCCAAATAGATATATTATGCAAATCAAAGATGGGTTTAAGTTTTCCTTGGACTCACTTTTACTCGCGGAATTTGCTAAATTACGTCAAAGTGATAAACTGATTTTAGATATGTGTACTGGTAATGCTCCGGTTCCTTTGGTGTTGAGTTTGAAAACTGATGCTAAAATTATAGGTTTTGAATTACAAAAGGATATTGCAGAACTTGCCTGGGAGTCTATATCTATAAATGGACTTGATAAACAAATAAAAGTTATTAATGATGATGTTAAAAATATTGGTGAATTTTTCAAAACCAATACATTTGATGTAATAACATGTAATCCACCTTATTTTAAAATAAATGATGATGGATGTAAAAATAAAAATGATTACTTAACACTTGCAAGACATGAAATTGCTATAGATTTAGAAACTATTTTTAAGCTTGTTAATAGATTTTTAAAAGATAATGGTGTGTTTTACATGGTACATAGAGCTGAAAGACTTGATGAAATTATAATTTTGGCAAATAAATATAAGTTAAATGCTAAAGAAATTCAGTTTATTTCCACTAAAAAGAATAATAATCCAAGTACTATTTTAGTTAAATGTGTAAAAAACAGTAAGCTTGGTGTTAAAATAAGAAAAGAAATTTGTGTTGATAACCTAACTACTTATCAACATTTATTTGAAGGGAGTAGAAAATAATGATACTTATTGTGGGTCTTGGAAATCCAGGGAAAGAATATGAAAATACTAGACATAATGTAGGTTTTATGATTTTAGATGATTATTTAGGTAATGTTAAATGGTCAAATAAATTTAATGCCCTATATTATGAAATTGTTATTGGAACTGAAAAAGTAATCTTTGTAAAACCTTTAACTTATATGAATAATTCTGGTAATGCTGTTGGTGAGTTTGTTAGATATTATAATATTGATATGAAAGATATTTTGATTATTCAAGACGATTTAGATGAAGAAATTGGTTTATATAAATTAAAGATAAATTCATCTAGTGGTGGTCACAATGGTATTAAATCAATTATTAGTTCTCTTGGAACTCAAAGTTTTCCTAGATTAAAGGTAGGAATTGGAAGTGTTAAAAAAGATGCGGTTATAGATTATGTACTTGGAAAATTTAGTAAGAAAGAAATGGAAATATTAAATAATGAATTTAGTATTTTTAGAAAAATAATTGAATCATTTGTAGATGTAGGAATAGATAAAACAATGAATGTTTATAATACTAAATAAAGAGGAAATATGAAGTTTTTGGATGAATATTTTAAATATGAAATTGGAACGGAAATATCTGGTTTAACTAATGAGTTAAACGTTTTTTACGTTGATAAATTAAGTGAAAAGTATAATAGAAATATAATTGTTCTTACAAGTTCTTTATTTGAAGCTAATAAAATTTATGATAATTTAGTTAAAATACATGATAATACTTTACTCTTTCCAATGGATGATTTTTTGTCATCAATGTTAGTGGCAAGTAGTCCTGAACTTAAGTATAAAAGACTTGAAACTTTAGATAAATTAAAAAGTGGCAATAAATATATTGTAGTTACAAACTTAATGGGATATTTAAAATATTTACCTAGTGCTAGTATTAAAAATTATATTGATATTAAGAAAAATGATATTATTAAACGTGATGATTTAGTTAAAGAAATAGATGCCTTAGGTTATCATCGTGAGTCTTTAGTTACAATGTCCGGTGAATATGCTGTTCGTGGATTTATTTTAGACTTATATCCGATTGACTATGTTCATCCGGTTAGAATTGAATTTGATGGTAATGTAATCGATAATATTAAATACTTTGATGAAAATACGCAGATGTCGAATGATGATATTCATGATATTAAAATTAAAGCTATTGATGAAATGGTATCAAGTGATAAAAATTCTTTATTTGATTATGCTAATAATCCATTGGTAGTTTATGTAGATAAATCTCAGATTGAAGCCTCATATTCTAAGTTATTTGATGATATATCTGAATATAAAGAGGCAAATGAAATTAATGAAGATTTGATGTATTCCTTAGATGATATTCATGATAATGATAGAATATATGTAAATTTGTTTTCAAGTGGAAGTTTAAATTTAAAAGCTCAAAGTATTATAAATTACAAGGAAAATTTTGAAAAATTAGCTGCTGATTATGATGCTTGGATTGCGAGTGGAAAAATAGTATATTTTTATTTAAGTAAATTGGAAGAAAAGAAAAAGCTACTTAAGATTATACCTAGTGCTCATGTAGTAATGAAAGAATTATCTCATGGTTTTATACTGGATAAATATGTAGTTATTTCTGAAAATGATATTGAAGATGTAAAATCAAGTAATGGAGTTTATAAAAATAATTTCCATGTTGGTAAAAGAATAAAGGATTTTAATCAACTTGAAAAAGGAGATTATGTTGTACATATTTCTCATGGTATTGGTGTTTATCAAGGAATTACCACGCTTTCTGTTCGCGGTGTTGAAAAAGATTTTTTAACAATATTTTATGAGGGCTCAGATAAGATTTATGTTCCGGTTGAAAAAATTAATTTAATTTATAAATATACTGGTAAGGATGGAATAAAACCAAAGCTTAATAAACTTGGAAGTACAAATTGGGAAAAGACAAAAAAATATATTTCTGAAAAAGTAAAAGATATTTCTAGAGAACTTATTATTCTTTATAAAAAAAGATTAGAACTTAAAAAGAAACCATATAAAGATTATCCTGAAGAAGATGTGTTTGCTAGTGAATTTAAGTATGTCTTGACGGTAGACCAAGCTAAAGCAGTGTTAGAAATTAATAATGACTTAAAAAAGGATAATCCAATGGATAGATTATTATGTGGAGATGTAGGTTTTGGTAAAACCGAAGTTGCAATGAGAGCAATGTTTAAGGCAGTTTTAAATAATGAACAAGTACTTTATTTGTGTCCCACTACAATACTTTCAAAACAACAATATAATGTAGCAAAAGAAAGGTTTAAAAATTGGCCTGTAGAAATAGCGCTTTTAAATCGACATGTAAGTGTTCGAGAAACTCATAGAATACTTGAAGATTTAAAAAAAGGGAAAATAGATATATTATTTGGTACTCATAGAATACTTAGTGATGATATCGTTTGTAAGAATTTAGGGATGCTTGTGGTTGATGAAGAGCAAAGATTTGGTGTTACTCACAAAGAAAAAATTAAAACTATGAAAAGTGATGTTAATGTTTTAACTTTAAGTGCAACTCCGATACCTAGAACTTTAAAGATGGCGATGTCTGGTCTTAGAGATTTATCAGTTATTGATACACCACCAGTTAATAGATATCCAGTTCAGACTTATGTAGCAGTTGAAGATGATTTTCTAATTAAAGATGCTATTTATAAGGAACTAGCTAGAAAAGGACAAATATTTATTCTTTATAATAGAGTGGAAACTATTGAAAAATATATGAACCATATTCATGAGTTAGTGCCTGATGCTAAAATAAATTTTGCCCATGGTAAAATGGAAAAAGATGAACTTGATAATATAATGACATCTTTTATAAATAATGAGTTTGATATTTTAATTTGTACAACAATAATTGAAAGTGGAATTGATATACCAAATGTAAATACATTAATTATTCATGATGCTGATAATTTTGGTTTAAGTCAACTATATCAAATACGTGGTCGTGTTGGTCGTAGTGATAAAGTTGCTTATGCTTATTTAATGTATGAAAAAAATAAAATGCTTAATGATATTGCTATTAAAAGACTTAATACAATTAAGGAATTTACGGAACTTGGTAGTGGATATAGAATAGCAATGAGGGATTTAAGTTTGAGAGGTGCAGGTGATGTATTTGGAGCTTCTCAGGCAGGTTTTGTTGATAGTGTTGGAATTTCACTTTATATGAAAATGGTTGAAGATGAAATTAAACGTCAACGTGGAGAAACTGTGGAAGAGGAAGATACTGATACTCAAACTTTAATTAATGTAAATACTCATATTAGTGATACTTATGTTACTGATGAAGATATTAAAATTGAAATACATCAAAAGATTAATGAAATTGACTCTTACGAAAAGATGTTAAAAATTAAAAATGAGTTAGAAGATAGATTTGGTAAAGTTACTCCAGATATGCTTGTTTATATGTACGAGGAATGGTTTGAAAAACTTGCTAAAAAATATAACATTAAACAAGTTGTTCAAACAGATAGAAGTATTGAAATTACATTACCTGAAGAAATATCAAGTAATATTAAAGGTGATAAGCTTTTAATCGAGGCTATGAACTTATCAAGAAGTTTTAATATAAAATATGTTAATAAGAAAATTAGTATTTTACTTTATACAAAAGATTTACCTAAACATTTTATATTTTATATAGTAACTTTACTTGAAAAAATACTTTAATACATAAAAAAAATAATTTGTTCCACAATAAGTAATGAAGTGGAGTGAATTTTTTGAAACAAACTGGTGTAACAAGAAAAATAGATGAACTTGGAAGAATAGTTATTCCAAAAGAAATTAGAAAAAACTTAGGTATTAGGGATGGTGAGGCTTTAGAAATATTTACTAGTGAAGATAGTATAATATTAAAAAAATATTTTGAAGTTAGAAAGTATGAAGATTTAAGTAGTAAATTATGTGAACTAATTAAGAATATTTATAATGTTGATTTAGTAATTACGGATAGAGAAAAGGTTATTACTTCTTCGAATAAGGATATTGTGGAAAACATTAAACTTAATAACAAATTTTTAGAGCTTATTGATAATAGAGAAATGTTTATAAGTAAAGAGTTATTAACAATAAATTTAGGTATTGATATAAGTGGATATTTTACAGTTATACCTATTATTGTATCAAGTGACTCATTGGGGCTTGTTATAATTATAAGTGATAATGCTAATGATTATAATTCTTTGGGAAAATTACTTGCAAAAATTATTGCTGATAAAATTGATATATTTTAACTTGAATTAAACTAAGATTTATGATAAACTAGTTTTAATTAACGAAGAAGGAAAGAGTAGATATCATTCATTTCATAGAGATTTCTTGGTTGGTGAAAAAGAAAAAATGAAGATATTCGAACATGGCTCTGGAGTTAAAATCGGGTAATTACGTTATAGATTTTAAGTTGCATGATAAATCATGAATTAAGGTGGTACCGCGGGTTATACTCGTCCTTAGTTTGTGATTTTTTTTTGGAGGTAAATATGAGAAAGTTTGAAAAAATAAGTTATCCTGAATTTGTTAAAGTTTTTGGTAATAATAAAACTTTATATGATGATTATATGCTCCCTTTAAGAGGGACAAAATGTAGTGCAGGTTATGATTTTTTTGCCATAAAAGATTATGTTATTAAACCAAATGAGATTGTAAAGATACCAACTGGTTATAAAGCTACATTTGAAAGTGATGAAATGCTTATGATCGTGGTAAGAAGTAGCATGGGTTTTAAATATAATGTTAGACTTACTAATCAGGTGGGAATTATAGAAAGTGATTATTATAATAATCCAGATAATGAAGGTCATATGTGGGTATGCTTACAAAATCATAGTGATAAAGAATATATAATAAATAAAGGAGATGCTTATGCCCAAGGGATTTTTGTTAAATTTTTAATAACTGATGATGATAAAGCTGATGCAGTTAGAACTGGTGGCATAGGTAGTACAAATAAAAAGAAAGAAGGAAATAAAAATGAATAAAAAATATTACATAACAACACCAATATATTATCCAAGTGCAAATTTTCATATTGGTCATTGTTATACAACTATAATAGCGGATGCTATTGCAAGATATAAAAGATTAAATGGATATGATGTGTTTTTTCAAACAGGAACAGATGAACATGGTCAAAAAATTGAACAAAAAGCTAAGGAAGCTGGTGTAACACCAAAAGAATATGTTGATGTTATAATTGAAAATGCTAAAGATTTATGGAAAAGTTTAAATATATCTTACGATTATTTTATTAGAACAACTGATGAAAATCATGTTAAAGCTGTGCAAAAAATATTTAAAAAATTATATGACCAAGGGGATATTTATAAAGGTTCTTATGAAGGGCTATATTGTGTTCCCTGTGAGTCCTTTTGGACTGAAACTCAGCTTATAGATGGTAAATGTCCAGATTGTGGTCGTGAAGTTAAAACTGTTACTGAAGAAGCATACTTTTTTAGATTATCAAAATACCAAGATAAATTAATTGAATTATATGAAAAAAATCCTGAATTTATTTTACCTGTTTCAAGAAAGAATGAGCTTGTAAATAACTTTATTAAACCAGGACTTGAAGATTTATGTGTTTCAAGAACTTCAGTTAAATGGGGAATTCCTGTAGATTTTGATCCAAAACATGTAATTTATGTATGGATTGATGCTTTATCAAACTATATCACATCTCTAGGTTATCCAGATGAAAATGCTCCATTATTTAAAAAATATTGGCCTGCTGATTTACACTTAGTTGGTAAGGAAATAACAAGATTTCATGCTATCATTTGGCCAGCACTTCTTATGGCTTTAGATTTACCACTTCCAAAACAAGTATTTGGTCATGGATGGCTTGTTATAAATGGTGGTAAGATTTCTAAGTCACTAGGCAATTATAAAGACCCAAGAGAATATATTGATGCTTATGGCGTTGATGCAGTTAGATATTTTGCTTTAAGGGAAGTTTCTTTTGGAAGTGATGGTGCTTTCTCTGAAGAAGCTTTGATTAATAGAACAAATGCAGATTTGGTAAATAACTTAGGAAATTTAGTTAATAGAACAATAAGCATGAGTCATAAATATTTTGATGGTGTGGTTGAAAATTCAAAAGTTAATGAAGAAATTGATAATGACTTAATTAGTGCTGTTACAAGTTTAAAAGCAAAAGTTGATGAAAAAATGGATGGCTTAAAAGTTAATGAAGCTTTAGAAGAAATATTTGAAGTTTTAAAAAGATGTAATAAATATATTGATGAAACTACACCATGGATACTTGCTAAAGATGAGACTAAACAAGATAGATTAAAAACTGTTTTATATAATATTTTAGAAAGTATCAGAGTATGTGCTATACTTCTTGAACCATTTATTAATGTAACAAGTGAAAAAATATTAAATGAACTTAATACAAATGAAAGAAGCATTGAAAGTATAAGTGAATTTGGTAATTTAGAATGTGGAATTACATTAAATAAACCTGAAATATTATTTAATAGGATTGAAATAAATGAATAATTATTTTGTTGATACACATTGTCATGTATTTAAATCTGATTATGAAAATATAGATGAAGTTTTAGAAAATGCAAGTAATAATCATATAAAATATGTTATTAATAATGGTAGTAATGATAAATCTAATAAAGAAGTACTTAAGCTTGTAGAAAAATATCCATATATGTATGGAGCAATTGGTATTCATCCGGAGGATGTTGATGGTGTAACACAAGAAGATGTCAAATTTATAGAAGATAATTTAGATAATAAAAAAATTGTTGCTATTGGTGAAATTGGTTTAGATTATCACTATACAAAAGAAAATAAAGATGAACAAATTAAATTATTTGAAATGCAACTTTCTTTAGCTGAAAAATATGATATACCTGTTATTGTGCATTCAAGAGATGCTACAGAAGATACAATTAATTCTCTCAAAAAATTTAATTGTAAAGGTGTTATTCATTCTTTTTCTGGAAGTTTAGAAACTGCTAGAATATATATTAAAATGGGATATATGCTTGGTGTTAATGGGGTTATAACTTTTAAAAATGCTAAGATAAAAGATGTTATTAAAGAAGTTGGACTTGAGCATATTGTTTTAGAAACTGATAGTCCATATCTTGCTCCAGAACCATTTAGAGGAAAACAAAATAATCCTGGACATGTGCTAGAAGTAGCTAAATTTGTAGCTAATTTGTATGATATTTCTTTAGAAGAACTTGCTGTTCAAACTAATAAAAACGTTACGGATATGTATAAAAAGATGAAGTTAGATTAATTTTAACTTTATCTTTTTTTGACTAATTTAAAGTTACTAGTACTATATCATCTGTTATTAATATTACAAATAAATATGTAAAATATTGTCAATTGCTTTATTGGGTTATTAATGTTATAATTTAGTTATCCAAGAAGGAGTGGATATTTATATGAAAGTAGTAAATTACTTTATTAGAATGTCAATTGTTATATTTATGTTTATAATTGCTAAAAGTAGTTCTGATACAAAAATTGCTACAGTTGAAAATAATAATGTTAATAAAACAGTTAATTTAACTACGATGGCTATGAAAATAATTGAAGTTGAAGATACAATAAAATATACACCAGTTGCTACATATACTGGAGATTTGACTGGTTATGCTTATAATTGTCCGTTATGTAATGGCACACTTGGTTGTATGCCAAAATATAATATTAAAGATGGTACAACAACTTATAAGGATTATGAATATGGAGAAGTTAAAATTGTGGCTTCAAGTAAAAATATAGCTTGTGGTTCAATTATTAGATTTAAAAGTGATAGAGTTGGTGAAGGAGAACAATTTGCTATAGTTTTGGATCGTGGTGTTGGCGGCTATGCACTTGATTTGCTTACACCAAGTGAAGAATATGCTTCTAAATATATTGGAAGAAGTAAAATAACATATGATGTTTTAAGGAGCGGGTGGGAATAAAACCCTACCCGAATTTTTTTATGAAGGCAAAGAAAAGTTTAGGACAAAATTTTTTAATTGATAACAATGTAATCAATAAAATTATTGATGAAGTTTCAGCATGTGAAGATGATTTAATTGTTGAAATAGGGCCTGGAAGGGGTGCTCTTACAAGTAAGCTTAAGAATAAAGGTTGTAATGTAATTGCTTACGAACTTGATAGAGATTTAAGTAATATATTAAGTAAATTAGAAGATGATAAATTACATATAATATATGGGGATTTTTTAAAAAGTGATATAAAGGAAGATATAAAAAATATTAAATATGATAATTTATATTTAGTTGGTAATCTTCCTTACTATATAACTACACCAATTATTGAACATATTATTGATGAAAATCTTGAGTTTAGTAAATTTACTATTATGATACAAAAAGAAGTAGCTGATAGATTTATGGCTGAAGCTGGTACAAAAGATTATGGCTATATTACTTTAGTACTTAAATATTACTTTAATATTAGTAAAGTTTGTGATGTATCTAAATATGCTTTTTCTCCAGTACCTAAGGTTGAAAGTAGTGTTGTAAGTTTTGTGCCACGAAAAGATAAGCTAGATGTAGGTGCTGATGGTTACTTTAAGTTTTTGAAAAATGCATTTAGACAAAAAAGAAAGAATTTAAGAAACAATTTAAATGGTTTATATGATTTAGATATGGTCTTGCAGGTGTTAAATAAATATGACTTGGATTTAAGTGTTAGAGCAGAATGCTTAAGTGAAGAAATACTTGCAGATATCTATAAAAGTGTTACCCTATAAGGGTAATTTTTTTTTGATAATTTTCATATACTTTATTGGTGATAATTATTTTGAATATAGAAAAAGGTGATTATGTAACTAGAAATAGTTATGGTAATGATACTGTATTTAGAGTTATTAATATAAAAGATGGAATATACTATCTAAAAGGTGTTGAAGTTAGATTAGTAGCTGATGCTGAAGCTTTAGATTTAAGAAAAGAAGAAAACATTCATGAAGATGATGTAATTGATGATATTGATTTACTTGATGATAATTTAGACCGAGGTGAGTTCTTTTATTTGCCTGCGAAAGCACTGCATATAGATTCTGATGAAGAATATCTTGCAAGATGCCTAAAGTTTTATAAAAGAAATGGCATAATGGCTGTTGGTAAAAAAATAAATGAAAAGAATGTTTATGAGCAGTTACCTACGTTATTAAAAGAATTTAGACCAGATATTGTGGTTATTACTGGACACGATGCTTATTATAGAAAAAAAGGTGACGCTAAAGATATTAAAAATTATAAGAATTCAGCATATTTTGTTAAAGCAGTTAAGGCAGCAAGAAATTATGAAAAAAGTCATGAGAAATTAGTTATAATTGCTGGAGCTTGTCAAAGTGATTATGAAGAATTAATTAAGGCTGGTGCTAATTTTGCATCAAGTCCAAAGAGAGTTAATATACATGCCTTAGATCCAGCGATTATTGCTAGTACTGTTGCACTAACTGAGAGAAATAAAGAAATAGATTTAAAAAAGTTACTCGATAAAACAAAATATAAAGAAGATGGTATGGGTGGACTTATATGTAATGGGCTTATGTATGTAGGTTATCCTAGATAAGGGGGAATAATGAATATTAATTTAGTTAAAGAAGAAATAAGTAAAAAGCTTAATAGTAAAGTAATGGTTTCTGTTTATGGTATGCGTAATAGAGTTAGTAGACTGGAGGGCATACTTTATAAAATTTATCCAAATTTGTTTACGATTTTGGTTAATGGAGAAGAAAAAAGTTTTTGTTATAGGGATGTAATAACTGGTGATGTCAAAATAAAATATTTATAAAATAAAAAAATATATTGCAAAAAATTTAATTATGCTTTAAAATAAAATTATGTAATACATCATAAGGAGGTAATGTTATGGAAATTACAAAACTAGAAATTTATAGGAGAGAAAAAGAAGGCTCAAGATTAAAAGCTTTTGTTGATTTTACTTTGGATGATTGCTTAGCAATTCGTGGAGCTAAGATTATTGATGGTAATTCAAGGATGTTTGTTTCTATGCCAGGAAGAATCAATAAGGATGGTAAAGAAGAAAATGTTGTATTCCCAACAAATAAAGAAACAAGAGATAAACTTGAAAAAGTTATTCTTGATGCATATAGTAAAAAAATTGAAGAAGAAGCTGAATAAAAGCTTCTTTTTTTTCTTGACATATAATAAATATGTGATATAATCAAAGAACACTACTTGAAAGGAGTCGAATTTATGTTATATAATATAGAATACGTTTATGGTAAAGATTCCGAAGGGAATAACACTTTAATTGGTGCTAAAGTATTTAGTTATGATGGAGAAACAACTTATAAACAAGAAATTTATGTAGGTTTAAAGTATTCACTACAAGATGTACTTAGTAATAAATCTTTAGCTGAGTTTATTGGTGTAGATAGTTTAGCAATGTTTAAGGCTAAATATCAAAAATTCAATGCAACTGGAGTTATATATTTTCCGCAATTAAAATGTTATGAATTTCTTGAAAAAGATGATATTGTTTTACCTTGGATTTCTGATGAACTGGCAATTGCTGATCTAGAAGCAGCTTTAGAATTATATAAAAGAAAAGAAATAAATAATTCTGTAGCAAAAAAACTAGCTGATAAAAAGATGTATTTAGAAAGTTTAGATCCAGAAGATCCAATGGCAGAATGGTTAGGCGTTTCTTTTCAAAGACGTGTATCAAACAGATAGTTATAAATTATCTGTTTTTTTCATATAATTAATTGGTGATAATATGGATAATACTTATGGTACTCAAGAAGTAAAAATTGTTGACAGAAGTAGTATAAGTTTAAATGGAGTTAATAAAATAGTAAGTTTTGATGATGAGGAATTTTTAATGGAAACTGTAATGGGAAATTTAAGAATACTTGGTAGTAGTCTTGAACTTTTAAAACTTGATACTATTGATGGAAATGTAAAGATAAAAGGAAAGATTAATTCATTTATGTATATTGATGGTAAAACTAAAAATAAAGAAGATAGTATTATAAGTAAATTATTTAAATGAATAGTTATGTACAAGTACTTTCTTTCTTAGTATCTTTTGTTTATGGAATAGTATTTTATTTGTTTGCAAGATTTAATAGATTTATGCTTAGTAATAAAAATAATGTTATTAAGTTGTTGGTAACACTTGTTTTTGTTATAGATATGGTTATTTTATATATTTATTTAATGTATAAAATTAATTTTGGAATTATTCATCCATATTTTGTAATGGTAGTTGTTTTAGGCTTTTTCTTTATGCTAAAAATGTATAGTAAATGTAAAAATTGTGTCAAAAAAATTAAATTTCAAAAATAATAGTTTATATTTTTGAATTTTTTTTGTATAATCTGGGTGAAGAATGAGGAGGATCCGGTATGAAGAAAACAAAAAAAGAAAAAAAACGGCTTTTTGTAATATCTGCCGTGATTATTCTGCTTATTATTTCTTTGGTTAGTTCTGTTGCAGGAGATTGGACTAAAATTATGGAAAATAAAAGTAAGATTACAAGTTTAAATAAAAAATATAATAATTTACTAAGTGAAGAAGAAAAATTAATTAGTGAAGTTACTAAACTTCAAGATGATGATTATGTTCTAAGATATGCAAAAGAAAAATTTTTGTATTCTGAAGATGGAGAAGTTATAATTAGAATGAATTAGAATTCATTCTTTTTTATGATATCATCAATTAGTCCATATTCTTTGGCTTCGGTAGCACTTAGGAAATTATCTCTTTCTGTGTCTTCATATATTTTTTCTAGTGGTTGATGAGTATTGTTAGCTAAAATTTTGTTTAATTTTTCTTTTAATTTAATTATGCGTTCAGCTGCTATTTTAATGTCTGTTGCTTGACCTTGAGCACCTCCGAGTGGTTGATGGATCATGACTTCAGCATTTGGAAGTACATATCTTTCGTCTCCGCTTGAAAGTAAAAATGCTGCCATGCTAGCACACATACCGACTCCGATGGTTATAACTTTGCTTTCAATAAATCTCATTGTGTCGTAAATTCCCATTCCAGAAGTTATGGCACCACCCGGAGAGTTTATATACAAATATATATTTTCATGATTAATATTATCTAAATAAAGAAGCTCACTTATAATAATATTAGACATAGCATCATCAATTTCACCAGTTAAAAATATAATTCTGTCTTGAAGAAGTCTAGAATATAAATCATATGCATATTCTTTATTGTTACTCTTTGTAATTACTGTTGGAATTATGTTCAAAATATATCACCTACATAAATAATAGTAAAATATGTTATTTTTTATTCACAAATAGTAAAAAAATTGATATAATTAATAAGAATAGAGGGAGATTAGATGGATATAGTTAAAGTTACATTTAATGATAATACTGTTCACGAGTACAAAAAAGGTACTTTGTTTTATGATGCTAGTAAAGATTTTGATATGGAAAATATTGTTGGTTATAAGATAAATAACGAAGTATTTTCTTTAGATAATAAAATACTTGAAGAAGTAAAAATTGATTTTATAAATACTGATGATTTAATTGGTAATAGGATTTATAAAGCAGGTCTAAAGTTTTTGTTTTTAGTTGCTTTACAAGAAGTTTTTAATGGTTTTGATGTTTCGTTTGAACATAGTGTTCCAAGAGGTATGTTAGGAATTATTGAAGGTCCACGAATACTTACACAAGAAGATATTTCCTTTATTAAGGAGAAAATGTGTAAAATAATTAATGATGATGAAATAATAACTAAGTTAAATGTTTCTCCGAAAGATGCAATTAAGTATTATAAAGATAAAAATGAGTATGAAAAAGCAAATAATATCCAAAATATAAGTGATAAGGTTGTTAATTTGTATAAACTTAAGAATAAACTTAATTATTTTTATTCATTAATGCCTTATAGTACCGGGGCTTTAAATAAGTTTGAGCTTGTTTATTTAGGAAATAATAAGGTAATACTTTTGTTTCCAACAACCCGAAGTCATGGTAATGTTCCTGAGTATGTTCATTATGATAAAATTATTGAAAGTTTTGCAAGTGGAAAAAAATGGCTTGAAAACTTAAATATGCCATATGTCACGGATTTAAATAAAGATGTTGGAACTGGCAAAATAATTAATTTTATTAAATCAAGTGAGCTTATGTTTAATTTAAATATTGCAGAAGTTGCTAAAGAAATTGAGAGGAATAAAGATATTAAGTTTATACTTATTGCAGGTCCATCATCAAGTGGAAAGACAACAACAACAAGTAGGTTAGCATCATATTTCGAAACTTTGGGTTATAATCCAATAAACATAAGTTTAGATGATTATTTTGTTAATAGAGATGATACTCCGAAAGATGAAAATGGTAAATTTGATTTTGAATGTTTAGAAGCTTTGGATGTTAAATTATTTAATGAAAACTTAGGTAAGCTACTTGCTGGTGAAAGTATTAAATTACCTAAATATAATTTTATGACTGGACTTAGAGAATACTATAAGGGTGAAGTTAAAATGACTAATAAAAGTATTTTCTTAATTGAAGGGTTGCATGCTTTAAATGATGAACTTACTAAGGAAATTGATAAAAAGTTTAAATATAAAATTTATTTAAGTCCATTTATTCCTTTAAGTATAGATAAATATAATTATGTGTCAACATTAGATTTAAGATTACTTAGAAGAATAGTCAGGGATAATAGAACACGTGGATATGATGTTATAAAAACTATTGATAATTGGCAAAGTGTTAGAAATGGAGAAGAAAAATATATATTTCCATATATACATCAAGCTAATTCAATAGTTAATACAGCACTTCCATATGAGGTTGGGGTTTTGAAGGTTTATGTTGAGCCACTTCTTTTGTCAGTAAGTGTGGATAGCATTTATTACGAAGAAGCTAGAAGATTAGTGGATTTTTTGAAACAATTCTTTCCCATACCGGGAGAATATGTTAATGATGAATCAATATTGCGTGAATTTATAGGAGGAAGATATAATGATTAAAGTAGCAATTAATGGTTTTGGTAGAATAGGCAGACTAGCCTTTAGACAAATAGTTACACAAACAGATTTTGATATTGTAGCTATTAATGATTTAACAAGTGCGGAGGATTTAGCATATTTAGTTAAATATGATACAGTGCATGGTTCATTTCATGAAGATGAAATTAAAGCAGAAGGTAATGAAATAGTAGTTGCAGGTGTTAAGAGAATTAAAGTTTATAGTGAAACTGACCCAGCTAATTTACCTTGGGGGGAACTTGGAGTTGATTTAGTTCTTGAATGTACTGGTAAGTTTACTCAAAAAGAAGATGCAATGAAACATATTACTGCTGGTGCTAAAAAAGTATTAATTAGTGCTCCAGGTAAAGGTGAAATGAAGACAGTTGTTTATAATGTTAATGATAGCATTTTAACAAATGATGATGTTATTGTTAGTGCAGCAAGTTGTACAACAAATTGTTTAGCTCCAGTTCTTAATATTTTGCAAAAAAATATTGGTATTAAAAAAGGATTTATGACAACTGTTCATGCTTATACAAATGATCAAGCAACACTTGATATAGCTCATAAAAAAGGTATTAAATCAAGACGTGGTAGAGCATGTGCTCAAAATATTGTTCCATCTAGTACAGGAGCAGCAAAAGCTATTGGTTTGGTTATTCCTGAACTTCTTGGTAAGCTTGATGGTAATGCTTTAAGGGTTCCAACTGCGGATGGTTCTGCTCTAGATTTAACTTTAGAACTAAATAGAAATACAAATGTAGAAGAAATTAATAAATTATTTAGTGAAAATCAAAATGAAACAATTAAATTTACAATGGATCCAATTGTTTCAAGTGATTGTCTAGGCAAAAAGGTTGGGGCAATAGTTGATGGCCTTTCTACAAGCATTGTGGAAGCTGATGGTTCTCAACTTGTTAAAGTACTAGCTTGGTATGATAATGAGTATGGTTATACTGCTCAAATGCTTAGAACTGCTAAAAAAATGTTTCAATAAAATAAAAAAGCTCTCAGAAATGAGGGTTTTTAAAAATAGACTAGCAAAATTCTTAAAAATGGTATATTAAATTTTAAATTGAAGGGAGAATTGATAATTAAATGGATACTATAGTTGGAATATTATTTGTTTCTATATTTGGAACTTTACTTCATTTTATGTATGAGTGGAGTGGACATAAAAGTTTTGTTTCAATATTTGCTGCGGTTAATGAAAGTACATGGGAGCATATTAAAATAGCTTTGACTCCAAGTTTTATATGGATGTTATATGACGGAGCAAAATATGGCTTAGAACCTAATTATTTTGTAGCTAAGACCGTTAGTTTACTTGCAATAATAATTATTATACCCGTACTTTTTTACACATATCAAATATTTACTAAGAAAACTATGTTACCAATTGATATAATAATATTTTATATAGCTATTATTGTTAGTAATTTGTTATTTAAATATTTAATTCTTTTGGATCCAACTAATTTCTTTATTACTTATTTTGCAGTAATATTATTATTTATTATATTTGGATTTTATATGGTACTTACATTAATGCCATTTGAAAACTTTATATTTAAAGATCCAATAACTAATAAGTATGGAGTAAAAGGACATTCTCATCATGAACATAAGAAATAACTAAGAAATTAGTTGTTTTTTTTAATTAATTTAACATTAGTTAATATTGACTTTTTATATGGCTTCCTTTCATCAGTTCTTCCCACTAAGTAGTCTAGTGAAGTGTTATAAAATTCAGCTAAGTCATATAGATAATTAATTGGAATTAATCTTTTACCAATTTCATATTCACTATATTGTTGTTGTTTTATACCTAATGCTTTAGCAACATCTATTTGTTTTAAATCTTTATCTTCGCGTATTTCTTTTAATCTTGATATATCCATGAGACACCTCTATCAACATTTTGACAGACAAAGGATGTTTTGTATTGATTTTACAAGACATCTTTTGTATAATGTTTGTAGAATAGTAATGTTCTTGATTACTTAGGAGGTATTTATGGATCAACTAGAAGAAAAAGAAATAGAAATTAGTAGAGAGTATGATTATTCTAATTCTGTTCCTGAAGTACAAAACATTTTGTTTTTAGCTAAATACTGCTATTCTTACTATGTTCAATTAATTAAAATGTGTGAAGAAGATGAAGAAAAAAACCGAATTTTAAAATCTGAATATAAAGATTTTCTATATAAAAAATCATTTAGTTCTAAATACGAAGTTGCCATTAGAGAAAAAGACGTTTTTTCAAGTCTGTCATGCAAAACATACGATTCTTTAGTTGAAGCGGCTAATTCTGGACATCTTAAAAATGTAGAAAGTGTGGTAATAACTTTAGATTTATCGTTTAGAAGAGGAAGAGATATGGCTACAAAAGAACATGAAAATTTATTTAAAATATCTTTTAAACCATATAATATTGTTTTTATTCGCAAATCTAATTATGCGGATTCTAGTATGGATAATATAGAAAATGTTATAAATGAGATTTTAAAAAAGTTTAGAGTGCAAAATACTATATTCTGTACCAAGGAATAAATTATAGTGGACGGAGGTAAAAAAATGTATAACGATACAATTAAAGCTGAAAATAAAATAATAAGTAGTGATGATTTGGCACAAATATTTCAATTGATGGGAGAAACATTAAAAAAGTATCTTAGAGTTTCTGAGCAAGAAGAAATGAAAAATAGAATGTTAGATAGTTCTTATCAAAGCTATACTTTTAAGGATGAAGGTAGTAAAATAAAAGTGATTGTTGATTTTTATGATAATACAAATATTACTTTTGATAACTATGATAGTTTTATGGGTATATTTTATAGTAGAATAAATGAAATAAAGACTATGGACGTTTATTATTCATTAAATTATACTGTCATGAATCCCGAACCAAATAGAAGTAGAAGTTATTATACTCAATCAATTCAAATGCATATTAATGAAAATAAATTATCTATAGAATTAAACTTAAAAAGTGAAGATCCTAAACTAGATGATGTATATAAGTTTATAAAAAACAAAATACTTAATGCTCCAGAGAAATATGATGATATAATTAAAAATAAAAACAAAATTATGAATACGATTACCTTTGCTACTGGGTTAATACCTGGTATGGTTATGGCAGCTTTATTATTATTTGTTCCATATGTTAATAATATAATTTTTAAGGGTTTTGTTGTTTATCCGTTAATTGTTTTATTCATTGCTTATCTAATTGGTAGTATGATTGCTTCATCTAAACTAGATAACTATTATGAGCCAATAATACCTAGTAAAAAATACGTTGGGTATGATTCAACAAATAATGAAAGAATTTATAAAGACGATATAGATTCATTTGTAAGTTCTAGTGAAATTTTGATAGGTAAAAAAGTTAATAATTTAGATTATCGCAGAATAATTAAAAAAGAATATGAAAAGTATAAAGATTTGATTCCAAAGGAATTAGTTGCATTATTGATTGTAACCATTATTATCATTATTATCGGGATATTTATTTAAAAATTGTATAAAGTAAAAGGAAGAAGTAAAAATGGATGGAAAAATAAGAGAAATTATTGACGAGTATAAAAAAAGAACTGAGAAGGAATGTTGTTTTATAAATTATGCTTTTGAATTTCCAACTATATTAGACGACAAGATTGGAGGAAAACCCTATTTACCTGTGGGAGAAGAGTATCCAAAAGATAAGTATGGAAATCCAATGGCTTTATTCATGCAAGTGAATTTGACAAAGTTAGATTTAGAAGGTTATCCAAAAGGAATTTTAGAATTGTTTGTTACAACAAATGAAGATGATCTTTTTGACTTTGAAATAGCAGAAGGTAGCTTTGAAATAAAGCTTTTTGAAGAAGATTTAGAATACCAAACAATACTACCTGATGTGAAATTAGAAACATTTTTAGTAAGTGGTCCAATAAAAATAGAGTTTAATAAAGGGAAAATGAGCATGCCATATAATATGGGAGATAATAAAGCTGTAAATTTATTGTTAGATTTATTTGAAGAAAAATTTGATGTAAAAATAAATTATCCAAGTGATTTGGAAAAATTATTTGGTATAGATTATTATGATTTACAAGATAAATTAGATGATGGTAGTGGTTTTGCTTCACATGTAGGGGCTTATGCGGCTTTTATAAATGACCCATATATTGATTATTATGATAAAGAAGAATGCTTAATTTTTATTGGATCAAATTTAAGTGAAATGTTTGATTTGGGTAACGCCTCTAGCTTTTATGTGTTAATATCAAGAAAAGATTTGTTAAATAAAGATTTTTCAAATGTTACTTGTAATTTTGAATGGTCATAAAAAGGAGAAATCATATGGAAGAAGAGAGAAAAGATAATAAAGTAATAATCAATGGCAAAGAATATGAAATTATTTCTTATATTGCTATTGATAGTGGAAATTTCATTGTTTATACGGATGGAAAACAATTAGAAAATGGAAAAATTGTGTTATATGTTAATCGTGTTTCTCAAGAAAATGAAGAAATAGTATTTGATGAAGTAGAAGATACTGAAGTAATGCAAGTAATTGATGCATTAAGAGAAAGGTTGATAACTAATGAATAATAAATATGATAGTTTAGTTGATTATTCTATAGAACTTAGAAAGAGCATAGAAAAAGTTGATACTGTTATACTTTGGTCGAAACCTCCGAAACAAATGGGAAGTTTAAAAGTTACACTACGAGGTATTTCTGAGATTTTTGAAAATATTAAAAAAGTGCAAGAATTGCGAGAAAAAATGAGAAAATTTCCTAGTATGGATAATGAAGCTAAGCAAGAAAATAAAAGTGCTAGAAAGGCTGCGGACCAAATAAGTTCTATAAGAGAAGAACTAGCTGAAAGTTTTTCTAAAATGCGAGATGAATTTTCAAAACAAATGAAAATTGCAGGAAAACAGTGTAGAGAAGTAAGTAGTTCAATAACTGATAAACGAGATAAAGAAACATTTAAATCCTCATGTAAAAACTTTGAGAGAATGGCTTATGAAGCTGAATATGAAAAACATAGAATACCTTTTGTTGAAAAACAGACTACAGAAGAAAGAATACAAGACCCAATAAGAAGAGAACATAAGGAAAAAGAGGAAAAAATAAATAGACTTTCAGAGTTTGAATTAGAGAATAACGATAAATTAGAGGTGGCTTTAAGTGAACTTACTACAATATTAGCATTAACTCCGATGGATAATTTATCAAAAGAAATTAGAAGTGAAGTTGCTCAGATTAGGAAAGCTTTGCCACCTAAAACTATGTCTATAACTAAAGAAAATTTAGAAAAACTACGACATTCTTCGCATTTGTTGCTAGACTTAGACCAAATAAGTGATATCTTGAAAACTACTTATGGTTTTGATGGAAAAGATGGAAGATTACAAAAAATAAATAAAAGATTAGAAAACTTAAAAACATTATTAACACAAGCAATAAAAGAAGAAAAAGAAAATAGAGTAGACCTTAAACAAGAACAAGATAGTCTTCAAAGTAAGGTTGATTATGCAACTGAAGCTGTTAAAACTTATGGTGATATATTAGATGGAAATCAAAGACTTGAACAGGAACAGATACGAATTAGTAATGAAACTCATGGACTAAATGCTGAAAACGAAAGATTAAAAGCTGATGAGAAAAAAGCAAGTGAAGAGATGCATGAAATACAAAAGAAACCCGTTGATAGACAAGATTGGAAAGATGAACTAAAAGTTGATCAATTACATGAACGGGCAAAAAATGATCGTGAAATGATAAAAGATAATGAAACTTATATGGCTGATAAAATGTACGAAAAACCTGTAGTTACTTTGCCGCCGGAATACACTAACATGAAAAAGAAACTTCAAAGTATGAGTTCTTTATATCAAAAGCAAATGACTCAACAACTATCTAATGGAGGTGCTTCAAGATAATGGAAGATAAGCAAAAAGTTTTTGCATCTTTTATGGATGAATTTGTTAAACTAGATATTAGTCAAAAAAACAATGAAATAGTTGAAAAACAAAAGTTAATATTAGCTTTTTTAATTAAATTTGCAACAGAACATGGAATTAGCTTTGAATTTTTAAAAAGCAAGGAAATAAGTGATATAGAGGGAAACAATGGAACTAATGAAGATTATTTAGAAGCTATGATGGTTTATACTCAAAATATTGAAGAGTTAATAGGAATTATATTAGGAAATATACAATAAATTGTTTAAGAAAGAAGGAAAAATTATGAATGAAGAAGAAACCAAAAGAATTATTGAAACGTTTAAAAGTTCGAGAGAAAAAATTGGCGAACAATATGAAACACTAATTAAAGAAGTAGATAACGATTTAAAAAAGATATTAACTGAAGAAGAATATAATGTTTGGAATGCAGTAAATGGTGATAGAGATAAAGAACAAGAGTTAATAAATAAGATTGGTAAAGAAAGATATAAGGTATTATTAAGTAAAATAAGTGATAAAATATCAGATAAAATGAAAAATGTTAATTAAAGTGGTTGCAGTTATGATGGAAATAAATAGATTAAAAAGAAAAGATATAAGAGAAAAATTACTTGGTATTAATCATAGTTCAGAAGATTTTGAAATTAATTTTGTTAGTGTTGTTGAAGATTATATCTCAAATCATGAATTTGAATCAGATGATGATTTTCTATTTTGTGGAAGAAAAAAATTTCTATATGATGAGTTTTATGAATATTTAGATAATAAAGAAAAATACGAAAATCCTATACACTTTGCTATTATTAATTTAGAGGAATTTATTTGTGATGATAATTTTATTTCTTTAACTATGGATATTGATAAACAGTATTGGAAAAATGAAGAAAAACTAGATGGAAGTGTTGTTGCAAAATTAAGGAATAGAAATGATAAATATTCTGCATCGGGATACATTTGTCTAGAAGAAAAAGAATATATTGTAGAAATGCTTAATAGAATTAAAAAAGAAATGTTTAGAACCGATAAATTTACTTATCATGAGGGCGAGATTAAAATAGTTGATTGTCAATGTGAATTATGTAATCATTATAATAATGGAAAAAGAAGTGATGTATGTCCAGTTGAATTATTAGATAAAATAATTATTAATGAAATTAGTTGTCCCGTTTCTGCTGAAGAAAATTCATTTGAAAACATTATGAAGAGGATTGATTCGAATTAAACTGATCTAAAAATTATGATTTATCTTTACGCTGATTTTAAAATAACCATTTAATAAGTAAGAAAGGAATGAAATTTAAATGAATAATAATATAGTCTTATATAAATCAACTGGTGAGGGTTATGAAATAACTACTATTAAAGAAAATGGAAATGTTGAATACAAAAGTAATTCAAGTGATAAAAAAATAGTTCATATAGATTTTTTTAATGATTTAGTGAATGAATTAAATGGTGCTTTTGAAAAAATGCAATACGTTTATGATAATGAAAAAAGTGAAACATTTTGTGTTAGATATAGAAATTATGATTTTTATAGTTTTGATTTATATTTAGATATTATATTAATGATTAGAAATAACAAATTAAAAAAGCTATCTGTTTATGAAAAATATAAAAAATTAAAAAAAACGCAAGAAAAGCAAAAAATTTCAACAATTTTAAACAAATTAGAAAACGAAAAAAATAAAATTGATATAATAGATGTTGATTCAACATTAAATGATGAAAGAAATATTATATTATTTGATTTAATTAATAAAAATGAGTTTCGAGTTGGAGAAACAAAGTTTTTTTCAAATACTGTTGATGTAAATGAAAATGTAGAGATACCAGAATATTTAATATTTGTTGGACAAATAAATTTGGAAGAAGTGTCAAAGTATGATATAAATAAACTATTACCTAAAAAGGGAATGCTGTATTTTTATATAAGCCCATTATTCTATAATGATAAAATGTATGACTTTGGAAAAGTTATTTATGTTCCTTCAGCTGAAGATTTAGTAAGAAAAAAAGTAACTATGTCAGAAGAAGAAACAATGGATTCTTTTGGAATAAACAATATTAAAAATTGCAATGAGAAATTTAGTGATAGATATTATTTTGAAAAAGGAAAAAAAACATATTCACATTTTTATGGAGAAAAACTTAATAAAATATTTGGATTTTATACTGATTGTCAAATGGATGAGGGAGATATAAGGAAAGTATCTAATAAATATATAGTGTTATTACAATTAGGAACGCAGATATATGGAGAAGGAGTTACTACATTTTTAATAACAGAGGAAGATTTGAAAAATAAGAATTTTGATAATGTTATTTATCAATATGTTCAATCATAAATTCTTATTAAATTGATTTTACTATAATAAAATAATTAAATATTATATGAGGAGGATTAAAAAATAGAAATAGTTGTACAAGGAAAAGGAGTAGAATATTTTACGCCTGATGAGGTAATTTTAAATATAAGTTTTAATACAAAAGATCAAAGTTATGAAGAAGCGGTTGGAAAAAGTTTAAAACAATGTGTAAAAGTTGATTTCAAGCCATTTACTATAGATTGTATATCACAAAGTGCCATTAACTCAGATATGATGTATGCTAAAGATACAAGATTTGATGCAGCACCAACAATTATTAATACATTTACACCAGAAGATATTGAATTATCTGAAACATTGTATTGTTTGTGGATAACAGAGTAAATGAAAAGACCATTAGTAAATTAAACAAATAATTTATAGATGGTCTTTTTTTAAAATTATTTTTTTCTTTTAAATTTATTTAATAATCTATCTCCGAGGAGTTTGTTAAGTAAGTCTTTATTCATTAAATAATAAAGTATTAAACAAATAAGACCTATAAATCCTAGAGCTAGTAACATATATAATTTGCCTGTAATATGATTAAATATAAGTGGCTTTATAATTAGACATATTGCTATTAATATTGCTATTGTTAATATAAGTTTGGGTATTGATTTAACTGTTTCTTTATAACTAAAGTTGTATTTATGATGCAATGTATAAAGTGGGATTATTAATGATAATATATAACCAATTGTTGTTGCAAGTATTGCTCCGTAGAATGGATATGTACCAAGTTTATTAAATAAAAATATTAATGGGATATCTAATATTGTTTTAGTAATTAGTCCAGTTCCACATGATATGTAAATTAGTTTGGTTTTTGATAAGCCTTGAAGAGCACTACATATCATTATGTAAGCTGAGTCTAATATGGCAAGTAATATTGTATATTTAAATATTAATGGACCATAGAAGCTTTCACCATAAAATATTGTCCATACTTCTTTTGAAAAGATACTTAAGAATATTGAAAGTGGCAATATAACATATAAAAGTACTTGAAGTGTTTTGTTAAATTGTGAATTTACTTCTTTCATATCTTTTTTTGTGTAAGATTCAACTATTGTTGGGATTAAACTTATTACAAGTCCCGTTGCAATTGCTGTTACTACACTTACAAGTTTACTTCCCCAGGTGGTAAATACTGAGGATATTGTTTCAATGTCTGCGGCTGGGTAACCTATCCAATTTAATCCTTTAATAACTAATATCATATCAACAGTATTATAAATACTATTGGCAACGTTAATAACAATAAATGGAATGCAATAGCCAATTAGTTTTTTAAATATTGTTTTCTTTTCATCTTTAGATACTTCTTCGTATGGAACAAATAAATCTTTTTTTACTTTATTTGTTTTAATAAGTAGGTAAAGATATGAAACTAAGGCTCCTGCACACGCTCCGAATACAGCGATACCTACGGCTTGTGCAGTTGATAAGTGAAATACTTTTAGTGCTAAGTAAGAACCAACTATAATTACTAGGACCCTTACAAATTGTTCAATTACTTGCCCAATTGATGGTGCTGCAATGTAGTGATGGCCTTGTAAGTATCCTCTGAAAATACTTAATAGTGGTACAACTAAAATGGCAAATGATACACATCTGATTACAAATGCAACATCTGATACTGTGTTTCCTCCAGTTAAATCACCAACTATAGTATTTGCTATTAAATTTGCTCCGAAGAAACAAATACAAAATGATACAATTGAGAATATTCTTATTATTTTTTGTGAATATTTAAACATGTAAGTTTTTTCTTTCATTTTGCCTAATGTATTATATTCACTGGTGATTTTACTTATAGCAAGGGGAATACCTGCGGATGATATAATTAAAAAGAAATTGTATATATTGTAAGCATAACCATATAAGGAACCACCATTTTCACCGATTATATTATAAAATGGAATTACATAAAGTACTCCGAGTATTTTAGATAAAATTATAGCTATAGTTGCTATCAACGCACCTTCGATAAATTCGTTTTTTTTCAAAAAATATCATCTCCGTATGTAGTTATTATATTAAAATTATGTACTTGTTTCAAGTAAACATGAGTTAAATCCATGTAAATTACATAAATTTGGCATTTATTTGATGCATAAATCATGGTATAATTATGATGGAGGACCATATGAAGTTTATAGAATTAAAAAATGTTAATAAAACTTATAAAAATGGAATTACTGCTGTGGCAGATATGACAGTTAGTGTAGCTAAGGGTGAATTTGTTTTTGTTATTGGTCTAACTGCAAGTGGTAAATCAACATTTATTAAGATGCTTTATAGAGAAGAAAAACCAACAAGTGGTACAGTTTTTGTTGGGGGGGTAAATGTTGGAAAACTTAGAAATGGAAAAGTTTATAAATTAAGAAGAAAAGTTGGTATTGTATTCCAGGATTTTAAATTATTACCTAGACTAACAGTATATGAAAATGTAGCATTTGCTTTGGAGTGTATTGGTATGAAAGGTTCTGAGATAAGGCCTCAGGTTTTGAGTGCTTTAGAAAGAGTTGGGCTTAAAGAAAAAGTACGTTCTTTTCCTGGGGAACTTTCTGGTGGGGAACAACAAAGAGTTTGTATTGCAAGAGCAATTGTTAATGAACCAAAATTATTAATTTGTGATGAACCAACGGGAAATTTAGACCCTGAAACTAGTAAAGAAATAATGAAAGTTATTGAGAATATTAATAAGGAATTGGGAACTACTATAATTATGGCTACTCATGATAAAGATATTGTTAATAGAATGAAGAAAAGGGTACTAGTTATTAATCATGGTGTTTTGACTCATGATTATGCGAAAGGAAGTTATAAGACAAATGAGAGCATGTAGAATATTTTTTAGAAGTATAAGAGATGCTTTCAAGAGCGTCGTTAGAAATTTTTCTTTGAGTTTTGCATCCATTATGTGTACAACAATTACTCTTATTTTGGTGGCTGTTGCTATTGTGGCTGCTGCTAATGTTCAAAATGCAACTAAGTTAATTGAAGATGAACTTACAATTGTTACATATCTTAAAAAGGATGTAACTGAAGACCAAATTGAAAATATTAAAACTGAGTTGAAAAGTTATAAATACATTGATGAAGTGGAATTTAAAAGCAAAGATGAATGGAAGCTTGAAATGAGTAATTATGATGACTCATTTAAGACAGTTCTGGATTATTTGGATGAAAATCCTTTGAAAGACTCTTTTGTTTTGAAGGTAAATAATGTTAAAAAATTAAGCGAAACAAGTGAATATGTTAAGGCCATAACTGGAGTTGATACTGTTAAGTATGGTGAAGGTATGGTTGAACAAGTAATATCTGTATTTGATGTTGTTCAAAAAATTGTTGTAGTTGTTGTAATAGCTTTAATTTTAGTAACAGGTTTTTTAATTAGTAATACGATTAAACTTACAATATTTAGTAGAAGAAGTGAAATTGAAATTATGAGGCTAGTTGGTGCTAGTAATATTTCTATTAAACTACCTTTCTTATTTGAAGGGTTAATTATTGGCTTGATTGGTTCTGTTATTCCAATATGTGTTACCATTTATGGATATGTTATTCTTTATTCAAGACTTCATGGTAAATTATTTTCAAATATGATTATGCTTATTAAGCCTTATCCATTTGTGTTCTATGTATCATTTATTGTAGTTGCAATTGGTGCTTTGGTTGGTATGTATGGCAGTATTAAAGCTGTTAGAAAGTATTTGAAGGTGTAACTATGTGTGTAAAAAAAATAAGTGGATATTTTGTTAGATATATTTTAGCAATATTTATATTTGTATCTTGTTTTGTATTTAAACCAGCGGATACATATGCAAAAGCAAATACTTTTGGAGAGTTAAAACAAGAACTTGCAGATTTAAAAGCTAAACAACGAGCTAATAATAATAAAAAGAATTTGACTAAAAACCAAATTGCATCTAAGAATAATGATATTAATAATGCAGAAAAAGAGATTGATAGTGGAAGACAAAAGATTGAAGACGCTAAACAATTAATTAAAGATACTCAGGTAAAGATACAAGAACTTGAAGATAAAACTAATCAGTTAATGGAAGCATATCAAGTTATGATGAGCAATAATTCATATATCGAATTTGTTACTAGTTCTTCATCAATGACAGATTTAATCATGAGAATTGATGCTGTTAAAGAGTTATCAAATTATAATAAAGAAAAATTAACTGAATTTGAGGAATTAATTAATACTAATAAACAAACTCAAGTTGATTTAGCTAATTATGAAAAAACTTTGGAAGCTAATATAGAAACCTATAAAAATAATATTCAATCTCTTCAAAATGATTTAGCAAGTCTTAATGAAATTGGAATGGACTTAGTTGATGAGATTAATTCTAAACAACAACTTGTTGACTATTATAATAAAATAGGTTGTAAAAGTGAACAAACTTTAGAGGATTGTTCTAGAATTGCTGGTAATGATGCGTGGCTTAAACCTTTAAATAAAGGTAGGGTTAATAGTAAATTTGGACAAAGAATTGACCCAATTAGTGGCAAGCTTAAAATACATAAAGCTGTTGATTTAGGTGGTAATGCAGAAGGTACAAATGTGTATTCTATCGGTAATGGTGTTGTTGTTGGCATTGTTGATGCTAAAAAAACCATGGCTAGAACTGGTAGAAAAGTATGTGGTGGTAATCAAGTTTATATTCAATACGTTATTAAGGGTCAATATTATACTATTTTGTATGCTCATTTGCTTACTTTAAATGTTTCAGTATCTCAGAAAGTAACTTCGGAAACTGTAATTGGAAAACAAGGCGGAGGTACACAAACTAGATCTTGGGAAAGCTGTTCAACTGGCACACATTTGCATTTTCAAGTAAGTAAACATCAATACGAAGGTTATAATACATTTATGGCTTATAGTATCGTGCCACCAGGATATCCGGGAGGTGGAGGCTGGTTCTATTCAAGGACTCAGTACTTTAATTAATATGAAGATAGATATATTAGTTGTTGGTTCTTTGCAAGAAAATTGTTATATTGTAACTATTGGAAATAATTCTTTTATTGTTGATCCAGGTGATGAAGCAGAAAGAATAATTAGCGCTTGTAAAGATAAAAATATAAAGGAAATACTTGTTACTCATCATCATTTTGACCATGTTGGAGCTTTAAAAAAGGTTGAAGAATATTTTGGATTAAAAGAAAATGTTAAAAGTGGTTTATTTGATTATGAAGTAATTAAAACACCGGGACATACGGATGATAGTTTGACTTATTATTTTTCAAATGAAAAAGTAATGTTTACTGGTGATTTTCTCTTTTATCATACAATTGGTAGATGTGATTTGCCAACTGGTAGTGAAGAAGATATGGTAAAAAGTCTTGAACTAATAAGTAAGTATCCAGATAATATAGAAATATATCCTGGACATGGGCCTAAGACAAGTTTAGGTAAAGAAAAACAAAACTTTAAATATTATTTTTGAATATGTAAAAGGCACGCTGTGTCTTTTTTAGTGTTGTCATCTATATCTTTTTGTGATATCATTATTTTAGAAATAAATAGGAAAAGGTGAAAATGAGTGAAGAAAAATGTTAATTTTAAAGTTATTCAAATATGTTTGTTAATTGTGATGATAGTATTGCTTTTAATGTTGTGTTTTATGAACTTAAAATATAAAAGAAATGAAAATATAGATGGTACATCAAAGTTGTGGGATATATATGATTTAAATTTAACTGAAATGAAATATAATCTTGATAAAACGATGGATAAACCGAAGGAAAATGTCACTTGTGGTAATTTAAAAGGAATAACATTAAAAAATGACTCTTATGAAGCTTTGCTCAATAATTTAGGTTGTTATATTACTTTATATTATTATGGATTAATTGAATATAATGAAACATATCATAATTCTATAGCTGATTATAGAAATAAGCATGAAGTTACAAAAAAAGATATTTTGAATTTAAATCAGGATTTGAAAAGTGATACAAGTTTATACTCTAATTTAAAAGGTATGTTAACGTTAAAAATTGATAAGGAAGATTCTGGAAAAGATTTATATAATGTTGTATCTGAATTTATTGATAAATTTGATGGTGTATTTTATGATAGTAATAAAACATATCAAGAAATTTTTTCATATAAACTTGCTGAAATTTCTTATGTTACTTATTTGTCTGATTGGTTAAAAAATGAATATTATAATTTAGTGAAATAATAAAAAATACCTCTGCAAAATTGATTGCTGCAGAGGTTTTAAAATAGCTGAAAAGTCGAGTTATCGACAAAAAATTCCAGTAAATGTAGTAAAATATGTCGATAACTGACAATTTCTCGATAGTTTGTTTTTTTAGTATGTTTTTTCTGAGAAACTGTGAGAATAGATAATTGGTTCCATGAACTCAACATAGTTTAAATAAATTATTCTAATTAAGTACCAAATATTATTTGTGTTATCTCTGATTATAAGATGATCTCTGCCTGCTTCTTCAATTATACCTTCATATACCTTGTTTTGCCATGCGCTACTGTCTGGGTAAGAAACATAAGCTTTAATCTTTCTTCCTTTGTTAAGTCTTAGAATATTTTCTATATAACTCTGTTCTTCTGGCAATTTATTATTTACCTCAGTTACTGACATATTTCCTGGTGGAGTTTGAAAACTTTGACTAGGAAATGTTGGATTTTGATAGAAATTACCATTCATTTTTAAATTCACCTCTAAAACAATATATGTTTTTTAATATTAATAATTGCTAAAAAGTTAATAATCGTTTATAATTAATATAGAAAAGTGGTTGAAGAAATGGAAAAGATAAATTATAAAGAAATTATATTTGACGGATGTTCTTTGGTTTTTGGATTATTCTTTTATGCTCTTTGTTTTAATTTGTTTTTAACTCCGAATGATTTAGTTGTATCTGGTTTTAGTGGTATTGCTATTGTTATGCAAAAATTATTTGGGTGGACACCATCAATATTTTTGTTATGTGCCAATGTGATTTTACTTATTATTTGTTATATATTTTTAGGATGGAGTACAACAAAGAAAAATATTGTGGGTTCATTATTGTACCCATTAATGGTTACAATTTCTCTCCCTATGGCAACTTTCTTAAGTAAGTATCTTATAACTGAGGATTTTTATTTAACTTTGTTATTTGCATTAATTTTATATGGCGTAAGTAGTGGGTTTATTTATAGAAGTGGATTTACTGCGGGTGGTTCTGATATTATAATGCAAATTATTAATAAGTATTGTAAAGTTAGTGAATCAAAAGCAATGATATTTGCTAATGGTTTAATTATTGTTTCAGGTATGTTTGTATTTGGGTTTACTAAAGGTGTTTATTCATTTATTATTTTGTATTGTTCAACATTCTTTGTTGATAAAATTATGTTTGGTATTTCTGATAGTAAGTTATTTTATATTTACACTAGAAAAACTAGAAAAATAAAGAAATTAATTTTAGAAGAATTTCAAACTGGCTTTACTACAATACCTGGTACTGGTGGATATTCACATAAAAATGGAATTATGATTATGTGTGCCGTTTCTAATAATGATTATTATAATTTAAAAAAAAGAATTTTAGAAATAGATCCTAGTGCTTTTATGATTATTGATAAATGTTATGAAGTTAATGGAGGAGTTAAACGAAGTAATATTCCATTTTTGTAATATTTGTGATATAGTAATTACGTGATTAATTATGAAAAAAATTGTTATATTTGGTGGAGGAAGTGGTCTTTCTCAACTTTTAAAAGGTATTAAACTTTTTCCCGTAGAAATAACTGCGGTTGTTTCTGTTGCAGATAATGGGGGAAGTACAGGGTTACTTAGAAGGGAACTTAATATTCCAGCAGTTGGTGATATTACAAAAGTTATGCTTAGTATGGCTGATACTAATCAAGATATAATTGATTTAATGAACTATAGATTTACCAAGTCTAAATCTTTAAAAATTCATTCTGTTAAAAACCTGCTTTTAATTGCTCTAATGGATTTGAAAGGTAGTTTTGCTGATGCTATGCCTGTTATGGAAAAGTTACTTGATGTTAGGGGTAATGTTTTGCCTTTAACTGAAGATAATGTTAATTTGGTTGGTATTACTTCGAGTGGTAAAAAAGTTTGTGGAGAACATCAACTTACAGAATGTGCAAATAAAATTGTAGAAGTTAAATATGATAAGGAAATTGAGGTTAATCCTAAGGTTATTCGTGCAGTTGAAGAAGCGGATTTGATTATTTTTTCATCTGGTAGTTTACTTACAAGTATTGTGCCACATTTAATTAATAAAAAGTTAGTTCATACAATTAATAAAGCTAAGGCTGATAAGGTATATATTTGTAATTTGTTTACTCAACCTGGAGAAACTGATGATTTTACTGTAAAAGATCATATTGATTATTTGGAAAAATATTTAGGTAAAGGTAGTATAGATGTTGTTATTGCTAATAATGAAGTTATTAATAGTGATTTAGCTAATAAATATGCTACCGAAGAACAAAAAGATCCAGTTATTTTGGATATACATGAACTTGATAAAAGTAATATTTATGTTATTTCTGATAAACTTTTTACTATTGAAGACGGCTGGTATAGACATGATGCACTCAAAACTGGATATTTGTTATTCTCATACTTAATGGATGGTAAAAGAAAATGACGTTTACTACGAGTTTAAAAGAAGAAATAACTAAAAATGATATAAATTCTATGGAAGCTAGATATGAGTTAATGGCATTTTTAAATAGTGTTGCTAAGTTTAATAAAGAAGAAATAAGTATTACCTTAGAAAATGCTAGTATAGCTAGAAGAATTTATAAAGAAATAAAAGAAATATATGATGTTAATCCAAGTATTGTTATAAGATTGCAAAAAAGATTTAAAGTAAAACAAATATATATTCTTAATATAAAAGAAAGAATAGATTTTATTAAAAAGGATATAAGTGTTGGAATAAAAATAGAAGTTGATGATTTAGTTAGTGATGAAGAAAAAATAGCTTTTTTGGAAGGCGCTTTTCTTGCAGTTGGGAATGTTTCTAATCCAAGCACAAGTGGTTATCATTTGGAATTTATTTTTACTAAGGAAAGATTAGCTAAACAAGTTCTTAATTTACTTATATATTTTAAACTTAATGCTAAGCTTATTAAAAGAGGTTATAAAACTGTGGTATATATTAAGGCTAGTGAAGATATAAGTGATTTAATAAAAAGATTTAAAGCCACTAATTCATTATTTTATTTTGAGGATATAAGAATATATAGAGATCATAAAAATATGGTTAATAGATTAAATAATTGTGAAATTGCTAATCAAGAAAAGACTTTTAGAACAGGGCAAATGCAACTAGAAAATATTAATTATTTAAAGACACATGATTTGTTTAATTTGCTTGAGGAAAATACTCGAATTGTTGCAGATGCAAGAGTAAAGTATCCTGAAGTTTCCATGCAAGAACTTGCAGATATAATAACGCTTGAAAATGGTTATAAAATAGGTAAATCTGGTGTTAATCATCATTTTATTAAGATAAAAACCCTAGTTAAAAGACATAAAGAAAGAAGTGAAGAAAATGATAGTTAGACTTGCTGCAGATATTCAGCCTGATAGTATTTTGGATGGTTCTGGTATTAGAACGGTTATTTGGTTTCAAGGTTGTTTACATAACTGTGAAGGATGCCAAAATCCTGAAACTCATGATATGTTTGGTGGGTTTGAAATCGATACTAAAGATATTTGTGAAAAACTAAAAAATTTAAAATATCAAACTGGTATTACATTATCTGGTGGGGATCCATTTTTTCAAGCTAATGGAGCTTTGGAAATAGCTAAGTTTGCTAAAAGTATTGGACTTAATGTTTGGGCTTATACAGGCTTTACTTATGAAGCTTTACTTGCTGGTGATAAGGATAGGTTAGAACTTTTAAAAAATGTTGATGTTTTAGTAGATGGTAAATTTGTACTTGCCAAAAAGAGTTTAAATTGTAAGTTTAGAGGAAGTGCTAATCAAAGACTTATCGATGTGAAAAAAAGTATGGAAGAAGGAGATATTGTTTTATATGGAGTTTAGTGATAATGTAAATTATGTTGTGCTTTCAAATAATGCTGATAAAAAGTTTATGTCTAAGTTTGGGATATATCAAATAATTGATGTTTTACCCTTTGAAAAACTAAAAAATAATTTAGAAATGTTTCCAAGTAAAAGGGTAATATTTAATGAAAGTTTGAGCTCATTAAGTAATAAAGAGAAAGAAGAAATATTTGATTTATTAGATAAACAAAATATTAATTATGTGAGTGTTACTAGTAATATAGAGGATGCTTTATTTGGTGACTATATAATTGTGTATGATGAAGATATGAAGGTTCTTGAAGGTAATAAAGAAATGGTTTTAAAGAATGAAAAATTACTAAAAAAATTAGGCTTTGGTGTACCATTTGTCGTTGATTTATCTATTCAACTTATGTATTATGATATTTTAGATAGAGTTTATTTTGATGTTGATAACTTGTTGGAGGCTTTATGGAATTAAGCAGTTTAGAAGGAAATATTGTTGGTGTAATCAGTAATGACTACAAAAATGAAGACTATAGTGATAAAGTTGTTAAAGATATTGTTTTAAATAGAGCAAGTGATGCATTAAAAATGGTTGGTCTTAGTGAAAGTGCTTTGGAATGTAAGTTTGATGATTTAAGTCATGGTAATCAAAATAGAGTAGTTCTTGCTAGTAAACTTCAAGATAAATGTATTATTTTGAATAATTTTAGTATTGGTCTAACAAATAAGGATATTGAATTTTTTAAAAAATTATTTAAAAGAGTATCTAGTTATGGAAGAAAAATAGTATTAGTAGATACAAATAGTAATTTGTTTTTTAATCTTGTTGATAAAGTTTATGTTATAAGCAAAGAAATAATATATGAAACAAGTGATATGTTTGATAAAGTTTTGAGTGAAAATATTGATTTGCCAAAGATAGTGGAATTTTCTAACAAAAGTGAAAATAAAGGTATAAAAATAAACCATTATAAGGAATTAGATGAGCTTTTAAAAGCTATTTATAGGATTAAATCATGAGATATTTAATTAAGTTTAGTTATGATGGGACAAAGTTTCATGGTTTTCAAAGGCAAAATGATGTTAAAAGTGTGCAAAAAACTTTGGAAGATGATTTAAGTAAGCTTTTAGCTACTGAAATAGTTATAAAGGGAAGTGGAAGAACTGATGCTGGTGTTCATGCCTTAGGTCAATGTGCTCATTTTGATTACGATGGTAAGTTTACTAGTAAAGAAGTTTATGAATTAAATAAAATATTAAATAATGAAATAGTAATAAAAAATTGTAAAAAAGTAGGGAATAATTTTCATGCAAGACATAGTGTGAAGAAAAAGACTTATGTGTATAAAATCAATAATGGTAACTATAGAAAAGATTATGAAGGTTATTATTTTCAATGTAGGTATCCTTTGGATATAAGAAAAATGAGAAAAGCAAGTAAGTTGTTTGTTGGTGTTCATGATTTTCATAATTTTGTAAGTGGATTTAGAGTTGATTATACTACATGTATTTATAAAATTAATATTAAGAAATATGGTGATATCGTTCTTTTAAAATTTGTTGGTGCAGGATTTTATCGTTATATGGTGCGCCATTTAGTTGGAGCTTTAATAGATGTTGGTAGAGGTAAAGTAGATATTAATGTGATACAAAATATGCTTGAAAATGAAAAATTAAATAAAAAATTAAGTATTGTGCCTGCAGATGGGCTTTATCTAAAAAAAATTGAATTTATAATGTAAAATGTTGTTTTTTTTAATGAAATTAACAAAAAAAAGTAAAAATGACCAAAAACATTTGACTTTTGGCCATTTTTTTCATATAATTTTAATCGGTACATTTTATTTATGTGATTTGTTTAGTCGTGGGAAAATTAAACAGAAAACATGATGAAAGGATTAATATATGAAAACATTTATGCAAAAAAAAGAAAATATCGAAAGAAATTGGTATGTTATTGATGCTGAAGGTCAAACTTTAGGTCGAATTGCTACTAAAGCTGCTCACGTTTTACGTGGAAAACACAAAGTTATTTACACTCCATATGTTGATTGTGGTGACTATGTAATCATCGTTAATGCTGAAAAGGTTGTTCTAACTGGAAATAAGCTAGAAGATAAGAAATATTATAATCATAGTGGATTCCCAGGAGGACTTAGAGAAAGAACTGCTAAAGAAATGATTAGTAATTATCCAGAAGAAATGGTTGAAAGAGCTGTTAAAGGAATGCTTCCTCATAATAGACTTGGTAATGCTATGGGTAAGAAATTGTTTGTTTATAGCGGACCTGATCATAAACATGAAGCTCAAAAGCCTAAGGCTTTGGAAGTTAAATAGGAGGAATTATGGCTAAGAAACAAGAATGGACAGCAACTGGTAGAAGAAAAAGAAGTGTAGCGAGAGTTAGACTTGTTGGTGGTACTGGTAATATTATTGTTAATGGTGTTGATGTTAATGAATATATGCCATTTGCAACACTAGTTATGGATTTAAAACAACCATTAGTTGCAACAGGTAATGAAAACAGATTTGACATTGACGTTAATGTAACTGGTGGTGGATTTTCTGGACAAACTGGTGCAATCCGTCTAGGTATTACTAGAGCACTTTTAGCATTTGATGCTAATACAGATCAAACTAGAGAAGATAGTTATAGACATATTCTTAAAAATGCTGGATTTGTTACAAGAGATCCAAGAGTTAAAGAACGTAAGAAATATGGTCTTAAGAAAGCAAGAAGAGCTCCACAATTTAGTAAACGTTAGTAGATATTTTGATTTTAATCCTCATGAACCTTTGGTTTGTGAGGTTTTTTGATAAAATAATATTGCTTTTTTAATGACTTTTTATAATAAATTTGGTAAAATATTCATGAAATGACTGAGATGGGTGGTTAGTTATGAGAATTAGTAATGAATGGAAAGATTATGAATGTTTGGATGCTGGTAATGGTGAAAAGTTAGAACGTTGGGGTAATATTGTTCTTAGAAGACCAGAACCTCTTGCTATGTGGCCAATTGAGATGGATAATGCTTGGAAAAAAGTTGATGGAGTTTATTATAGATTTGTTGATGGTGGTGGACACTGGGAATTTAATAAAAAATTACCTGATTTTTGGACTGTAAATTATAAAGATTTAAAGTTTAAAGTTAGTCCAACTAATTTTAAACATACTGGTTTATTTCCTGAACAAGCTTGCAATTGGGATTTTATGATGGATAAAATTAAAAATGCTAATAGACCTATTAAAGTTCTTAATTTATTTGGCTACACAGGTGGTGCAACTGTTGCATGTAGTAAAGCTGGTGCAGAACTTGTTGTTCATGTTGATGCTGCACGTGGAATGGTTGAATGGGCTAAAGAAAATGCAAAACTTTCTGGAATAGAAAATAATTATATTAGATTTTTAGTTGATGATTGTTTAAAATTTGTGGAAAGAGAAATAAGGCGTGGTAATAAGTATGATGCTATTGTTATGGATCCTCCATCATATGGAAGAGGTCCAAGTGGTGAAGTATGGAAACTTGAAAAAAACTTAGAAGAACTTGTTAGTAGATGCACTCTGCTTCTAAGTGATAAACCATTATTTTTCCTTATAAATGCTTATACTACAGGTGTTTCTAGTACTGTTTTACATAATATTTTAAAATTAACTGTTGGTAAAACTTATGGCGGTATTGTTGATGCTGGAGAAATTGGCCTTCCAATAAGCAAGAATGATTTAGTACTTCCATGTGGTATTTATGGTAGATGGCAAGATGAATAAAATTATTTATGAAGATAATCATTTATTGGTCGTAGAAAAACCTCAGAATGTACTTGTGCAAGCAGATAATACGAATGATTTAGATTTGCTTACTAGCTTAAAAAAGTATATTAAAGAAAAATATAATAAACCTGGTGAAGTTTATTTGGGCCTTGTGCATAGACTTGATAGACCTGTTGGTGGTGTTATGGTGTTTGCAAGAACTAGTAAGGCAGCATCAAGACTAAGTAATATGATAAGACTTAAAGAATTTGAAAAAACTTATTTAGCTGTTGTTGAAGGTAAAGTTCCAGATGAAGGTGTATTTGAAGATTATTTGTTAAAAATAGAAAATGAAAATAGAACTATTGTGGATAAGAATGGAAAATATTCTAAACTTAGTTATAAATTATTAAGCTATAAAGACGGACTTAGTTTGGTTAGAATAAAACTTGATACTGGAAGATCACATCAAATTAGAGTACAATTTTCATCTCGCGGGTATGCTTTGTGGGGTGATCAAAAATATAATTCTAAGGCAAAAGTGGGAAATCAAATTGCTTTGTGGGCTTATGAGATAAAGTTTAAACATCCTGTTCGTGATGAGATTGTGGACTTTAAATGTAATCCACCGATGAATGCCCCTTGGAACTTATTTGGAGATGTTTTGAATGGAAAGATATAAAGAAATAGAAAAAAGTATTATAAAAAGATTTAGAAAGGAGATATGGGCTAAGTTTGTAAAAGCTGTTAAAGATTATAAACTTATTAACGAAGGCGATAAAGTTATGGTTTGTATTTCTGGTGGTAAAGATTCCTTTTTGCTTGCTAAGTGTGTGGAAGAATTAAAGAAACATGGCAAAGTTAATTTTGATGCTTGTTATGTTTGTATGAATCCAGGTTATAATGAAATAAATAAACAAATGATACTCAGAAATGCTAAAATATTAAATGTAGATTTAGAGATGTTTGAAAGCGATATATTTGATGTTGCTAATATTTTAAATGAAAAAAGCCCTTGTTATATGTGTGCTAGAATGAGAAGAGGATATCTTTATAATAGAGCTAAGGAACTTGGTTGTAATAAAATTGCTTTAGGACATCATTTTGATGATGTAATTGAAACAACACTTTTATCTATGTTTTATGGAAGTGAAATAAAAACTATGCTTCCTAAGTTACATAGTGAAAACTTTGAAGGACTAGAGCTTATTAGACCACTTTATTTGGTAAAAGAAGCAAATGTACTTGCTTGGTGTAAATATAATGATTTAACTTTTATTAATTGTGCGTGTAAATTTACTGATAGAGTAAGTAAAAGTGATGAACATATTAGTAAGAGAAAAGAAATGAAAGAACTTATTAAGAATCTTAGAGAAATAAATCCAGATATTGATTATAATATATTTAAATCTATGGATAATGTTAATTTGAATTGTGTGCTTGGCATACGAAAAGATGGAGTACATAAAAGTTTTATGGAGGATTATGATAAATAATTCTTCTTTTTTATAATATAATTTATTATGAAAAGTTATTATGTTAAAATTATTTCTGTTTTTTTAGGTTTATTTATACTTATGTATGGTTATCCAGTAAAGGCTGATTTACCACTTCAAGGTAAAGTGATTGTTGTTGATAGTGGTCATGGTGGTCTTGATCCTGGCGCTCTTTATAATGATATTTATGAAAAAGATATAACTCTTGCAATTGGTAAATATTTGGAAGAAGATTTGAGTAAAATGGGTGCCACAGTTATTATGACAAGAAATAATGATAATGATTTAAGTAATGGTGCTAAAAATCATCGTAAAAGAGCTGATTTTGATGAAAGAATTAAAATTATAAATCAAAAATATATTGATATGTATGTTTCTGTGCATTTAAATTATTTAACTGATTCAAGGTATTATGGTGCTCAAGTTTTTTATAATAAAGATAATAAAAAGTTGGCTGAAAGTGTGCAAGAATATTTAAATATAAATACGAATAGTGATAGAAATGTAAAAAAAATACCTACCTCAACATATATGTATGATAAGTTAAAAACTAAAGGTATTTTAGTAGAATGTGGTTTCTTATCAAATTCTATGGAAAGAAGTAAGCTTGTAACTAAAGAATATCAAAGGGAATTTGCGGAAGTTCTTGCAGAAGCTATAAGTCATTATTATAATTAATGTAGAATAGTTTTAAAAAATTTGCCATAATTATGACAGTTTTAGATTGGGAGTTTTAAATATCCTTAAACATGTATATGAAAAGTTAATAAGTGCTGAAAGTAAAAAAATTAGATTTTCACTTTTTTTTCACAAGTTTTTTACATTATATCCATTAATTAGGTATATATTTATTTTGTCAGTTGTGATATAATGTTTAAAGTAAAGGCGGTATAGTGTGAAATCAAAAACATTTAAAACATTAGATGAACAAATTGACATACTAACTAAAAAAGGATTAGTGGTTGAAGATTTTGAAACTGCTAAAACTGTTTTGTTACGTGAAAATTACTTTTTCTTAAGTGGTTACCGTCATTTATTTATGAGACCCGATGATAACAAGACTTATCTTGAAGGTACAACATTTAATGAATTGTATTCAATGTTTCTTTTTGATAGACAAATAAGAAATATAATTTTTAAAAATATTTTAATAGTAGAAAATAATTTAAAAAGTATACTTGCTTATATTATGAGTAAAAATCATGGGTTTAAAGAAAATAATTATTTAAATCCAAATAACTTTGTGAGAGATTCAAGAAGAAATAGACAAATTAATGATTTAATCAGAAAAATGAAAAGACAGATAAGTGTTAATGGTAAACAACATAGTGCAACAGCTCATTACATCATAAATTATGGTTATATTCCTCTTTGGGTTGTTGTTAAAGTTTTATCGTTTGGAATAGTAGGTGAACTTTATACTGTACTTCAATATCAAGACCAAAAGGAAATTGCTGATGTTTTTGGGGTTAGTATTGATAGTATGGTTGATTATTTACCAATTGTAGCTAATTATCGTAATTTGTGTGCTCATGAAGATATTTGTTATGTTAATAGAACTCAAAAGGCTATTGATGATACAAAATATCATAAACTATTGTATATTCCTAAGATAAATGAAGAATATATATATGGGAAGAATGATTTGTTTGCACTTATAATTATTTTAAAACAGTTATTAGATGAAGATAATTTTAACTTATTTATTAGCGAAATCAGTTATGAATTTGATAGACTTTCTGGTAAATTAAAGGTAATTAAGATAGAAAAAGTATTACATGAAATGGGATTTCCAAATAATTTTAAAGAAATAGTGAGGTTAGAAAAATGAATGAAGAACAAAACAAACAAAGAAGAAAGATAGTTTATTATTTAATTGCATTTTTTGTAGGATGCTTAGCTATGTATGCTGTTGTGTACTTTTTCCCGACTAGTATAACTGAAAGTATTACTAAACTTGAAAAAGATGTTACGGTTACTGATACAGGTATTGCAGATGCTGTGGAAAAGGTTTATGATGCTGTAGTGGTTGTATCTACTTATAAAGATCAAACTTTGATATCATCTGGTACTGGCTTTGTTTATAAAAAAGATGGTAATAAATATTATATTTTAACAAATCATCATGTTATTGATGGTGGTAATAAAGTTACAGTTACATTTACAAGTAAAGAGGTTGAAGAAACTAAAATTGTTGGTTCAGACCAATATGCTGATATTGCAGTTTTAAGTTTAGAAAGTTCAAAAGATTTAGCTGTTGCTGAGCTTGGTAAGAGTGAAGCTTTAAGAGTTGGTGATACTGCATTTGCGGTTGGGGCACCACTTGATACTGCTTATTCTTGGACTGTTACGAGAGGCATTGTTTCTGGCAAAGAAAGAGAAGTGGCTGTTTCATTAAATAATTCTAGAAGTAATGATTACGTTATGAAAGTATTACAAACTGATGCAGCAATTAATTCAGGTAACAGTGGTGGACCTTTATGTAATAGTAATGGTGAAGTAATTGGTATTACATCACTTAAACTTGTAAGTAGTGGTGTTGAAGGTATGGGATTTGCTATTCCAATTGAAAATGCTGTTACTAAAGCAGAACAAATTATAAGTGGTGATGCATATGAATATCCTTATTTAGGTATTCAAATGCTAGATATTACAGATGCTTATAGTTTATATCAATATTATGATTTAATTAAGTCTTCGGGTCTTTCTGGTGGGGTTCTTGTTGCAAGTATAGAAAAAGGTAGTCCAGCTAGTAAAGCTAAATTTGAAAAAAATGATATAATTACTAAAATAGATGGTAATGATATTAAGAATCTAGCTTATTTAAGATATTATTTGTATCAACATAAAGTAGGCGATACTATTAAAGTTACAGTTTATAGAGATGGAAAAACTAAAGAATTAAGTGTTACTTTAGGAACAAATAAGCAAACAACATAGTTTGCTTATTTAACTTTTTGGAGGGTATATGAAATTAAAAAGATTTGTGGCATATTTAATTGATATTTTACTTGTGGGATTTATTGCATCAGCTATTGCAAGTATTGATGTATTAAATCCTTATTATGATGATTATTTGGATGCTTATGAAAATTTTAATGAAACTATTGATAGTATAGATGAAAGTAATGTAGTAGAAATAGTTACAAGTAGTGATTTTACTGATGAATATAGAAGTGTTTTAAAGTATGGAGCATGTGCTTCGATTATTTCTGTTTCTTGTTATTTGCTTTATTTTGTTGGTTTTCAAAAATGGAATAAAAATCAAACTATTGGTAAGAAACTTATGAAAATTAAGGTTGTTAATAAAGATGGTAGTGATAATGTAAACGTTTTGAGATATATTGCAAGAACAATGGTTGCTTATAATTTGTTTTTTAATAGTTTAGGCATTTGTATAGCATTTTATTTTAGTGGAAAATCTTTTTTAATAATATTTATGGTTGTTAGTTTGCTGGGATATTTGATTACTTATGCTGGTTATTTAATGGTTTTATTTAAGAAAGATGGAAGAGGTATTCATGATATAGTTGGTGCTACTAAAGTTGTGGAGGTAGAAAATGTCACTTGTGAAAGTTAAAGAATATTTAAAACAATATGGAAAAGATAAAGAAATAATAGAATTTAATGAATCTAGTGCAACAGTTAGTGAAGCTGCTCATGCTATTGGATGTGGTGAAGCAGATATTGCAAAAACTTTATCATATATAGTTGATGGTAAACCTATTTTAATTGTCATGGCTGGTGATAAAAGATGTGATAATCATAAATATAAAGTATATTTTCATGAAAAAGCTCATATGATACCAAAAGAAAATTTAGTGGAATTAATTGGCCATGAAGCTGGTGGTGTATGTCCATTCGGAGTAAATGAAAATGTGGATATATATCTTGATGTATCCTTGAAGGAACATGAATTTGTGTATCCTGCTTGCGGAAGTACTAATAGTGCTATTAAGCTTTCCATTAAGGAGTTAGAAAATCTATCCATGTATAAAGAATGGATAGATGTAACAAACTAATTACAATAAAACCAGCAAGTTTAAATACTTGCTGGTTTTAGTCTTATTCTTGCTTTACCTAAATCTTCTTCGGGTGTTTCTATTGTGTAATCTAAATGTGCAACACTTAATGCGTAGCTAAATCTGGTTTTTAGTTCATTTACCATGTTTATGTAAACTTGAACTGCACTTTCATAACGATTTTGCTTAATTAAATCATAACATGGTAGTATGTATTTATGTGCTAAGACTATTGAATCAATTACTGGACACTTTGCTAATTCATTACTTATTACAGGCCCAATAATGTCATATTCTTGTAGTAAAGCTTTACCTGAATTAGTTTTCTTTAAATAATTTTCTCTGATAAATCTCAGTGTTTGTAAGACATCGCAATTGTCTTCATATCCAAGAATCTCACAAACTATTGTAGTTATAAAGCAACCAGATGGTTGGTATCCTCCCTCAGGTCTTTTTACATAGCTATAGCATGCTTTTTCACTTGCATCTTTATATTTACAAGTTTCTGTGCAGTAATACCTATCTCCCCAATATTCTTTTTGATTTTTGTCAAAATGTGCACAATTTCCGCAGTAATCTGCCATTTTACTATTCCCCCTTTTTGAGTAATATATATTATAGTCATTTTTTAGAAAAAGTCAAGTTTTTAATTGTAAGGCACTTGACAATTTTTAATTAATGTATTAATATTGTGTAGCGGTGGTGGATATGGAAGATAGATTGCTTTATAATCTAAATTTGTTAAATAAGCTTATTGCGAGAGAATTTATCTGTAATAATAAGGATTTGTTTAATGGTGAACCCAGTGCAACTCAGATGATTATTATGGATTATATTTTAAACCATCAAAATGAAGATATTTATCAAAGAGATTTAGAAGAAGTGCTTCACTTAAGAAGAGCCACTGTTTCTGGAGTTCTTCAAACTATGGAAAAACATGGATTAGTTGAAAGAGTTTTGTGTGAGAAAGATGTTAGATGTAAGAAAATTATTTTAAAAGAAAAAGCTAAGAAAATGTTTGATATGAAAAGAATGGAATTCTATAAAATGGAAGAGGTTATTAAAAAAGGCTTAAGTGAAGAAGAAATTGAAATATTTTGTCATATAATAAAAAGTATGCAAGATAATATAAACGAGTATGCAAATAGAAGAAAGGATTAATTATGTTTAAATTATTAAGAAGTTTTAGAAAAAAAGAGTGGTTAATTACTATAGTTAGTGTTTGTTTAATAGTTATGCAAGTATGGCTTGAACTTAAGATGCCTGATTACATGTCAAAAGTTACTATTTTAGTGCAAACTGAAGGAAGTAAAATGTCTGATATCTTAATAAATGGTGGATATATGCTTTTATGTGCATTTGGAAGTTTAGTTGGTGCTGTTATTGTTGGATATTTAATTGCGTTGTTATCAGCTGGATTTTCTAAGAAACTTAGAGGTAAATTGTTTAGAAAAGTAGAAGAAATGTCTATGAGTGAAGTAAAAGTTTTTTCTACGAATAGTTTGATTACGAGAACTACGAATGATATTACACAAGTTGAAATGTTTGTAGGCTTTGGGTTGCAATTATTAATTAAAGCTCCGGTTACTGCAGTTTGGGCTATAACTAAAATTCTTAATAAAAGTTGGGAATGGAGCGTGGTAACATCTGTTGCTGTTGTTATTTTACTAGTAGTTATTGGTGTTTTAACTATTATTGTGCTTCCTAAATTTAAGATTGTACAAAAGTTAACAGATAAATTAAATGAGGTTATAAGAGAAAATTTAACTGGTATAAGAGTGGTTAGAGCTTTTAATGCGGAAGACTATCAAGAAAAGAAGTTTAAAAATGTAAATGATGATTTAACTAATTTACAATTGTTTAATCAAAAATCAATGTTAATTATGTCACCAGTTATGTATTTAATTATGCATATGTTAACACTTATTATATATTTTATTGGGGCTTACCTTATTAAAGATGCCATGATGGTAGATAAAATAGCATTATTTGGTGATATGGTAGTGTTTTCATCTTATGCAATGCAGATTATAATGTCTTTTTTGATGCTTGCTATGATTTTTATGATTTTACCAAGAGCAGAGGTTTCTGCATCTAGAATTAATGAAGTTCTTGATACTGATATTAGTGTTAGGGATGGTAATGTTGAAACTAAAAATGAAGTTGGTACAATTGAATTTAAAAATGTTTCATTTAAGTATCCAGATGCAGAAGAATATGTTTTAAAAAATATATCGTTTAAGGCAAATAAAGGAGATACAGTGGCATTTATTGGTTCAACTGGTTCAGGTAAATCAACTTTGGTTAATTTAATTGTAAGATTTTATGATGTAACTGAAGGCGAAATACTTATTGATGGAAGAGATATTAAAGATTATAAACTTGAGTATTTATATAAGTTAATTGGTTATGTTCCTCAGAAAGCAGTTATGTTTAATGGAACAGTTAATTCTAATATTGCTTATGGGGAAGCTAAAGAAGTAATAACTGATAGTAGAATAATGGAAGCAGCAAAAGTTGCACAAGCAGATGATTTTGTGTCAAAAATGGATGATGGATATGCATCTCATATAGCTCAAGGCGGCACGAATGTTTCTGGAGGTCAAAAACAAAGAATTGCAATTGCACGTGCTATAGCTAAAAATCCTGAAATATATATTTTTGATGATTCATTTTCAGCATTAGACTATAAAACTGATGCTATTCTTCGGAAAGAATTAAAGAAATATACAAAAGATGCAACTAGTTTAATAGTTGCTCAAAGAATTGGTACAATAATGAATGCTGATAAAATAATAGTTCTAGATAATGGAACATCTGTAGGTGTTGGTACACATGAAGAATTATTAAAAAGTTGTGAAGTTTATAGAGAAATTGCTTTATCACAGCTTTCAAAGGAGGAATTAGATAATGCCAAGACCAAATAGAAAAGTAGAAAAAGCTAAAGACTTTAAGAGCGCTATTAAAAGGTTAATTAATGAATTATCAGGATTTAAAAAATTAACTATAATTGCATTAGTTCTAGCGGCTTTAGGTTCTATTCTTACTATAGTAACTCCAGATATTTTGTCTAATTTAACTGATGAAATATCAAATGGTTTAGTTATGAATAAAGATAATTTTGAAAAAATTATAAAAGAAGTAACTGGTAGTTTAAATGAAGAAAATATTAGTAAAGTTGTTAAAATAGACTTTAGTGAAAAAAATATAACAAGTATTATGATGGATAATGGTATTTCTTCAGAAGATAAGGAAAGATTTCGTAAATTACTTGGAGAAATGCAAAGTAATTCTGGTAATAAAGTTAAGTTAATTGCTAATATGCCAGATAGTATTTTATATAAACTCGTTGTAAGCAATAAGGAAGATACCATTAAATTTATTAAGAGTTTGAATGGTAATGTAGTAGTTCCAGACAGTATTGCTAAAGAAATATTTAAAGAATTTGAAATTGATGGTGTTAAAATAAGTGTAAGTGATCAGAAAGAATTTTTGGAAATAGTTACTGGTATGAATGAAAATATGGATGCAACTAGTATATATGCAAAAGTAGATGAAATGCCTAGTTCTATAAAAACACTTGTTGAGCCATATATGAATATTGATAAAATAAAAAATATGGCTATAGTTTTAGTTGCTATTTACTTGATTAGTGCAATATTTACTTATTTTGAATCTATACTTATGTGTGATGTCTCAAATAATTTTGCTAGAAAATTACGTAGTAATATTTCAGGTAAAATAAATAAATTGCCACTTAAATATTTTGATAAACATGCAATTGGGGATACTTTATCAAGAATAACAAATGATGTTGATACAATTGCTCAATCAATGAACCAATCATTATCAACTTTGGTTAGTGCAATTACATTATTTGTGGGAACTACAATTATGATGTTTGTAACAAATTGGGTTATGGCAATTACTGCAATAGTTGCAAGTTTATTTGGGTTTGCATTTATGGCATCAATTTTAGGTAAATCTCAAAAATACTTTGTGGCTAAACAAAAAGAACTTGGTGATTTAAATGGACATATTGAAGAGGTATATTCAGGACTTAATGTAGTTAAAACATATAATGGTCAAAAAATATCAAACGAAAAGTTTGATGAATTAAATGATAAATTATATAAAGCTAATTGGAAGAGCGTTTTTTTATCTGGACTTATGATGCCTATGATGAATTTTATTGGTAACTTTGGTTATGTTGCAGTATGTGTTGTTGGGGCGCTACTTGCATTAAATGGCCATATTAGCTTTGGGGTAATTGTTGCATTTATTGTTTATGTAAGATTATTTGTTTCTCCACTTTCTCAAATTGCTCAAGCTATGACTAGCTTACAATCAACTGCAGCAGCTAGTGAAAGAGTATTTGAATTTTTAGATGAAAAAGAAATGCTTGATGAAAGCAAATTAACAAAAATCTTAGATAAAAAAGAAGTAAAAGGCAATATTGAATTTAAAAATGTTGAATTTAAATATGATGGTAATGAAACTCCAACAATTAAGAACTTTAGTGCTAAAGCAAAAGCTGGTCAAAAAATAGCTATTGTTGGTCCTACAGGTGCTGGTAAGACTACGATGGTAAATTTACTTATGAAGTTCTATGATATTAATAGTGGAGAAATACTTATTGATGGTGTTTCTACCAAAGAATTAACAAGGAATAATATTCATAGGCTGTTTACTATGGTTCTTCAAGATACTTGGGTATTTAATGGTACTGTTAGGGATAATATTGTTTATAATGCTGAAAATATAACTGATAAAGAAGTTGAAACTGTTTGTAAAACTGTTGGACTTGACCATTTCATTAAAACCTTACCTGATGGATATAATACTATATTAAGTGATAATGATTCTGTTTCTGCAGGTCAAAGACAGCTTTTAACTATTGCCCGAGGTATGTTGCAAGATGCACCATTCTTAATTTTGGATGAAGCTACTAGTAATGTTGATACGAGAACTGAAGAATTAGTGCAAAAAGCAATGGATAAATTAACTCATGGTAAAACTTCATTTATAATTGCCCACAGATTATCAACAATAAAAAATGCTGATTTAATACTTGTTATGAATAATGGTAATATAATTGAACAAGGAAATCATGAAGAACTTATGAAACAAAAAGGTTTTTATGCGGATTTGTATAATTCCCAATTTAAGTTATAAAGAGTGCTTAGGCATTCTTTTTTTGAAAATGTAATAATTTATTTTTTACATAATGAAAGCATTTAAAACTAAGTATTTTTATGATATACTGGAGTTGAATTTAAATTTGAAAAAACTATATATAGGTGTTATAATAATTCCTGATTTAGGAGGTGACTTTTTTGCATAATAAAATTTTGGTAGCAGAAGATGATACGGATATAGTAGAACTTCTTAAACTTTATTTAGAAAGTAATGGTTTTGAAGTGACATCAACATATGATGGACTTGAAGCTTTGGATGCTTTTAAAAAAGGTAATTACGATATTATAATTGCAGATTTAATGATGCCCGGTTTAAATGGTTATGAACTTATTAAAATTGTAAGAGAAACAAGTAATGTTCCTATAATTATTGTATCTGCTAAAAATATGGATAGTGATAAAGTTCTAGGACTTGATATAGGTGCTGATGCTTATATAACTAAACCATTTAATCCTTTGGAATTAGTTGCTTATGTTAAAGCACTTCTTCGTAGATATTATGAATTCAAAAGTTCTAATAATGAAATTAATACCTTAAATGTTGGTGAACTTTCTCTTGATTTAAATAAATATATTTTTATGAAAAATAATAAAATTGTGCCTCTTACATCAACGGAAATTAAAATACTGGCAATGATGATGAAGTCACCTGGCAAAGTATTTACGAGGAGCCAAATTTATGAATGTATTAATGGAGATTTTTATGATACTGATGATAATACTATGATGGTTCATATTTCAAATATAAGGGGGAAAATTGAGAATAATCCTGCAAAACCAGAGTATATAAAAACAGTTAGGGGGTTAGGTTATAAACTTGAAAATAAAGAAGAATTATAGTTTTAGCAAATATATTATTATTCAATTTGCTATTTACACCTTAATTATTTTAGGGGTTGCTTTATTAACATACTTATCAATTAATTGGAGGCTTAACAATAGTTTTTTAGTATTGGATGATTTTCTCCTTTATAAAGAAAAACTTGAGTATGAAGATTATGATGGTATTCCAATGTCTAAGTTTCCTGGCTGCGATTTTGCCCTATATGATGAAAATAATGAACTTATTTATACTACAGATGGTGATGTAAATGACATTGTTGATGGTGATGACTTAGAGTTTGTTAACGATTATAGTGGAATTTATTATTATAATATTTTTAATTACAAAGAAAAAAATAGAGATAAAATATATAAAATATATAAAACCACATATGATGCTGAAATTGATGATGAAATAGTTATTGGTAATGCTAAATTAAATGAAGACTTGGAAATAGTTGATGGCAATCTTTTTAATGAGAAAAATAGCTTAACTGAAAGAGAACTTGATTTACTAAATGGTTATTATAATGATGAACAAATGGTAGAAAAGTATGAATATGTAACATCTGGTAATGGATTAAAGAGAACTTTGCTTTTTATGTCGCCGATATTTACTGCGGAAAGCTATGATTCTGCGGTTTCTGATTCTAGTAACGTGTGGTTTATTTCTATTCCAATTTTGATAATTATTATTATAATTGAAACTTATATATTTAATCGTAGAGTTAAAAAAATCTTAAAAGAATTAAATAAAGTTATTTCATCTTATGAAAATGAAGAAATTATTGTAAATGATACGAATTTACCAAAGGAATTTGATGAAGTTGCAGAAAGTTTTGAAAATTTAATGGAAAAATTAAAAAAATCAAATGCAGAAAAAATTAAAATTTATGAAGATAAACAAAAATCTATTGCTAATTTATCTCATGATTTGAAAACTCCCCTTACAGTTATTAGTGGGTACTCAAAAGCATTTTTAGATGATTTGGTTCCTGATAATAAGAAAAGACAATATATGGAGAGTATCAATAAGAAAGCGTGCGTTGCAACAGATGCTATTGATTCATTGTTTTTATATACACATATGAATAATTCGGAGTATAGTTTATGTAGAGAAAAAATAGATATAGTAACATTTACTAAGGAATATTTAGCGGAAAAATATAATGAAATTGAGTCTGCTGGTATGGATTTAGAATTAGATATTGAAGAGAATAAAATAATGTTTGATGCTGATAAAAACGCTTTCAGAAGAATATATGAGAATATAATAAATAATTCTATTAAATATAATAAAAAAGGAACTAAGATATATTTTAAAATGTGGAAAGATAAAACATTAAATATAGTAATCGGAGATGATGGCATTGGAATTGATAAAGAAATAAAAGATAGATTATTTGAACCATTTGTTACAAGTAATAAAGCTAGGACATCTGGTGAAGGTACTGGACTAGGACTTGCAATTGTTAAAAACTTTGTGGAACTTCACGATGGTGAAATAGTTTTAGTAAGTAAAACACATAGAAAAATGAAGACTGAATTCTTAATGAAATTCAAAATTTAATAAATAATTTGTTGCTAAAACAAAGCAAGCATATACACGTATATGCTTGCTTTTGTACTGTAATAAGCAAATTTTATAAAGTGGCTTAAATTTCTTGCTTTTAAAACGTATTTGTAATATAATTAATTTATGGAATATCCAGTTTGATTGGATGTTACCTCTTCAAGTTCAATGGAATGGAAAAGGGGTGATGCCTATGAAGGCCAGAGAAGACTTAATAAAACTTCTTTTGATAATTATTTTATTACAATTATTTGCCATTTTGGCGTTAATTATAAAATAAGAAAAGCATCTAAATCAACGGGGTTGGTTTAGATGCAAACCACTAAATTGGTAGCATCCAATCTCGACAAAAACTGGATGTTCCTTTTATTATATGCAAATCTTCTTTGCTAAATACATAATAACATAAATGTGGCTAAAAGTCAAATTCAATTTCTTAATAAAAATTAAGATTTGGTTAAGAAATAATTTATTATATTAATGTATAATTGTTTTGAGGTAAAAATATATGAAAAACGTATTGGAATATTTAGAAAATATTAGTAATGATAATAAAGTAATTGATAAAAATGGAAGTATTACTTATAAAGACTTGCAAGTGGTTAGTAAAAAAATAGGTAGTGGACTTGCAAAGTATGTTAAAAATAATGACCCCGTTCCAGTTTATATGGAAAAAGGAACTTCTTGTCTTGAAGTTTTTATGGGAAGTTTATATGCTGGTGGCTTTTATAGTTTACTTAATGCTGGACTTCCAAAAATGAGACTTGAACAAATAATTAGTGTTTTAGATGTAGATTATGTAGTAACTGATAAAGAACATTTGGAAAATGCTAAAGAATTTTTTCCTGATAAGGAGTTAGTACTTTATGAAGACTTGGTTGATAGTGAAATAGATGATGAATTGCTTTCTAATATTAGAGCTAAAAAACTTGATGTTGATCCTGTTTATGCAAATTTTACAAGTGGTTCAACAGGTGTACCTAAAGGAGTTGTGGTTGGAAATCGTTCAATAATTGATTTTATAGATAATTTTACAAGTACCTTTGGGATTAATGAAACTGATATTATTGCTAACCAAGCCCCATTTGATTTTGATGTTTCTGTTAAAGATATATATCCAGCTTTAAAAACAGGAGCAACACTTGTTATTGTTCCTAAAGAATTGTTTTCAAGACCTGCGGAACTTATTGATTTTTTGGTAGAACATAAGGTTACAACGATGACTTGGGCAGTGTCTGCACTTTGCTTAATTTCGACATTTCATGGTTTAGATTATAAAGTGCCTGAAACAGTAAAAAGAGTTATGTTTAGTGGTGAAGTTATGCCAATGAAGCATTTGAAAGAATGGATGAAACACTTACCAAATGCAACTTTTGTTAATTTGTACGGACCAACTGAAATTACATGTAATTGTACTTATCATATTATTGATAGAAATCGTGAATATGAAAAAATACCTGTTGGTATACCATTTAATAATGAAGATGTTTTCTTGTTAGATGAAAATAATAAATTAGTTGTAAATAGTGGAATAAAAGGGGAAATATGTGTTAGAGGTAGTGCACTTGCACTTGGTTATTATAAAAATAAAGAACAAACTGATAGAGCATTTGTTAGAAATCCATTAAATGATAAGTATATAGAATATATTTATAGAACTGGAGATTTAGGTTATTATGAAAATAATGACTTGTATTTTGGGGGAAGAAAAGACTTTCAAATAAAATATATGGGACATAGAATTGAGCTAGAAGAAATAGATAAAGCTATTGGTAGTTTTGAAGGTGTAGAAAGAGTCTGTTCTATATTTAAAGAAGAAAAAAGTAAACTTTATGCCTTTTATATTGGTGACATTGAAGTAAAAGAATTACATGAAAAGTTATCTAAAGAATTACCTGTATTTATGATACCTAGTAAATTTGTTAAATTAGAACAAATGCCTTTAACTAAGAATGGCAAGATTGATAGAAAGAAATTGGAGGAATTTATATGATGGATGTTAAAACTATTGAAAGTATTGGAACACCATTTTATGTGTTTGATATTGATGTTTTGAAAAACAGAATAAATTATCTTAAAAGTATGTTGCCAGAAAATGTACATTTATGTTTTGCAATGAAAGCTAATCCTTTTGTAGTTAAAGAAATAGAGGATACTATAGAAAAGTATGAAATATGTTCTTATGGTGAATGGAATATTGCAAATGAGCTTGGGGTTGCACATGAAAAAATGGTTATTTCAGGTGTTTATAAAGATGAAACTAGCATGATAGATATAATTAATCATTATAAACATGGTGAAGTTATTACAATTGAATCATTAAATCAAATAAAACTAGTTGATAAAATAACTAAAGATAAAAATATTGTCGTGGATGTAATTTTAAGACTTACAAGTGGTAATCAATTTGGTATGAGTGAAGAAGAAATAATATCCATTTTGGAAAATAGATCAAAATTTAATATGTTAAATATTATGGGTATTCAATATTTTTCAGGGACACAAAAAAAATTATCAAGAAGAATTATAAAAGAACTTGAATATGTTGATGACTTTGTTCAAAAATTAAAAAATGAACTTGGTTTTGTAACTGAAGAATTAGAGTTTGGTCCTGGTTTTCCTGTTATGTATTTTGAAGCAGAAACTGATTTTGATGAAAATACATACTTAATGGAAATTGCTGATAAGATAAAAAATTTGAAATATCAAGGCCATATTACAATGGAGCTTGGAAGAAGTATTGCGGCATCATGTGGAAGTTATTATACTAAAGTTGTTGATAAAAAAACAAATAAAGAAGGAAATTTTGCTGTTTTAGATGGTGGTATGCATCATATTGTGTATTATGGTCAAATGATGGCAATGAAAAAGCCAATGTTGGATATAGTTCCTAAAAGAAATGGTCATGAAGAAAGTTGGAACTTAGTTGGTGCATTATGTACAATTAATGATTTAATTGTTAAAGGACTACCTGTTAAAAGTTTAGAACTTGGTGATGTATTTGTGTTTAAGAATACTGGGGCTTATGCTATGACTGAAGGAATTAGTTTATTCTTAAGTCGTGATTTACCTAAAGTTTTATTTGTTAAAGATGGTAAAATAGAAGTGGTTAGAAGTAATATTCAAACTTATAAATTAAATATGCCATTTAAAGGAGGTGAAAATTAATGGAAAAATTAATAGAAATATTAGAAGATTTAAATCCAGAAGTTGATTATAATACTTGTACTAATTTAATAGATGGACATTATTTAGATTCACTTGCAATTTTATCACTTGTTGCTGAAATTGAAGAAGAATTTGATGTTGTAATTCCAACAGTTGAAATAATTCCTAGTAATTTTAATTCAATTCAAAGTTTATGGAGCCTAATTGAAAGATTAAAGGAAGAAGATTAGTATGCAATATTGTAGTTTAGTTTATTTGGTTGCTTTTTTGCCAATTACACTATTAATATATGCTTTAACTAATAAGAAGAAAAGATGGCTTGTTTTACTTATAGCAAGCTATATTTTCTTCTTATCTTTAAGTGGTAAGTTAATTGTGTATTTACTATTTTCTACACTTTCAATTCATCATTTTGGGTTATGGCTTGATAGATTAAATAAAGATAGAGATAAAGAAGTAGAGTTAAATAAGGAAAATAAAAAAGAAATAAAAGAATTATATAAGAAAAAAATGGGAAGAGTAGTGTTTCTTGCAGTACTTATTCATATTGGTTTGTTGGTATGTTTAAAATACACTGGCTTTTTTGGAGAGAATATTAATAATTTATTGGAAATTTTAAATGTTGATTTTAGATTTAAAATACCTAAAATATTAATACCTATTGGTATATCTTTTTATACTTTGCAAGGACTTTCTTATATATTTGATGTTTACAAAGGGAAAATTGATGCTGATTTTAATTTAGGTAGACTTGCTTTGTTTATGTCATTTTTTCCATGTATTATGGAAGGACCAATTTGTAGATATAGCGATACCGCAACTAAACTTTATGATGGCGAAGATTTAACTTACAAGAATTTGGCTTTTGGTGCTCAAAGAATACTATGGGGATTATTTAAGAAAATGATTATTGCTGATAGGCTTAACCCTTTTATAGAAAAAATATTTTGTGAATATAATTCTTTGGATGGTGGAGTAATACTTTTGGGGGCAATATTTTATACAATTCAACTTTATGCAGATTTTTCCGGTACAATTGATGTTGTAATAGGTTCTGGTGAACTGTTTGGAATATCTTTGCCTGAAAATTTTAGACAACCATTCTTTAGTAAGAATATATCTGATTTTTGGACAAGATGGCATATTACTTTGGGAACTTGGTTTAGAGATTATATCTTTTATCCAGTTTCGCTTTCTAAACCTATGAAGAAAATGACTCTTAATTTAAGAAAAATTTTAGGTAATCATTTTGGACCTTTGATAGCTGGAAGTGTAGCACTTTTATGTGTTTGGCTTTCAAATGGATTATGGCATGGAGCAGCATGGACTTTTGTTTTCTTCGGTATTTATCATTTTATACTTATTGTTTTAGGTAATATTTTTACACCACTTATTATTAATATTTGTAAAAGATGGCATATTACTAGAACTAGTAAGCCATATGTGTTTATGCAAATAATAAAAACTAGTATTTTAGTTGTATTTGGAGAGCTTTTCTTTAGAGCAACTACTTTATCAAGCGGTTTTGCAATGTTCAAAAAAATATTTACTGATTTTAGTTTTGATTCGTTAAAAATGGGAACTATTTTTAAGCTTGGATGTGATAGAGCTGATTTTACAATTATTTTAATTGCTTTAGTTATTATATTTATGGTTGGATTACTTAAAGAAAAAGGCTTTAATATAAGAGAATTAGTTGCAAAGCAAAATATATTTGTTAGATGGACTTTGTATTATTTGCTAATTATTGCTATTGTAATTTTTGGAGCTTATGGGTTTGGTTATGCACCAGTTGACCCAATATATGCTAATTTTTAAGGAGGTATTATGAAAGAATGTTATAAACCAATAGTTTTTGTTATTATTCTATTTTTTATACTGCTTGGAATTTCACATTTTTTTGTTCCTAAAAGTAATGCTAAAGGTAATGGTATTCATGAAGCTCGTGCAAATGGTGTTTTTGGTGAAGCAAAAGATACCATTGATGTTTTAGTAATTGGAGATAGTGAGTCTTTTACAAGTATTTCTCCATTACCTATTTGGAATAAATATGGTTTTACTATGTATAATGGTGGTGTTTCAAGACAATATTTGGTTGATACATATGATTATTTAAATAAAGTTTTAAAAAATCAAAGTCCAAAGGTTGTACTTCTTGAGGCAAATGCTATTTATAGAAAAATGAATGTTAATAACGTGTTATCAACAAAAAGTCAAAGCATTTTACCAATTTTTCAATATCATGATAGATGGAAGAGTATGACAAGTAATGATTTTACTAAAAAAATAAAATATACATGGACTGATGAATTAAAAGGTTTTTATTATAATATAAGTGTTGTTCCACCAAAAAGTGTAGGAAATTACATGAAAAATAATAAAAAAAGAACTGGTATAAGTTCTATTAATAAATACTATTTAGATAAAATAATTGATAAATGTCATCAAAAAAATATAAAAATAATTTTATACACTGTTCCTAGTACCCTTAATTGGAATGAAAAAAGAGATGAAGAAGTTACAAAATATGCCAAAAGTAAAAATATTGAATATTTAGATTTAAATTTATTGGTTAATGAACTGGGGATAGATTGGGATCAGGATTCTCGTGATGGCGGGGACCATTTAAATTATTATGGTGCTGTTAAAGTTACGGAATTTATGGGTAAATATTTATATGATTTAAATATACTTCCAAATCATAAAGGTGATGCTAAATATGATGGTTGGAATAAAGCCTATGAAAAATATGAAAATAAGATACTTAGTAAAAGTATAAGTGTAACTAATATTTAATAAGAAAATTTGTTGTATAATTATTTTGGTATATGAAAAGAGATGTTTTGTTCTCACATGTTTTCACAAATTTCTTGTCAGTAATTGATAAGAAATTTTTTTAATGAATAATCATCGTAATAAATGTGCTTTTTTAGAACAAAATTATATCGTAGCGTAATAAATTGGTTTGAAAGATTTATTATTTTAATGTAGTCTTGGTATAAAATTATTTAAATTATTAAAATATGTAAATTAATCACTTATTATTATATATTTCATAATATATTTTAGGTGATAAACATGGATGAAAGAGCTATAAAAAAGGTGGTTTTGGATAGTGGTCATGGTGGGGAAGATCCTGGTACTATAGCTAATGGAATAACAGAAAAAGATTATACTCTTAAGATTAGTGAATATATTCATAAAAGACTGGATGAAATGGGTGTGCCCAATAAAATGACTAGAACTAGTGATGTTACATTGACACCTAGTGAAAGACCAAAGAAGGTACAAAGTTTTTATGGTAATGGCAGTGATGTAATTGTTGTGTCTAATCATATAAATGCAGGTGGTGGTGATGGTGCTGAAATTATTTATGCCCTTAGAAATAATGATACATTTGCTAGAAAAATAGCAAATGAATTTGAAAATGCTGGTCAAAATGTTAGAAAATATTATCAAAGAAGACTTCCTAGTAATCCTGCGAAAGATTATTATTATATAATGCGTGATACTCCGAATAATGAAACTGTTATTGTGGAATATGGTTTTGCTGATTCTACAGGTGATGATATTTCTCAACTTAAAAATAATTGGGAAAAATTAGCAGAGGCTGTAACTAAAGCTATTGTGGAATATGCTGGTGGAAAATATGTTGCTCCGATTGATTCTAATTATTATACTGTTAAAAGTGGTGATAGTTTATGGAGTATTTCTAGAAAATTTGGTATTACTGTTGATGAACTTAAAAATGCCAATAATTTATCTAGTAATTTGTTAAGTATTGGTCAAAATTTAATTATTCCTGGAAAAGAAGCTCAGGCTACTAGTGGTGAATATGTTGTTAAAAAAGGAGATACTTTATATAGTATAGCTAGAAAATATAATACGAGTGTTGATAACCTTAAATCTATCAACAATATTACAACTGATTCACTTGCAATTGGTCAAATAATTAAGTTGCCATCAACAAGTAATGTTGCAAGTGATACATATATTGTAAAAAAGGGAGATAGTTTATATAGTATTGCAAGAACTTATAATACAAGTGTCGATAAGTTAAAAGAAATTAATAATTTAACTTCAAATGCTTTGGCTATTTGGCAAGTTCTTAAGCTACCAAGCAGTAATGCAAGTGAAAATGTAGTATATACTGTTAAAAAAGGAGATAGTCTTTATAGTATTGCAAGAGAATATGAAACCACTGTTGATGCAATAAAAAAACTTAATAATATAACATCTAATACTCTTAGTATAGGACAAAAACTATTGTTGCCATAACAATAGTTTTTTGATAAATGCTAGATTTTCACCAGAAAATACCATTAAACGATATTTTCTAGTGAAATTATGCTATTATTTTATGTTTTTCTTTCTATTTAAATTAGGAAAAGCATTTAGTATTCTTTCGTAAACATATAAGTCATTTTTTATAAATTTAGAAATGGCTTTTTTAATGTCAATTGTTGAGTCTTTTTTATCCTTAGCTATTAGTTTTATTTTAAATACTATGGTTAATGAAATTATTATGTCTACGATAAATATTGTAATTAGAATTATTGATATTATGAATATTATTTTTGATGAAAGACTATTTATAATTTTTATAAGATTTGGTGTTACATATTTAATTGTAAGTGCTCCGAGTATTGAAAATGGGGTCATTGTTTCAAGACATATTCTACCATTAAGGTTATATTTCATGTTTGTATAATCCCACCACCTTAATTTAAATATTTTTTCCATGATATAGCTAGTGGTATATTCTAGTAAAGAACAAATGAACATTGTTAAAATAAATAATACTATAAAATTGTCAGTGTAATCTTTTAAGAGAATAAATAAAAGTAATGAACCACTTCCGTAAATTGGACAGCATGGACCAAGTAAAAAACCACGATTAACAAATCTATGTTCAGTTATTAAACTTAAAATAACTTCCATAAGCCAACCTAAAAATGAATAAATAAAAAATAATATAGAATAAGTATAGAACATAATATCCTCCTTGATACTTATTATACATTATTTTAAAAAATATTCTATATTTTAATGAATTTTTTTGCAAACTCCGGGGTCGGGATTATAGAAACAATGACTCTTGTAACTTCCTGCTAGGTCTTGATTGTACCAAGTTTGTTTGCATGATGCACCTTTTGTAGGTGAATAAAACCATAAAGCGTTAGTAGCTGGATGATAGTATTCACCTCGGACTATTCTTTGTGCTAATTGTTTTTCAAGAGTTGTTGACTGAGCATTAAAAAGTGAAGATGAAGCCCCGGTAAATTGATTTGGCTGATAAATAACATCACGAATATTGTTTACATTTCTAAAAGTTAAACAGTCTGCTAGGACCCTGTTGGCAACAACGTTTCCAACCATTAACATTCCAAGGTTTCCTTCCCCTAAAGCTTCAGCTCGCATTATTCTAGCAAGTAAATCAAGTTCTCTATCTGTATAAGTAAAAAGCATAATATCACCTAATGTAGTTTATGAAAAAATAAAAATGTTGTTAAAATTTTGGGTTTACATATAATTATTTTAGTGTTATAATATTTTCCATTTTTAGAAAGGAAAATATATATGAAAATGAATGATGCAATATTAAATCAATATGTTTTTTTACCAAATAATGAGTTGTCTTTATTAATTGATTGTAAGCTTATGGAGTTTTATACTTATAAAAAAGCAGCAGAAATTGCTGAACAGGTTTTGATTCAAAATGGATATCCTGGAGTTATTAATTTTTATTTTGGTGATAAAGAAACTGAAATGCAAAAACTACTTTGTTTAGCTAAGCTTAGAAATGTTTCTGTAAATGTTACCATGGAAAATGTGAGTGTTACAAATAATGATGTAGTTAGAGTTATTAAAGATGTTTATAGAAAAACACTTGCATTAATTACTGATGTAAATTATGATCCTTATAGTGAAATGGGTATAAGTGAATGTAGTAAAGAATCTGTTATAGGTAAACTTAATAAAGATGTATCTAGAATAATTGATAGTTTAAAAACGAATGATATTGCGTTACAAAGAAATATGAAGATTTCATAAAAATATGAAGTCTTTTTCTTTGCAATGAAATAATTTAATGGTATAATTAATTAAGATAGAGGTGTTATATGAAAAAGATAATAATTATATTAGTTAGTTTATTTATGGTAACTGGATGTGTGAAAAAGGATGAGAATCAGTTAATTATGGTTACAGAAGCTGGTTTTGCTCCGTATGAATATTATGAAAATGGTGAGGTTGTTGGTGTTGATGTTGATATTGCTAAGGAAATTGCTAAGTATTTAGGTAAAACTTTGGTTGTTAAAGATATCGCTTTTGATTCAATTATTAATGAAGTTAAAACTGGTAAAGCTGATTTTGGTGCTGCTGGTATTAGTTATAGTGAGGACAGAGCTAAGAATGTTGATTTTTCTATTAATTATGCTGTTAGTAAGCAAGTGGTAATTGTAAATAATAATAGTAGTATTACAAATGTAAATGGGATAAGTAATAAAAAAATTGCGGTTCAACTAGGTAGTATTGCTGATACTTTTGTTACTGAAAGACATAAAAATGCAAATGTTGTAAGACAAAAGAAGTATTTGGCTGCGATTGAAGATTTGAAAACTGGTAAAGTTGATTGTGTTGTTATGGATGAACTTCCTGCTAAAGAAATTGTTTCAAAAAATGAAGGTATTAAGATACTTGATGGTAGTTTAACTAATGATTCTTATGGAATGATTGTTAAAAAAGGCAATAAAGAATTGCTAGATGCAATTAATACAGTGTTACAAAATTTAAAAGATGAAGGTAAAATTGATGAGTTTATTATAAAACATACAGAAAAGTAGAGGTTTTAAATGTTTAAAGATATTTATAATAGTTTTTATGATAGTGTTATTTATGATAATAGATATAAATTTATTTTAGAGGGTTTATTTAATACTTTAATTATTGCTTTATTTGCGGTTTTTATTGGCTTTATTATCGGCATATTTATTGCTATTATTCGTCATAATCATGATACAAATGGTAAGCTAAAAATTCTTAATAAAATTGTTGTTTGGTATGTAAATATTGTAAGGGGTACACCAGTTTTACTTCAACTTATGATAATTTATTACGTTATCTTTAAATCTAGTAATATTAGTGTTGTTATTGTGGGTATTCTTGCCTTTGGTCTTAATTCTGGTGCTTATGTATCTGAAATTATAAGGTCTGGTTTAAATGCTATAGATAAAGGGCAAATGGAAGCAGGACTTGCTCTTGGTTTTAATTATGCAAAAACTATGAGATATGTTATTATGCCTCAGGCGATAAGAAATGTTTTGCCAGCTCTTGGTAATGAATTTATTACTTTAATTAAAGAAACTTCAACTGGTGCTTATATTGGTATTATGGAACTTACTAAAGCTAGTGATATTATTGCATCAAGAACTTATGATTATTTCTTTCCTTTAATTATGATTGCATGTATTTATTTGGTTATTACTTTGGGACTTACTAATCTGGTAAATAAAATGGAGGTGAAGCTTTCTAATGCTAAGTGTTAAACATTTAAAGAAAAAATTTGGTAAAATAAATGTATTAAAAGATATAAGTTTTGATGTAGAAAAAGGAGATATTTTAGCAATAGTTGGACCTTCTGGAAGTGGGAAAAGTACTCTGCTTAGATGTTTAAATATGTTAGAGGTGCCTACAAGTGGCAAAATTATATTTGAAGGTGTTAATCTTACAAGTAAAGATGTTAATTTATCCTTAGTAAGAGAAAAAATGGGAATGGTGTTTCAACAATTTAATTTATTTGATCATTTAACTGTTATGGAAAATCTTACTTTAGCTCCGATTAAACTTAAAGTTATGGGAGAAGGAAATGCTAAGAGAAAAGCAATAGAGCTATTAAAAATGATTGACTTATATGATAAAATGGATAGCAATCCAAGTTCTTTATCCGGGGGACAAAAACAAAGAATTGCCATTATTAGAACACTTATGATGGAACCTGATATTATACTTTTTGATGAACCCACGAGTGCATTAGATCCTTTGATGGTTGGTGAAGTACTGGATTTAATAAAAAGACTTGCAAATAGTAATAAAACTATGATTATTGTATCTCATGAATTAAATTTTGTTAGGAATATTGCAAGTAAAGTATTATTTTTAGATGAAGGAATAGTTAAATTTTATGGAAGCAATAAAGAATTTTTTGTAAGTAAAAATAAAGATATAAAAGAATTTTTAGATAAAGTTAATAATTGATTGAAAATATAAAATTTGTTTGTTATAATTAATTTAGAATAAGGAGAGGATTAAATGAATGCAATTAATGTAAGAAGTGAAATTGGACCACTTAAAAAAGTACTTTTGCATAGACCTGGTAATGAACTTTTAAATTTAACACCAGATTCTTTGAGTAGATTACTTTTTGATGATATACCTTTTTTACCTGATGCTCAAGCTGAACATGATGAATTTGCTAGAGCTTTAAAAGAAAATGGAATTGAAGTAGTGTATCTTGAAGATTTAATGGCTAGTGTACTTGAATTAAGTGATGATATTGAAGATAAATTTATTAGACAATTTATCTATGAAGCGGGGATTACTACTCCGAAATATAAAAATTTAGTATATAGTTATTTAAAGAGTTTTAATAATAAAAAAGAACTTGTTTTAAAAACTATGGAAGGGATAAAACTTGAGGAAATAAGTAGAGCTAAGAGAGATGTTGAAAAGTCTTTAGTTGACTTAGTTAGTGAAGAATCTGATTTTTTGGCAGATCCGATGCCAAACCTTTATTTTACAAGAGATCCATTTGCTAGTGCAGGTAATGGGGTAATTTTAAATAAAATGTATTCTGTTACTAGAAATAGGGAAACTATTTATGCAGAATATATCTTTAATTATCATCCTGATTTTAAAGGGAAGTTAGATAAATATTATGATAGATATTTACCATATCATATTGAAGGTGGGGATGTACTTAACTTAAATAGTCATATTTTGGCTGTGGGTATTTCTCAAAGAACTGAAGCTGCAGCAATAGATGAACTAGCTAAGAATTGTTTTAGGGATCCTAATTGTAAGATTGATACAATTTTAGCATTTAATATACCTGAGTCAAGAGCTTTCATGCATTTAGATACTGTGTTTACTCAAATTGATTATGATAAGTTTACATATCATCCAGGTATTATGGATACACTTCAAGTTTTTGAAATTACTGAAGGTGATATTCCTGATTCTGATGAAGATTTGAATGTTAAGGAAGTAAATGGTAGTTTGGAAGAAATTCTTGAAAAATATTTAGGTAGAGAAATTGAAGTTATTCCATGTGCTGGTGGGGAAAAGATTTCTTCGGAAAGAGAACAATGGAATGATGGAACTAATACTTTATGTATTGCTCCGGGTGTTGTAGTTGTTTATGATAGAAATAATATTACTAATAATATTTTAAGAGAACATGGTCTTAAAGTAATTGAAGTTAGTAGTGCAGAGCTTTCTCGTGGTAGAGGTGGTCCTAGATGTATGAGTATGCCACTTATTCGTGAAGATATTGAAGAATTAGAACCTAAGAAAGAAGAAATACTAGAAACTATTAAGATTGAAGATTTTATAAAAGTTCAAAATATAAATAAGCCTGATTTAAGAGGTAGAAATTTCTTAAAACTTCTTGATTATACACCAGAAGAAATAAGATATTTACTTGATTTATCTAAAGATTTAAAAGATAAAAAGAGAAGAGGCATTGAACATAGATATTTAAGTGGTAAAAATATTGTTTTACTATTTGAAAAAACTTCAACTAGAACTAGATGCGCTTTTGAAGTGGCTGGTATGGATTTGGGTATGGGTGTTACTTACTTAGACCCAGGAGCTTCTCAAATGGGTAAAAAGGAATCAATTAGTGATACTGCTAAAGTTCTTGGTAGAATGTATGATGGTATTGAGTATCGTGGATATGATCAAGCTATTGTTGAAGAACTTGCAGAAAATGCTGGTGTTCCAGTTTGGAATGGTTTAACTACTGAGTTCCACCCAACACAAATGCTTGCTGATGTTTTAACTGTTGAAGAAAACTTTGGACATTTAAAAGGTATTAAACTTGTATTTATGGGTGATGCTAGAAATAATGTTGCAAATTCACTTATGGTTGTATGTAGTAAGATGGGAATGCATTTTGTTGCTTGTGGACCTAAGAGTTTATGGCCAAATGAAGAATTAGTTGAAGAATGCATGGAAATTTGTAAGATAACTGGTGGTTCTATTGAAATGAGTGAAAACGTTTTAGAAGCTACTCGTGATGCAGATGTAATATATACTGATGTTTGGGTTTCTATGGGAGAACCTGATGATGTATGGAATGAAAGAATTAATTTACTTAAACCTTATCAAGTAAATATGGATGTTATGAATAACGCAAGACCTGATGCTATATTCTTACATTGTCTTCCATCATTCCATGATTTAAAAACAACTATTGGTAAAGATATATATGAAAAATTTGGTTTAAAAGAAATGGAAGTAACTGATGAAGTCTTTAACTTACCTTGTTCTAAAGTATTTGACCAAGCTGAAAATAGATTACATACTATTAAAGCTGTGGTTTATGCAACAATGAGGGAAGATTAAATGAGTAAAATAGTTATTGCCTTAGGTGGTAATGCCTTAGGTAAAGCTCCCGAAGAACAAATGAAGTTACTTCAAAATGTTTCTAAAATAATTGTGAAACTTGTTAAAGATGGTAATGATGTTGTTATAACACATGGAAATGGTCCTCAAGTGGGACAAATAGCACTTGCTATGGAGTATGCAGCTTCAAATGGAGCTGGTACTCCTTATATGCCATTTCCTGAGTGTGGGAGTATGAGTCAAGGTTATATTGGTTATGGTTTAGAACAATGCCTTTTAAATGAAATGAAAAAGGAAAACGTTCAAAAAAAATGCGTAACCTTAATAACACAAGTTCTAGTTGATGCAAAGGATATTGCTTTTTCTAATCCAACTAAACCAATTGGAATGTTTTATAGTAAGGAAGAGGCTATAAAGCAGGAAAAAGAAAATGGTTATACTTTTGTGGAAGACGCTGGACGTGGGTATCGAAGAGTTGTGCCATCTCCGATGCCAATAGATATCATTGAAAAAGATACTGTTAAAGAACTTTTTCAAAATGGTACACTTGTAATTGCTGCAGGTGGTGGAGGTATCCCTGTTATAAAAGATGGGGTTAACTTAAAAGGAGTAGAAGCTGTTATTGATAAAGATAAAACTGCTGCACTTCTTGCTAAATTAATTGGTGCTGATACACTTCTTATTTTAACTGCTGTTGATAAAGTATCAATACATTATAATTCAGATTTTCAAATTGATTTAGATGAGTTAAGTGTAAATGAAGCATTAAAGTATATTTCTAAAGATGAGTTTGCTAAAGGAAGTATGCTTCCTAAAATAGAAGCTTGCTTAGATTTTGTAAGTGGTACCAAAAATAAAGCAATTATAGGTTCACTAGAAAAGGCCGTTGATGCTATAAATGGTGATTCTGGCACAATAATAAAGGAGGAAATTTAAATGGCAAATGCTAAGAAAAAGACAAAAACAATGTTATCGTCTTTTTCCATTATTCTGATTCTAATATTTGGTCTCGGAATATTATCTCACTTACTTCCAAATGCTAAGTTTGTTGGTGAAACTATAGTTGATGGAAGTGGTACTGTTGGGGCTACACTTTCTCAAGTGTTAATGTCTCCGATTAAAGGTTTTGAAGATGCTATTGATGTTAGTATTTTCATTATGATGCTAGGTGGTATGCTTGCAGTTATTAATAAAACTGGTGCGTTAGAAACTGGTATCAAAGTTTTAGTTCATAAACTTAAAGGTAAAGAAATTTGGTTGATTCCAATTCTTATGACAATATTCTCAGTTTGTGGTACTACATATGGTATGCTTGAAGAAACTGTTGGTTTCTATGTATTATTATCAGCTACTATGATGGCTGCTGGTATGGATCCACTTGTTGGTTCTGCGGTTATTCTTCTTGGGGCTGGTAGTGGATGCTTGGGTTCAACAATTAACCCATTTGCAACTGGTGTTGCTTTAAGTGCTCTTCCAAAAGGGATAACTGCTGATAATGGTTTTGTTATTCTAATTGCAACATTCTTATGGCTTACAACATTAATAGTTTCAATACTATTTGTTATGAATTATGCTAAAAAGGTTCAAAAAGATAAAGGTTCAACATTCTTATCTTTAAGAGAACAAAAAAATGCTGAAAAAGCTTATGGTAGATTTGAAGATGATAAAAAAGAAGTTAAGTTATCTTCTACGCAAAAAGTTACATTATTATTATTTGCTTTAACATTCCTTGTAATGATTATTGGATTTATTCCATGGGGTGAATTTGATATTACTATCTTTGATAAATTTACTGGATGGTTAACTGGTTCATCACTTGGTAATTGGTGGTTCTATGAAGCTGCTTTATGGTTCTTAATTATGTCAATAATTATTGCAATTGTTAATAGACTTGGTGAAAAAGGTTTTGTTGATGCATTTGTTGATGGTGCTGATGATATGATTGGTGTTATCTTGGTTATTGCAATTGCTAGAGGTGCTAGTGTGCTTATGGCAGAAACTCATTTAGATAATTATATTATCTTTAATGCTGCTAATTTCTTACGTAAGCTTCCTGAACTTGCATTTGTTCCTCTTAACTATTTGCTTCATGTTGTACTTTCATTCTTGGTTCCATCTAGTAGTGGACTTGCAACACTTTCTACTCCAATTATTGCTCCGCTTGCTGCACAACTTGGTTATAGTGTTGAAGTTTCAATTATGACTATGGTAGCTGCAAATGGTTTAGTTAATTTAATTACTCCAACTTGTGGTGCTATAATGGGTGGTCTTGCTCTTGCTAAGGTTGAATATTCAACTTGGTTTAGATGGGCTATTAAACTTGTAATAGTAATAGGACTACTTAATATGTTTGTACTAAGCTTATTTAGCTTACTTGTATAATAATCTAAATACTCACTTAAATGTGGGTATTTTTTTTTGCGTAATTTTATTCAAAAATCTAGGAATGGTGTATTTTGAGTACAAAAAAAATCTAGGAATGGTGAAATTTTGACTTAAAAAAAATCTAGGAATGGTGTAAAATAGTTGATAGAGATGGCATAAAACCTAAAGAAAGGACAGATAATTGTGAAAAGAAAGATTTATGATGAAATATTAGAATGGAAAAAAACATATAATGGTAAAACTGCACTTCTTATAGAAGGAGCACGAAGAGTAGGAAAAATTTATATAGCAGAACTTTTTGCTAAAGAAAACTATAAAAGTTATATATTAATTGATTTTAATAAGGTATCCAAAAGCTTTTTACATACTCCATATGTCATTCATGCCGGAGATTATAAAGAAGACAATGTACCAATATATATGACTCCAGTAATATAAATCAGAAAAACGTGAAAATAAGACTAAAAATTTCACAAAAAATGTGATAATAATAGTTAATATTTCACATTTTTCTGAAAATAAATAAAAAATAAGCTGATATTTAACAGCTTATTCATTAAAGAATTCTCTTATATCAATTTCTAAAGCATTTGCTATTCTACCTAGAATAGCAATGCTAAAACTTTTCTTCCTTTTTTCACTTTCTATTTCTGCTAAATAGTCCATGGACATATCTGCAGCTTCTGATAAGCTTTGTAAGGTATGTCCTTTTTCTTTTCTATATTTTTTTATGTTTTTTCTAACTATATCATAGTAATAGTCATTTGAATTGATTTTTGCCATAAGTCCCGCTCCTTTTTCTATATTTTCCCTTATTATAAAATTATATTTTATGGGCCTATAGCACTAGATTTTTGTTTTTGTTTATGCTTATGCTATACTATTTTTATAAATAAAATAATAAATATTATATGGATATCAAAATAATATCAATTTGATATTTACTAGGTTATTGATTTGTAGTAAAATATGTATTATAGATAATAATTCAACATTAATAAAAGAAATGGAGTAGTTTATGGAAAATAAAAAGACAAAAATAATAAGTATCGTAGCATTAGTTGCACTAGCACTTACAGTAGTAACTGCAACATATGCGTACTTTCAAGCACAAACTGGGGAAGGCTCACAAACAGATATTAAGATAAATGCAAATACAGTTGATACTTTCACATTTGAAACTGGTTCAGCTATGAGTTTATCTTTAGACCAAACATCATTTGCAAGTGGTGCAGGAAACATAACTGGAAGCACATATGCCAGTGCGAAGTTAACAGCAAATAATAAGACAAATACTGCAACAGAACATTATTATTTGTATTTAAAAATTGAAAATAACACATTTACATATTCAATAAATGAAAGTACACCGGAAATAATAATGACAGTAACTGATAGTGGTGGTAATGAAGTAACAGATATAAGTACACTTAATCATGTCATAGTAACAGGAGCAAATGGAACTCAAGTATCAGGATATGACATAACAAATAAAAGTGGACTTATAACACTATTTAATAATAGAGAAATAACAACAACATCAAGTAAAGAAGAAAAATGGAATATTAAAGTAACATTTGTAAACTATGATGCAAGTCAAAATGCAAATGCTGGTAAAAGCATGAGTGCAAAGGTGATTATACAAAAGGAAGAGTATAAAGTTTTATTAGCAGATTATGTAAAGTCATTATACATAGGAACACAGGGAGAAAATAGCATCTATTATCATAATTCAGGTTTGACCAATGGAGCGGGAGATAACTCATATAGATATTCAGGCGGAGATTATGTTTTAACGGAAGCAGGAAAAGCAACGGGAGCAACAATGATGATAGGATATAATAATACAGTAACAACAGCTTTAATAGACTTTTATTGTAATGGAACAAAACAATTTGTGGGTTATGTATGTCGTACATCACAGACACATTATTATTTAATAAAGGGAGATACAACACAGTATCAAACATATAAGGAAACATTAAATAAAGCAATAGAAAAAGGATATTTGACAAAAGATAATGTAAAGAACTTTGTGTGTTTTGGCTCTACAACAAGTCCATGTCCAACAGAAAATCTATATAGAATAATCGGAGTATTTGAAAATAATGTAAAACTAGTCAAATGGGATTATGCAAAATCAAGCTTACTAGGAACAAATGGAGATTTTTCAGAAGAAAATTCATATTTCTTTAGTGGAGAACAAGGAGAAAGTCCAACAAGTAATTCATCATATTACTGGAATAACTCAACACAAACAAATACATGGAGTGAAAGCTTACTAAATAAAACCAATTTAAATATAAATTTTATCAATAACATAGGAAGTGAATGGACACAAAAAATAGCAACCACAACATGGAAAGTTGGAGGAAATACGATGACAAATATAGGCTCCGTAGTACCAGCAACAGCATATCAAAATGAAGTAGTACATCCAGTAATGACAAATACAACAGATAATAAAACAGAATACACATCAAAAATAGGATTAATGTATGTATCAGATTATTATTATGCGGCAAGTCCAAGTGCATGGACATTGGTTGGTTACAATTCTAGTGATGCTACAAAGGATTATAGATTTTCGAAGGGAGAAAATTGGTTATATGGAGGAGGCTGGGACTGGACAATTTCCCGTGATGCAGGCAGTTCGGACAATGCGTTCTTTGTGGACAGCGATGGGGGCGTGAACTACGACAGCGTGAATCTTGACTATGGGGTGAGGCCGTCCTTCAGTCTTTTGTCTTCCACGACATATGTATCGGGGAGCGGCAGTGCCAACGACCCGATCGTAATAAAATGATTGACGGATAGTTTTTTGAAAACATTGGTAAAGTCTGGTAAAAAAGAGGTAAAAAGTTCGACCGGTGTTGAACAATTGGCTCTTCGAAATGTAGTGGGGAGTTTTACTAAAAAACTTTGAAATCTGGTGGGGAGATGATAATACTATTTAATCATCTCTTTTTCTATGTATAAATTGTATAATAGAAAGTCATTGTTGTTATTACATATAAAATAAATTGTAATGTGATGAAGTAATGCTATCGACTAGCTTCTTTTGTATTAAGTATTCTAATTAATAAATCTTCATATGCTTTCTTGTGAATGCTTGAGTCAATTGTTTTCTCTAAATCTTCTTGACTTTTCGGGGTAACAGTTGTTATTATGCCTTTCAAAGTTCTCGGAGATATAGCTCTATTACCTAAACTTTTTATTTTTTTACTTGTTTCTTCTAAGTCACTTAATTCTGTTGATAAATTTAAATAATTAAATATTTGTTTTGCTTTTTTATAAGCAATATTTTTATTATGCTCAAAATATTTGCTTTTATCATAAGTTATTTTGGCAATGAAAAATCTGTAATATGAACAACCGAAGGATGGCTTAAAACCTCCTATTCTTTTACATTTTTCTTCGAGTGTCATAGGTACTAGAAAGTGTTTAATGTTGTTTTCGTATTCAGTATCTTGTTCATCCTTTCTAGAATCCCATGTTGTATCTATAGCATATATTCCACATAAATTATATTTTGGATCGTTTAAATATACTACAACAGATGAGTGTCCACTATTATCATCATATATTGGCTCCCATGAACACGCTTCTGCATGGATATCTAGTATATCTGCAATAGCAATAAATAAATTAGAGTAGCCTGTACATACTATTTTGTCTCCTTTTAATATCTCAATTATGCTTCGGCTTTTAGATGCTTTTTCATTTTCTTTTTCTTCATGATAAATGTGTTTTTTTATTAAATTATATATGTAAAAACAGCATTCTGCCTGTGAATAACCATTTGAGATTGCTTTTTGTGCATCATTTAATAATTTACTATACATTTCAAGCATTTCATTTAATGTTATTTCTCTGCTTTCATTATATTTATCAAAAAATGTTACGTTTTCGTGAATATCAGGGTGTGTTATAATCTCTAGAATTTCATTAAAACTAAGACTTGTCAAATTTAGAGAAATTTTCTTGTGAGTTTTTAATAATTTTTTAGGTATGTCTTTTACACGTAATATTTCTATTAGTGGTTTTGAGCCAAGAATTTTGTCTTTTAATTCAGGATTATTTAATATACATTCTATTTGGTTAGTATCTGTTATTCCTTCGATTAAATTAAAGTCATTAATACATAATTTTGGATCATTTATGAATGCTAAATAACTATCTTCAGTCTTAAATGTTAGTTTAAGAGTCTTTCCATCGTCGAATGAATCTGCAATCTTTAATTCTTCATAGATCTCGCTTTTAGATATTACAATTTTAACATTAAGCATATTAACCCCTGCTTTCAAGGAAATATCCTAACATTTTTACACTTTTTTGTCAATTCTTGAATGATAAAATTTGAATAATGAACTATGCATGTGCTAAAATAATAATGGAGGATAAGTTATGAAAACAATTAAAGATATTGATATTAAAGATAAAAAGGTAGTATTAAGACTTGATTTTAATGTGCCAGTTGAAAATGGTGTTATTAAAGATAATTCTAAGATTGTAAAAAGTTTAAAAACAATAAATTATTTACTTGAAAATAATTGTAAAGTTATTATACTTAGTCATTTTGGAAGAATAAAAAGCGAAGAAGATAAACTTAAAAATAGTTTAAAAGTTGTTGGAAAAGAACTTGCTAATTTACTAAAAAGAGATGTTAAATTTTTAAATAATTGTTATGGGAATAAAGTAAAAAGAATTGTTGATAACTCTAGTTTAGGTGAAGTAATACTTTTGGAAAATACTAGATTTATGGATGTTCCAACAAAAAGAGAAAGTGGAAATGATTTAGAACTTGCTAAATACTTTGCAAGTCTTGGAGACATATATATTAATGATGCTTTTGGTTCTATGCATAGAGCTCATGCTTCAACTGCTGGTATAGCTAAATATTTACCACATGCGATTGGTTTTTTAGTTATGGATGAGCTAGAGCATTTAAATATCTTAGTTCACGGAACTCCACATCCTTTTACTGTATTTATGGGTGGTGCAAAAGTTGATGATAAATTACCTATTATTAAATCATTAATTGATAGATGTGATTATTTATTAGTTGGTGGTGGTATAGCTAATTCATTTTTGAAAGCTAAGGGTGCAGATGTTGGTAATAGTTTGGCTACTAGTGATGAAAATGTTTTAAATGAACTAAGAGAACTTATGAATAAAAATAAAGGTAAGATTGTTTTACCTATAGATTTTACTATTGATGATGGAGTTATATATGATTTAGGGAATAAAAGTATAGATTTATATAAGAAATATATTGATAATAGTGAAATCATATTTGTTAATGGTACTTGTGGTAAGTTTGAAGATGAAAGATTTATGGAAGGAACTGAAAATTTATTTAGAGCTTTGGCAACTACATCCGGAAAGGTAATTATTGGTGGTGGAGATACTGCGAGTGCATGTAGTAAATTTGGTTTTGAGAATAAGTTCTATTATGTTTCTAGTGGTGGCGGTGCTACACTTGAATATATTGCTGATGGAAATTTGAAAGCTTTAGAATGGATGGAATAAAATGAAGTATTTGGTTTGTAATTTTAAAAATAAATTACTTAAAGATGATATAGTTAAATATAATAAAAGTTTAGGAGATATTGAAACTAAAGTTAAATTAGTTTTATGTCCACCTTCGATATATCTGGGTATGTTTGAAAAGTCTGGTTATGAACTTGGTGTACAAGATATTAGTTCTTTCATTGATAAAACTATTACTGGGGAAATTGAAGCTAGTCAAGTGAGAAGCTTAGGTGCTAAATATGTAATAGTGGGTCATAGTGAAAGAAGAATATATAAACATGAAATAAATATTGATTTTATAAATAAGATAAATAATGCTATAGAGAATGGACTTAATATTATATATTGTATTGGGGAAACACTAAGTGAAAAAGAAAATGGAAGAACTTATGAAGTGTTAGAAAAACAAATAAGTGAAGTTTTAAATAATGTGGAAATTAAGAATATTATGATTGCTTATGAACCAGTGTGGGCGATTGGTACTGGTAAAGTTCCTGAGGCAGATGAAATAAAAGAAAATATTAAGTTTATAAATGATATTTTGATGGAAAAATATGAAGAAAAGTTAGATATTTTATATGGCGGAAGTGTAAATGATACTAACATTGGAAAGTTGTGCACTATTAAAGGATTAAATGGTTTTCTTGTTGGAGGAGCATCTTTAGATACCAATAAGGTTAAAGGTATGTTAATAGAAATGGAGAAGTAATGCAAATACTTCTTTTTTAGTGTAAGTCAAAAATTGCACAGTGAATTACTCAAAATTTGCACAATTATAATTAAATGGTGCTTAGTTTTATCTTTTTTCTTTGGTTTGTGACAGCATTCGACATAAAGTGTCAATTGTTTACGCATGTTGACATTGTTCGACAAAAGTTTTTGTAGCTTTTTGAAATATTCTATCTTATAATGAAATTGTGGGTGGAAGAATAAGATATATTTTGAAAGGAAAAAACACATGAAGAAAACAGTAAGAGTAGTTGTAGTAGATGACAATGAGGCAGTGATAAGGAGTGTTAGAGAGTACTTTAAAAATAGTGAAATAGTGAGTGTTGTTGGTGGTTTCACTAATGGCAAGGAAGCTTTAAACTATTTGTTATCTTGTCCGGAAGCATATGACTTATTAATGCTTGATTTAATTTTAACAGGTATTGATGGAATCAGAATAATTGAAGAAATGAATCATAAAAAGATTAATAAAAAGATAATGGTTCTATCAAGTTTTAAAGATGATTTTACGATTAGAAGAGTTCAAGCTTTAGGCGGTAGTTACTTTATGCTAAAACCAGTTGATATGGATGTTGTTAATAGTAGAATTATGGATTTAGTAACACATAAGGAAGAAATAAGTATTGCAAGTTCAGGTAAAATTGAAATTAAAGTAAGTTCACTTTTACATGACTTAGGTATACCATCTCATGTAAGAGGTTACCAATATATTAGAGAGGGTGTTATGATGCTATATGCAGAAGATGGCATGGCAACACTTGTTACTAAAGAGTTATATCCGAAGATTGCTAATAAATATCAAACAACATCTTCGAGAGTTGAGAGAGCCATTAGACATGCTATTGAAATAAGTTGGAGTAGAGGCGACATTAAACTTATGGAAAATTTATTTGGTAATAGTATTGATTTTGATAGAAGTAGGCCTACGAATGCTGAATTTTTAACAACTATAGCAGATAGATTTAGAATGGATACTCAAGAATTAGTTATGTAAGCTTTGTTATTCAAGGCTTTTTTATTGTATTTTTTTTTTATGTGTGTTATTATTTTGATAGTGAGGGTGGAAAAATGAAAAAGATTTTGACTATTATATTAGATGGTTTTGGTTATAGGGAAGAAGAAAATGGTAATGCGATTAGAGCTGCTCATATGAATACTTTTCATGACCTTTGGAATAAATATCCTCATGCACTTCTAGGAGCCAGTGAAGAATATGTGGGTCTTGCTCATGGTCAAGCTGGTAATAGTGAAGTAGGACACATGACTATTGGAGCTGGTAGGCTTTTAAAACAAAATGAAATTTTAGTAAATGATTTTTTTGTAAATCCTGATATGGAAAATAAGAATGTTTTAAAGCTTTTAGAAAATAAAGATAAAGATATTCATATAATGGGCCTTTGTAGTGATGGAAATATTCATGCCGGTGTAGATGATTTTTTAAATATGTTTGATTTTTTGGTAAATAACGGTTTTACTAAAATACATTTTCATTTGATAACTGATGGTAGAGATACTGGTGTTAAAGATGCTAATAAATATATTAATATGATAAAGGATGCAATTAAGAAAAACAAATGTGGTGATATAGCAACTGTTGCTGGTAGATATTATGCTATGGATAGAGATGAAAACTGGGATAGAACTAAAGCTTATTATGATTTAGTTGTAGCAGGTAAAGGAACTAGTTCTATAAATATAGAAAAAAGTATTAAAAGTAGTTATGAAAAAGGTATTACTGATGAATTTATAAAACCTATTAAATGTAGTAATAATACTATTAAAAATGGGGATATAATTATGTGGATGAATTATAGAGCTGATAGAGCTAAACAAATTCTTTCATCTATTGTTAACTGGAGTTCTTTTGAAGGCTTTAGTGTACAAAATATGAAAGATACTTTGGTATTTAGTTTTTTGCCAGTTGATAAAAAGATTAAAACATATAATTTGATTGAACCTTTAACTGTTAAAAATTCTTTGGGTCTTTATTTAAGTGAACTAGATTTTACGCAAGCTAGAATTGCTGAAAGTGAAAAGTTTCCTCACGTTACTTACTTTTTTGATGGTGGTATTGATGGCAAAATTAAAGGTTGTGATAAGTTCCATATTCCATCACCAAGTGTTGCTACTTATGATTTAAAACCTGAAATGAGTTGCGTTGAAGTTACTAAAAGAGTTATTTTGTCAATGAAAAATGATTATGATTTTATTTTAGTTAATTTTGCTAATCCAGATATGGTTGGACATACTGGTAATATGGATGCTGCTACTAAGGCTTGTATGGCTGTTGATATGTGCCTTTCTAAAATAATGGAAAAGGCTGATGAAAACTTTTATAAAGTTGTAATACTTGCTGATCATGGTAATGCTGATACAATGATTAATGAAGATGGCAGTGTGTGTACAACTCATACTACAAGTTTAGTTCCGTTTATTATATGTGACGATAAGATTAAAATAAGAGATAAAGGCTCTTTAGTGAATGTTGCACCAACAATTCTTGATTATATGGATATTGCTATACCAAAAGAAATGGAAGGGACAGAATCATTGTTGATAAGTGAGTAGATACTATGAGACTTAATGGTATTTTAATTGTTTATATCTATAATAATATTGAAATTTTATGTAATATAGGTTCTTAACAAGAAATTAGTTAAGAACTTTTTATAAAAAAATTTGTCAATATATACATTTATAATTGATTTTTATTTAATTTTGTATTATCCTTATAGTATGGAGGATTGAAAATGAAGAAGAATAAAAAAGGTTTTACCTTAGTGGAATTGATTTCAGTTATTGTGATACTCTCTTTAATCGTTTCTGTGTCTGCGATTATTTTCTTGAATGTAAGAAAAAGTATCTTGAAAAAAGACTATAACAATTTAGTGACATATCTTGAGACGAAAGCTGCAGAGTATGCTAATGAAACCAATATTACAACAGTGAGTGTTGAGGATTTAATAAAGGAGGGCGTTGTTTCTCCGGATGATCAAAACAAGATATATAATCCTGAAACAAAGGAAAGTATGAACTGTTATATAATTGTGTCTACATTTGAAAATGGAAGGTATTCAGCTAAGCTTTCTAAAAATTTAGGCGAAGAAAATGGGGTATGTAATACTTATGTTAAAACTAGTATGTTTGAAATTTGTAGATATGATGAAAATACACAAAAATGTAATTCATTCAGTGATGGTGATTGGTTTAATGAAAATATAACTATTGGTGTAAAGTATGCTAATAGTGACAAATCACTTGATAATGCTTCTTATAGTTGGAGTAGTACGAATGGTTACACTAGTAGTGAAAGATTTGTTGAGGCTAAGGCTGAAGGAAGTTCGGTTAGTCAAAATACTTTTAAATGTGAAATAATCGTTGGTGATTATAAAGGTGAAGTTAGTAAGAAAGTTAATATTGATAAACAATCTCCAATAGTAAATGAACTTGTTTACGATAGAAATTGGAGTGCTAAAAAAGATATAGTAATCAAAGCAAGTGATAAAGGTGGTTCTGGCATTAATGGCTTTTCTTTAGTTAAAGAAAATGAAACATGTACTAATTATGTTTTTGATGATAAGTTTGAAGTTAAACAAAATGGAAGTTATAAGTATTGTGTTAAAGATAATGCGGGAAATATTACTTCTGATATTATTAAAATTGATAATATTGATAATACAGTGCCTGGTATACCTGTTATAACTGCTAGTGATGGTAAGTCTCAAGATTTGTGGCATATTGCAGATTTTACCTTAAGATTTTCAGGAAGTGATAAAAATACTAGTGGTAAGGTTACATATTATTATGGAACATCAGAAAGTAGCTTAGTTTTAATAGGAAACGAAGCGTATATTAACTCTGATTACAGCCGTGAAACGATTTATGTTAAAGCTTGTAATGAGGCTGGTGCTTGTAGTAATACAAACAGTTATAATGTTTTATATGATAATACGCCACCTTATTATGTTAGTGGTGGTTCTATCGGAGCTGGTTCAATTAGTAAACCTGAATATAGAGATAATGATAAAGGCTCTGGAAATGTTAAAGTTTATACATGTGTTACCAGTGGTAGTGCACCATCTCGTGATGATAGTTGTTTTACTGACTTAGGAAATTACACATTTGCAAGTTGTGGCATTACTTATAAACTTTATAGTTACGCTGTTGATGCCGCTGGTAATAAATCTGCTGTTTATGATCATGCTACTAAAGGAAATGCAACATATTATGAATCTTGTCGTAATCGTGATGATGACGATGACGATGATGATGATAAACCACCAAAAGGAAATAATTCACATGAATCTGATTGTGATAAAACTTGTCAAATGAAAAAAAATGGTGAAAAATGGCATGAAACGGATGATCCTAAAGAAAGGGAAAGACTTGAAGAAGAAAATAAAAAATTAGCAAAGGAAAATGAAGATTGTGGTTCTAATGAATGTACATTTGATCCTAAAACAGGAACTTGGCATAAACCTAATGGTGATCAACTTTACAGTGTAAGTGGTGGCAAAAAGAATGGTTCGTCTTCTTCCTCTTCGAGAAAAAAATAGTAGTTAGAAAGGATAAATAGTAATGAAAGAAAAGAATAAAAGAATAATACTTGTTATTTCAGTTATTACGGTTGTTGCTCTCATATTATTAGGTTTTTTGGTATATAGGGGAATAACTATAAGCAAACATGAAAAATTAATTGAAACTATAGGTGTAAAAGATGTTCAGAAAATAAATTATGAACTTCCAAAGTTTACTATTGTAGTAGATGGGATATATGATAATACTATAACAAGTGCAGATATTAAAAATTTGGATGTTTATAAAATAAAAGCAGTTATGAATGATGGTATATATAAAGATGATTATGATTTCGTAGGTGTTAGAGTTCTTGATGTTTTAAAACTTACAAAAATGGAAGGCTTCAATAGCTTGACATTTAAATCTAGTGGAAAACTTCAAGTTACTTATGATAAAGGTGAAATAACTGATAATATGTATTTTGTTTTTGAAGTAGATGGTTATAAATATGATGCATCTGAGCCTGTTGCACTTGTTAATCCTGATGTTAATTCAAGATATAGTATTTCCGATATTGTTAAGTTAACTTTTGACTAAATTGAGAATCACTTATTGTGGTTCTTTTTTTTATTGTAAAATTTATTTTAAAATTTTTTTGAAAAAATGCACATTTTCACTTGATTTTTCATAGACTTTAATGTTATAATTGTAGTCGTATGGCTGCGTGGATGTGCGAGGTTACCGATACACTAGGATAAGTTGGTAGTAAAAATAGTGGAAACGGAGAACTTGTACGGAGTATGTCTATACTAGATATAGGCGAAAGGAGGACATGAAAAAATGTCAAAAGATAAAGTTAGAATTAATTTGAAGGCATATGATCATCAATTGCTTGATGTTGCTGCTGGAAAAATTGTTGAAACTGTTAAAAGAACTGGCGGCGAAATTTCTGGACCTGTTCCACTACC
>CAKORG010000003.1 GCA_934101495.1 uncultured Bacilli bacterium
ATTAGCTGCCAATTTATTACTCAATCTTTGCACTTTATTTTCATTATTATTTAACATCGCTATACCATTTGATTCTTTAATAGCATAATAATACTTATCTATTTCATTACTTCCTTGTTCAACATTTAAGTTAACTGTTAGATTAGTCCCACTTTTTGTGGCACTTAATGTATTTATTGTATTTGGTGTATAATCATCAAACGAATCTTTTGATATTAAAACTTGTCCAGAAAATGATTTACCGGCATTTTTACTTTGGTCTGCATTGTAATTTACAAAGGTTGCTGTTATATTCCACGTATCTGTTTTTGTACTTGTTGTCGTTATTTCTCTGTTATTTAATAGTGTTATTAATCCTGTTTTAGTTGTTATGTCGAATCCAGATATTGATGCACCTTTACCATCTGTTACTGTTTTATATTCAAGTCCACTTATACTTGTTATTTCATTATTGCTTGCATCTTTTATAGTAAGTAATATTTCTGGATAACTTGTACTTTGTGTATATGCAAAGTTATTATCTGATATATTTAGATACAAATTATAATTATTCGTGGCATTATTTGTTTTATTATTTGCTGTTAGCTTTGCACTTGCATATGTACTTCCAGTTATGTTTCCTTTTCCACTTGCAAATGATGTTTGGTCTAAACCAATTGATATTGCATTACCTGTTTCAAATGTGAATGTATCTATGGTATTTGCATTAATCTTGATATCAGTTTGTGACCCCTCACCAGTTTGAGCTTGAAAATATGCGTAAGTTGCAGTTACAACTGTAAGTGCTAATGCCACTAATGCTACAATACTTATTATTTTAGTTTTTTGATTTTCCATATTAAACTACTCCATTTCTTAACAACATCACTCACGATATTTTTACTTTATATTATCATTTTAACCTAAAAAAAGCAAAAAAAAAGCAACATGCTTACATTTAATTAAAATTTGACAATTACTTTTTTTAAAATTTAATTTTGTTCACTTGATACCCAATAATAGTTATTACCATCTTTTTGAAAAGTATGTTTATAAACAGTACCATATCTTTTCATAAAATTATAATTTATATCCTTCTTAGCATCATATTTTTTAGTACATTTATCATTCTTATCATTAGTCATGAAACTTGTATAGCATTCATCATTTATTACTTTTAAGAAATAATCATATATAATTAATTTATCATCTTTTTTATAAGAGCTTTTGATTGTTCTATATGTGTGTGGTTCACCACCGATTACATATGTATACTTTTCTGATAAACCACAATAATATGAACCATCACTATAGTGACAAACGCTTACATTATCAAGTTGAAAACTTTCATCTTCTTTTAGTTCTTCCCCGAATAAGACTTTATACTTTTCATGAACTTCATCTTTAGATATCTTAGATATAGTACATATATCGCCTTCATAATTATCTAAAGCAAACACTAAGTCACCATTTAATGTACAAACGTTCTTTTTCTTATCTTTCTCTAATTTTACTTCTTCTCCAGCTGAATCTATCAGAGTATAAGATAAACATATTTTTGTAGTATTTTCTAAAGTATCTTTTGTAACTTTATCTTTATTATACATAACAAGTCCATTACATTTTTCTAAATTTTTATTACTTACATAAGAGTATGCATTTGTAACAATATTGTTTTTTGAATTAACTGGTAACCCTTTTTTAGCAAGAAGAACTAATATGACCCCCACTAGAATTACTATAACTACACTCAAGAATACAATTAACTTATCTTTCTTTTTCATAAATACCTCTATACTTTTCTGGTTTGAATTTCTGCCATTTTTTCAAATACTTCCGATGCATTTTCTGTATTTATATCGTCATATCCAAGTTCTCTTAAAGCTTGAATTTTAACCGTACTAAGCTGTTGTGTTCTAGTTAGTTTTTCTTCATTTTTTTGTTCTATTTCTTGTATAAACTTCTTATGACTTTCAGCTAACTTGCTTTTAGATGCACCGCCATTATTATAAAGAGTTAGTGCTGTATAAAGTATACCTTCAAAAAGAAATTGCTTGTCTTCATCAAATTTGTATTCTTCTGGTTTAATAAAGCAATTGGATTTAGCCATATAACCCATTATATATTTTATTTCAGGAACATTATCCATTGATTGTAGCATATAATACATGTATTTAATTGCACTACTTGATTCACTATCATTACCTTCAAGTTTTTCTTTAAGTAAAAAGATAAAATCATTTAAAAGTTGTTTGTTATCTTTCGTTAATCCATTCATATCAATAAAAGCTTCAATGTTATTTGTTTGCTTAATTGCACTATTAAGTCTTTTTTCAACTTCCATTAAGTAATTAGTATCAACGACAATACTATCTATACTTTTTTTACTTCCATCTTTAATGTCTAAAAGTTGTAAAAGTAATACTTTCTTTTCTTTAGGCCATTTATCTAAACTATCTAAAACTAAATAGTTATATACCATCTGACGGCTTACTCCCAAGTACTTTGCAAGTTTAACTTTTGAAAGCCCTAATTCTTGTAATAATTCGTTTAATCTATCCATTTTTATCACTACCTTCTTTAACTTTACACATCAATTATACATAACTTAACACTAAAAATCAAGATTAATTGTGTAAATACCATAAATATTCATCATTATTTTTTACTGTTTCAATAAAACCACAGCCTAGGCATTCTTCACCAAGATATAAAACGCATGCTTGACCTGGGGTAACAGCTTTAACTTTCTCAGGATATTTAACTCTAATTTTATCATTTTCTAAATATTCAAGTTCAACTGCATGGTCGTCATCTCTATATCTAAATTTAGCTGTACAAAAAGTTGGTCTTAAACTGCTAATAAAATTAACATTATCTATAATGCATTCATCACTCATTAAATATTTATTATCTTCACCAAAAGCTACATATAGTATATTTTTTTCTACATTCTTACCACATACATAATGTCTCTCTAGATTTCCACTTATGCCAACATTTCTTCTTTGACCAATTGTATAATTCATAAGACCTGTATGTCTTCCAATAACTTCTTTAGTTTCAACATCTACAATGTCACCAGGATTAGGTCTTAGATAGTTTTCAATAAACTTTTGATAGTTTCTCTCACCTATAAAGCAAATACCAGTTGAATCCTTCTTATGAGCAACATTCAAATTATTTTCTTCTGCTATCTTTCTAATTTCAGGTTTTGTATAATCACCGACTGGGAATAAAACATTCTTTAAAGCTTCTCTTTTAACATCTGCTAAAAAGTAAGTTTGATCTTTATTTAAATCAACTGCTCTTTTAAGTTTTCCATCTTCCATTCTTGCATAATGACCAGTAGCAATATAATCTGCCCCTAATCTTTTAGCTTCTTTAATAAATAAATCAAATTTAATAAATTTATTACATAACATATCTGGATTTGGTGTTCTTCCTTTTTTTAATTCTTCTAAAAAGTAAGTAAATACATAATCCCAATATTCTTTAATAAAATCTATTCTATGAAGCTTAATACCTAATTTATTACATAATTCTAAAGCATCATTATAATCCTTTTCTTGAGGACATATATCATTAAAATCATTAGGATTTCCTAAAAAATCATTATTAATATTGCTATCCCAATTACGCATAAAAAGTCCTTCAACTTCATAGCCCGCTTTTTGTAAAAGAAGAGCACCTACCGCAGAATCTACTCCTCCAGATATTCCAATAATTACTTTTTCCATAAACATCACGTAAATATTATAACTTATTTTATTAGAAAATTAAAGATATTTATGAGCTTAGCCCCTCCAAAATACAAAATTACATCACTAATCATAATAATACCAATAAAAACTATGCTTCTTTTCATAAACATAACTAAAGACTCTTTATTTCTTTTTTTATAAACTAAATAATCTATTACACATTTAACTATTTTAAATAAATTTACACTAAATATAATAAATAATACTACAAATACTAATTTACTTATAATTACATATAAAACCCCAAATAACATTCCTTTAATACCAAATATACATGTAATAGAACTTATTATAAAGCCTATGGTAAATCCGTTATAAAACATAAAGAATATAACAAGTGGGCCTCCAATTAAAAAGATACTTAATATGAGTAATGTAGAAAGTATTACTAAATGTTGCACTAATATACTAATATTATTTGTACCAAGACTTTGTAAAAAGTTATTTATATTCAAAAACAATATTTCTTTCGTAGCTTCATCTAGCATAATAACAAAAACTACTCCAGTTATAATGCCTATAATTAAAACAATACTCATAAATAAATATAGTTTCTTACTTAAGCTTGTCCACATTTCTATCACCACTTAATTATATTGCAAATTTATTAAAATTATGATAAATTATTTATATAAACAAAAGAAAGTGGTGAATTATTTTGAATAAAAAAGCTCAAAAAATCTTAGTTTGGATTATGCTTATAATCATGGTAGCAAGTGTGATTGCTAGTTTCTTTATAATGTAAATAACAGCTATACTTTAAAGCAAATAACTATTTGACAAAAATAAATAGTTATGTTATTATGTATATAGCAAAGAAAATTTGCATAAATTAAAATAGGAAACATTCAATTTGGTATGTTGAATGTCTGCCTTATAAAGATTCAGACATTTAGTCTTTGACTAAGTGTCATTTTTTTACAATAGCTATTAGCAAAATAACTAAAAATAAAATGGTACAAATAAAGTCAAGCACTCTTAAAATAAAGGTCTTATTCTTCATTGTATCAAGCCTCCTCTCTATTAATTAAAGTAATAAGATTTGGCAGACACTCAACAATTGAATTATTTCCTATGAGAAAAGTATATCATAGTCATCCAAATAAAGCAAGCATTATAAGCATATTTTAAGTTTGTTTTTTAACTTTATTTTATTATTCTTATTGATATTTTTAGCTATATTATATTGACATAAAATTTTAAAAATGTTAATATATATTTAGCAAATAAAGTTTGCATAAAATAGGAAGCTTTCAATTTAGTACGTTGAATGCCTGCCTTATATAAGTTACAGACATTTAGTCTTTGACTAAATGTCATTTTTTTATGCAAAGAAAAAAGGCTTTCTCAAGCCTCTTAGTTATTTTCTTTTAATATTTCTAATGCTTTATGCATTTTCATATCATATTCAATAACATCCATTGAACCATAAGCTTTTAAAAGTTCAGCTTTATCTACACCATAAGATGCAGCAATTTCATCAGCTCTAGCTTCAACTTCTTCTTTAGTAAATTTTAAATCTTCTTTTTCTGCAATAGCTTCTAACATGAAACGATATTTAACACGTTTTTCAGCTTCTGGTTCCATTTGTTTATGTAAATCTTCTTCTTTTGTACCAGTTATTTTCATAAATTCATTAAAATCCATACCTTGCATTTTTAATTGTTCAGCATATTGATTAATCATTCTATGAACTTCTTCATCTACGATTTCAGGATTAATTTCTGCCTTCATATTTTTAGCTGCAGCTTCTAAAACTTTATCCATGAACTCATCTTCTAAATGATGTTCTTTTTCATGAACTAATTCTTCTTTGACTTTAGCTTTTAATCCAGCTTCATCTTTAACATCTTCATATCCTAGATCTTCAAAGAAATCTTTATTAATTTCAGGTAAAACTCTTGTTTTAACTTCATTTACTGTAACTGTAAATGTAACATCTTTGCCTTTTAATTCTTCAACATAGTTTTCTGGGAACTTTAGATTTAATTCTTTAGTTTCTCCAGCTTTCATACCTACTACGCCTTCTTCAAATCCTGGAATAAATGAATGACTTCCAATTTCTAAAGGATAATTTTCACCCTTAGCACCTTCAACTTCTTTACCATCAACTACACCAGTAAAGCTAATAACTGCAGTATCACCTTCTACAACTGTGCCATTTTCTTTAACAACAACATCAGCCATATGACTTCTCATATGTTCAATTTCATGTTCAACTTCTTCATCAGTTACTTTAGCTTCTCCTTTTTTAACTTTTAAGTTTTTGTAATCTCCTAGAGTAACTTCTGGTTTAGTAATAATTGTAAATTTAAAAATAACATTTGTATCACTAATTCCAGTAACATCAACTTGTGGTTCAATAACTGGTATTAATTTTTCAGCATCTAATGCTTTTTTATATGCAACACTTATACAAGCATCAATAGCATCAGCATATAATGACTCAATACCAAAATGTTTTAAATAAATTTCTTTACTTGCCATTCCTTTTCTAAAACCATCAATTTTAACTTCTTTGTTTTTCTTTTTAAATACAGCATCTAAAGCAGATACCCATTCATTTTCAAGTTTAATTTCAACTTCATGTACGTTTTTCATAAATACTTCCTTCCTTAACTACTTTATTATAATATAACTTCACTCATTTTACAAGAAAATAAGCTTAATTCCTTAGAATTTAAGCTATTTTTACAATTTTTATTGTGTATCCACCATTTGGACTAGCAACTTCAACTGCATCACCAATTTTATGTTTAAGAAGAGCTATACCTAAAGGTGACTCATTAGATATTTTATTATCAAATGGATCAGTTTCCATAGAACCAACTATTTTGTATTCTTCTTCTTCACCATCATCATAACTAATTGTAACAGTTGAACCTAAACTAACTTCATCTTTACCTTTATTATCAATAATTTCGGCATGTTCTAGTTTATATTCAAGTTCTTGAATTTTAGCTTCAATTATAGCTTGTTCATTTCTAGCTGCATCATAGTCAGCATTTTCTGATAAGTCCCCTAATGCTCTAGCTTCTTTTAATGCTTTAATGACTTCTGGACGACGAACATTTTTAAGTTCATTTAATTCATTTTCAGCTTCTAAGAAACCTTCAGCAGTCATAATAAATGTATTTTCTTTTTTCATAAATTCAATCTCCTTTTTAATTTCGTTTTACAGTTCATAATCATACTATAAAATACTCTATTTGTCAATCATCTTTAGCCGCATCATATCGTTTTTTTCTAACCGTTTATCTACAGGTAATTTAACGATACTTTTGGGATGATTACAAATACTTATCTTTTCATTATTATCATCATATATTGTATTAACTATATAACTAAATGTTTCATGATTTGGTCCAAAAAACTCTGTTTCATAGCCTCTTTCAAAATAATTCCTAACTTCTAAAGTTGCTATTTTAGTGCTTTCATCATAGTCTAAAACTAACCCTAAAAAATCTTGGTTAGAAACTTCCATTCTGCCATTCCAATATTGCTCATTTTCCCCGGGTAATTTGTCAAAAAATTGTGGCGTAGACTCTCTATTTGCGCATCTATTTAATACTTTTAAATAATAGTTTTCTCTTTCAAGTGTAAGAGTTTCATTTAAAGCTGCATCAATCATTCTGCGGTATGCAAGAAGTACTGTTGAAACATAATAAATAGAACGCATTCTACCTTCAATTTTAAAAGAAGCAACACCTAAATCAATTTGCTTTTTAATAAATGGCACCATATTTAAATCCTTTGGCATAATACTTAAATTAATACCATTATCTGTATCAAACTCCCAGCGACAAACTTGAGCACATCCTCCACGATTTGAATCCCTATTAGTCATATAATTTGATAAAACGCATTTGCCACTGAAAGAAGTACACATAGCACCATGAATAAACGTTTCAATTTCAATACCAGTTTTAGAAATATTAATTAAATCTTCGCGAGATGCTTCACGAGCCAAAACCACACGTGTAACTCCGAGTCTTTGCCAAAATCTCACAGCTCTACTATTTAAAGTACTAGCTTGTGTAGATAAACATACACTTAAACCTAACTTTAACTCTTGACAAGCCTTAATTACAGTAATATCACTTGCAATAATGCCATCAATATGAATGATGTCTAAATATTTTAAATAATCTTCTAAGCCATTTAAATCATCATCATGAAAGACAATATTAACAGTAACATATATTTTTTTATTTAAACTATGAGCATACTCTGCAGCTTCTTTAAGTTCTTCTAAGCTAAAGTTTTTAGCATTAGCTCTCAAACTAAAATTTTGCCCACCACAATAAATAGCATCGGCACCATAAAGGTATGCAAACTTCATCTTTTCAAAATCCCCAGCGGGTGCTAGTAACTCAGGCATCTAAATCACCTACTTTATATACAGTCTTTTTATCTAGAAATATAGAACTTGTTTCAATGCTTTTTGTATCACCATGAAGAACTTTTATAATATTATCAATATCTAAAAGAATAGGATCATACCAAAAGTATAAAACATTATCTAAATCAAGTAATTCTAAAGCATTATAATATGGATAAGCATACACTTTAGTGCCTTCCTTACTTTCAATAAATTTAAAATATTTATTATTAATACTTGCATTTAGTATATTATTTTCTTCTATTTTAAAGTGTTTTTCATAATTAGTAACTAAATTTCTTCTTGAATACGTAAGGGCTTTAAGTCCAAATGCATAAATAACTACTTTATTATTTGCATTTTTAACAACTAACTCTATTTCGTCTTTACTTAAATCACTAGATACTACAACACTATCTACATATTCTAAATAGTAATTTAGAGATTTACTATTATTTGCAATATGATCAAGTAAAAGTATTTTAGTAATATTTAAATTCTTTATTACATCAAGCATCCCTAAATCATCAAATATAATCCCTTTTACATGACTATTTTTAAGTATTACCTCTAGTTTATCTAGATCACTATCAGTAAGTATTCTATTTATTAAAACAAAATCATCTATATCATTTATATCAAAATATTCTTCATAACCAGTGGAAAAAAATCTAAGAGGATAAACAAGTGTTACATCCTCTTTTTTTAATTTACTTATATAATCTTTATTTGTAACTGTAACAAGCTTATTCATGTTTCCAAGTACTCACTGAAAGTCCATCACCAATATCATAAAACTCGGTGTCAAACTCAGTATTTGTCTTTAAAAATTCAATATATTTTTCTATTTTTTCCACTAAACTTTTTAAGTTACCTTTATCTAATTTATTTGATTCACCAACATAGCCATGAAACTTAATATTATCGGTTATAATAGCCCCATTTGGATTTAAGAAATTTTTATATTTTTCAAAAAATTTTGTATATTGTCCTTTAGCTGCATCGATAAATATTAAGTCGTATCTTAAATCTTCAGATAAATTAAGTTCTAATGCATCTTGATATACAACATTAATTTTCTTATCCATGCCACATTTTTTTACATTTTTAAGACATTCCATGTATCTTGTTTCATCTCTTTCTATCGTTGTAACTGTAGTTTCTTGATTAGATGAAGCCATAAGTATTGCAGAATATCCGATTGCACTACCTATTTCTAAGACATCTTTAATATTATTATCTCTAATATATTTCATAATAAATGCTATAGATTTCTTTTCAATAATTGGTACATTATGCTCAGATGCATAATTTTCCATTTCTAATATTTGTTCTTTCACGTTTTTCACCTTTACTTTACATATTTTTTAACTAAAGCATTAAATTCTTCATTTGTTTTAGCAAAATATACTTTACCAGTATTAATATCCGCTACAAAATATAAGTAGTCAGTATCAGCTGGCTTTAATGCTGCATTTATACTTCCAATAGATGGATTACAAATTGGTCCAACAGGAAGTCCAATAAATGTAGTAACTCTAGTATTATAAGGGTTTTTATCATTTAAGTCAAGTTGTGTTATAGTTTCAGTCATTTCTTTTTGAACCCCATAGTAACTTGTAACATCCATGCCAAGTGCCATATTAAGCGATAATCTCTTATAAATTACTTGTGTAACCATAGCTCTATCACTATTTGTATTTGCTTCTTTTTCTGCAATACTAGCAACAGTTAATAGTTCATGAATATTATATTTACTATTTTCTATTTTACTCTTTAGTGGTTCTAATCTTTCATTTGTTACATTTAAAACTTTTCTTATTACTTGTTCAATACTAGTTTCTTTATAGAAATTATATGTTTCAGGATATAAATAGCCTTCTAAAGGAAAATATATATCTTCATCAAGTATATCATTAGTTAAGAACCAATAATCAGCTATTAAACCTTTCAAATATGCTTTATCACTAAGTTTTTTGATAGCTTCATCATAATCAATATTTGTTTCATTTGCAACCATTGTAACAAAATTCTTTAAAGTATCTCCCTCTTTAAAAGTTATTCTGACTTCATCTCTTTTAACATTTACTACATCACCAGTACTTAAACTAGTTATAATATCTTTAACACTCATATCACGAGAAAGTTCATAATTACCTGCCTGTAAATTTTTTTTACCTGATAAAACTATATAGATAAATGTTGCATATTTACTTTTAATAAGTTTTGCATCTTTTAAATTTTCTACAATTTTTTCTTTACCTTCACCTTTTTTTACAGTAAATTCCACAATATCTTTACTTTTACTAACTGGGCTAAGTAATATCATAAGGGCAATCACACTAACTAAGATTAAACCCACAATTACACTAAGTATCACAATCAATTTTCTATTTTTTTTCATCTAATCACTACTTTCCTTTTTATTTAATAACATTATTATTTGTCTAAATATTTCATCTATATTCTCAAGAGTTTCAGAACTTTCTATTGGCAATATTTTTTGCACCCCATCATCTAATTCATATTTTCCAGCATAACAAATTGTATCACCAATATTATTTAACTCATTTTTAGTATAAATAATATATTCTCCATCACTTGTAGATACTTTCATAATTATTTTATATGTATCTTTATTTTTATTATCAATTATTAGCTTATTTACCATAATTTACCTTCTTTAAATATGCTTCAAGTATTAAAGTTGCTGATATTATATCAGTTTTATTCTTTTTATTTATTTGTTTAAGACCATTATTTTTCATAATATTTATAGCTTCCACAGATGTAAGTCTTTCATCCTGAAGTTCTACTTTTATGTTTTCTTCTTCAAGCATTTTTTTAAAATTTAAACTTCTTTCTGCAGCAAAACCCATGGTATTATCCATGTTTTTAGGTAGTCCCAACACAACCACGTCAATACATTTTTCTTTTATTATAAGAAGCACTTCTTTTAAAGCTTCATCATAATCTTCTCGAGCAAATCTTATAAGTTTAAAAGGACTTACTAAAGTATTTGTTTTATCACTGATGGCAACACCACATGTTGTGGTTCCTAAATCTAAACCCAAGTATCTCATTATTTACCCAAGTATGTATTAATAATTGCCATTAATACTTCAGTTCTATCAAATTTAGATAGTTTACTTCTTGAATGATTAAAAGTCGTAATATATTTTAAATCACCAGTTGCAAGATAACCCACCAATTGATTAGTTGCATTATATCCTTTAAATTCCATTGCTTCAATTACTTCATTAATAGTCATAAGTATTAATTCTTGTCTTAATTCTTTGACATTAAAAATAGTTGTATTATTATCCATAAAATTCACCCACTTATATAATTAGCTCACATTAATTTTATCAAAATTCAAAAAAAATTGCAATATAAAAGGATGCCAAACAGCATCCATGTAGAGATTTTCTTAAGGTACTCAACAACAGTATTACATTTGTTTATATTTTTAAAAGAAAACTTTAATACTTAATATTGTAGGAACTATAAGACTATAATTTATATTATAGAAAGGTTTGTAAAAGAGTTAATGATTAATAAACAAAATGTCTTTCCCGAAAACCTCTACAACTAATACTAACAATTGAATGTGAAAAAAATGTGATAGAAATGTGAAAATTTATTTTTGCTCAAATTTTGCTGAATTTTGTTTAAAAAAGTCATAATATAGCTTCATATTTTCAAGTTCCCAGAAGTTTTTTTGTGTAGCGGGAACACTATCTAAATCATATATTGTGGCACCAGTCATACCAAGTAAAAATGGTGAGTGAGTAGCAATAATGAATTGACAATTAAAGAATCTTGCAGATTCTTCTAAAAATTTAGTAAGTTTAAGTTGCATCGCTGCAGACATACTATTTTCAGGTTCATCAAGTAAATATAAACTATTTTCTTTTATTTCAGATACAAAATACATAAGGGCAGATTCTCCATTAGATTGTTCTTTTACATCTTTATCAAATACTCTACTTCTAACATAATTTGATGCACTTTTTCTTTTAGCATCAATTGAATTTTTCAAATTTTGATAGTCATTCATATCATCAATCGTTTTATCTTTATTATCAAAGTATTCCCTAAATAACTTTTCTCTTTGGCTAAAGCCTCGATTATTTATTCTTCTTATATTAGATATATAATCAAATACATCATCACTTCGTATTATTTTAGCTTCTTCAAAATATTCCATAGATGTTTCAAAATTACAATTATCCAAATACTTCATCATCATTTCCCCATGTGCTCCAAAAGAACCATCACAATTAAGTTTATTAGCAATTATATTTAAAATTGTTGATTTTCCAGAACCATTACCACCATAAAGTATAGTTACATCACTAAACTTAATATCTTTAAATTTCTTTTTAGGAAATATTCTAAATGGATATTGATTATGAAAATATGTTCTTTTTTCATTAATTAAAATCATATTTTCAGTATTTTCACTAACTAAACTAAATTCTTTTAAATAAATCATTATAACCACCTATTTATATAATATCATATACATACATTAAAAACAAACATTTATTTGTTAAAAATACAAAATAAAAAGCTCAACATGTTTAGATTGAGCAAACAACGGGATTATTTATTACTCACACCACCCGTTAGTGAGAAACATTACCGATCGAGATCATTTATTACTCGCGCTACTCGGAAGCGAGAAACACTTTCTGTTATACTTTTTCAAGTACACCTAAATTATACGCTGGAATAGCTACTATGTCAAGCAAATTGCTGCTTTGTTTTATTGCTATTATAAATTTTATAATTTTAAATAAAAAACTCAATAGTTTTCTATTATACAATTTATAGCATTTTCATACTGGATAACTTATTGCTCGCACCGCCAGTAAGCGATTAACATACTCGCACCGGATAACTTATTGCTCGCACCACCGGTAAGCGATTAACATTTTCATGTGATATCATCTAATTTTTTTATCTTCGTATTAATTATAAACAAGTTCAGAGTCTTTTTCCTGTTCTATCTTCATCTTTTTTTCAACTGTATCAACATCAGCTAAAAATAAATTTATACCTATTTTTTTCAATTTTAAGACTTTTTCAAAATTTAGCAAAATTTCTTTCTTAATATACTCAATTACTTTAGCAGGTTTACCATTTTCAGTTAAATGAACATGATCTATATATTTTTCTAAAGTAGGAAAAGCATTTTGTATTAACACTGCTGTATCTTGTCCTAGAATTTTTTGAATTAAAATAGTGTTACATTCTCCGTATTTTTTTATTTTTTTATCACGTATTCTTTTGTATTTTTCAACTTTACTACTTAATGGAATGAACCATAGAATATCATCATCTTTTACAGTAAAATATGTAGGTCTTGTCCTCCCTCTTTCATGATTTGTCATAAGATTTTTATCTTCAACTAAATCAAAAAACTCATCTTTGATATGATATAAATAACCTGTTTTAACTTTCATTATTGTTTTCTCCCCCTCTGACAAATCAATTATAGCATAAGCCACAAAAAAACTCAATACATTTTGTTGAGTTTTTAAAATTTTCATCCGGAATAATTTATTACTCGCACCATCCGGGAGCGAGAAACATTGTCGACCGGAATAATTTATTACTCGCACCATCCGGGAGCGAGAAACATTTACATGCTATACTCTTTCAGCACATTTAAATTGTACAATAATATAATACTTTTGTCAAGAACTTTCTGATATAATTTATTGCTATTTAGTATTTATTTCTACAATAGTTTCTCCCAAATTCCAATTATTTTTATAATATCTTATTACATCTTTATGCTTTCTTAAAACATTATGAACTTCTTCCGTAAGTATATTAGTACTTTTCCCATGAATAATGATAATTGTATCATTATTCATAGCCTTATTATCCCTAATAAATTCATTTACAAGTACTTCTACCATAGAAACTATTTCTCCATGTAAATCTAGTCTAGGAGTTTTGCTTGTTATCATTATTATTTACCATACCAGTCTTTTTTGCATAATAATCAAGTACTTCTGATAAAGTTGGAATTGATAACCTTGAACCAATTTTAGTAACAGATAAACCTGCTGCAATATTTGCAAGAGTTATAGTCTTTTCCATATCAAAGTTATTTGCTATACCATAAGTAAGTGCTCCATGAAATATATCACCAGCACCCGTAGTATCTACTGCATTTACTTTAAGACCTGGCATTATTTTTATTTCATTACCTACTTGATATAAACATCCTTTTTCTTCTAAAGTAATTACAATATTACTATTTGGGTATTTATCTTGTAATTTATTATATATAGCAACTAATATACTTGGATTACTATAATCAAATTTCATACCAGTAACTGTTTCAGCAAAACCTTTACTACATACTATATATTTAATATATTTACATAATTCAAGTAGTTCTGGTGTTACCCTGCCAGCATCAATAATACTAATTGCATTTTGATATTTACTAATTGCATTTTGACTAGCACCATAATCATGTCCATCAGTAAAAATAATATCTGGAGTAAAATCATAACTCAGTTTTTTTAATGCTGGATGTTCTGTTGCAACATTAAATACAGTCCTAGAACCATTTTTTTTATTTATAAGGATAAATGATAAAGACGTATCTTTATCATAACTAGTTTCTATATAATCTGTATTTACATGTATATCTTGAAACTCTTTTTTAATATTTGTTCCAAAATCGTCAGAACCAACAGTACTTGCAATAACTGTATCAATACCCCATTTACCCAGTAGGTAGGCCGCATTTGATGCAGGACCACCACCAGCACTATATTTTTCATTATATCTATATTTAGTATTTTCAATTGGATAATCATCTACTGGAACAGTTATATCCCAGCTTGAATGACCTATACATAATATTTTCATTAATATCATTTCCTTTCGTTACTATTGAATATCAAAACTTATTTTTTGTTAACTTTCGCTGGCGCACTGCCACGCCTGCACTAACCGCAGACGCGGCAGCCTTTTGTTCTACCATAATTTACTGCTTCCTTCTTGCCTCTGCTTAATTTTGTCGCGGCTTGCCTAGCACGCGGACGCGCGAAGGCAATGGCCTAAAGTACTAGTTTATTACGATCGGGTCGTCGGCGCTGCCGCTCCCCGATACATAGGTTATGGCAGATTCAAGATTGAAGGACGGCCTCACCCCATTGCTGATGTACACGCGGCCGTTGCCCACGTTACCAACGCTGTACACACCGAACGCACCGTCCAAACTGTCCGCACGACGGGAAATTGTCCATTCATAAAGTCCCCTATACATCCAATTTACTGACGTTACAGCAGCATTACTATATCCGTTTTCTGAGTCATATGAAAGTTTCCTTGTCCATGCACTTGGTGCTGCCGCAAATCCATAATCACTTACGTACATTAAGCCTATCTTCGCACTATATTCTGTTGCTCCATCTGTTGTATATGTTGTTACTGGACTTACTATTTCATTTTGATATGCTACTGATGGTGTTGTTTCAGCTATATTTTCATATGTATTTCCTCCAACTTTCCATGTTGTTTCTGCTATTTTAGCTGCCCATTCACTTCTTATATTATTGATGAAATTTGTATTTAAATTTACTTTATTTAAATTACTTTCACTCCATGTATTTTTCCTTGTTGAGTTATTCCAGTAATATGTATTTATTGTTGTTAATTCTCCTTTATATGTTGAATTTTCACTTTTTAAATATGTATCTGTATTATAATTTCCATCTGTTCCCAATAAATTACTATTTGCATAATCATATTTGATTAATTTTACTTTATCTCCAAATACTCCGATTATCCTATACAGATTATCTGTTGGGCATGGTGTTGTACTTCCAAAACATACAAAGTTATCGACGTTTTCACTTGCTCCTGCATATCTATAGCTATTATCACCTGCTCCATTTGTTAAAGTACTATCATGATAATAGATGCTATTTTCTCCTTGGGTTCCTGTATATAGTGATTTTACATAATCAGCTAATAACGTTTTCATTTTTTCTTTTTGTAACAATACACCTACTTCCATACTCTTACCAAAATTTGCTGATTGGTCATAACTCTGATTTAAATATGTTAAAGTTATTGTCCACTCATGAATAGTTGCTGTTGTACTTGAGTTTGATGTTATTTGATAATTATTTGCTATATTAAATAAACCATTTTGAGTAGTAACATCAAAACCTGATACTCCATTAAATGTACCATAAGTAAGTCCACTAATAGATGTAACTTCTTCACCATTTGGATTAGTTATTGTAAGTATTATTTCTGGGGTAGTTCCACTTGTATATGTAAATGTATTATTTTTTATTTGAAAATATAAATAATAATTATAAGTAGCTGTATTTTTAGTACTATTAGCTTTTAAAGAAGCAGTAGCTGTTGTACTTGTAGTATAATTAGTACCATTTTCTTTTAAAGTAGTTGGTGTTGCATTCAACTTAAGAGGATTACCTACTTTTAAACTATAGTCATCTATTGTATCCCCTTTAATAGCCACATTAGTTTGTGCTTCATTAATAATTGGCGCTAAAAATGCGTATGTTACTCTAGTTATAAGTATTATAAAAACCCCGATAATTAACACACTTAATATATATAAAAATTTATTACTTTTTATTTTTTTTATAAATTTCTTCATAAGTCAATCACCCTACTATTAATAGTTTACCATAATTTTTCTAAAAAGAAAATATTAAAGTAATAAATTTTTATAATTTTATGTTTAATAAATGTAACTTGAGGTCGAAAATTTCGACCTCAAGTTTATATTTTTATTTTTGCAAGTATATTATTTAATATTTCTTTATCCATTATTTTACTTATACAAAAGCATTTTTTACCTAAATCTTTAAAAAATGAACCAGAAGTATATAATATTTCTTTATCTAATATAATAAATCTATCATGAAAAGAATCATTATTAATAAATGTTATATTATTATATTGTTTTAAGTATTTACTTTTAGTTATTTCATCTATATTTTTTGAAACAATTATAATATTTTTATTTATATTTTTAAGAATATCTAAAAGTTCTTTACCTGCATAATTATCAATGATAATTATGCTATCTTTAGATTTATTTAAAATTTCTAACAAAAGAGAATATGCGTCATATATTTGTCCTTCATAAAATAATGAATTAATTTTAGGTTTAAATTCATCAAAGGTTTCTTTTAGTATTTTTATATCTTCCGTATTTTTAAGAACTTGATTATTTATGTATTTCTGTTCCACTATATTTGTAGAAATATATCTTCTCATAAGTACAAAAGCTCTCATTATATTTACACTTACTTTTGATGCCATTTCAGTTTTTAATACACTTGCAAGCATGGCAACACCTTGCTCTGTAAATGCATGATAATTAGTCCTACTTTTTGGATTTGCGGTCACAATTTGTGACCGCAAAATATTTTGTTCTTCATCAGTTAAACAAAAATAAAAATCTTCCGGAAATCTATCTATGTTTCTTTTAACTGCTTGATTTATTACTTTTGAGCCATTAGTACACCCATATAGCCTTCCTAAATCACTATCTAACATTACTTGTTTATCTCTTATGTCATAAATTAGACTTTCTATTTTTTCATTATCTTTAATTATTAAATTATTCATTTTTACCTCCTTTATTTTTTAATTCTAAGGTTCCAAAATGGAACCTTAGAATTCTTACATCATTATTTTTCATTACTTTGCCCTCCTTTTCAAAATTATTTTTTGCCTTTTTGTGGTCACAATTTGTGACCGCAAACTTTTTATATTTTTAAAAAAAGAGCGCTCCCGCAGGAAACGCCCGAATAGATATATTATGCTTGCCTCAAAAATATAAATTGTCGACTAAAGATTATGGTATTAACACTTGGCAAGTTAATTAATACACATTAAGTAAAACATTTAAATATTAAAAACAATATATTATTGAAAAAGCATTAAAGTTTTGATATTATATGAAACAAGAGGTGTTTAAATAGTGGAAATAATAGGTATAATCGCAGAATATAATCCTTTTCATAATGGTCATATTTATCATATAAAGAAAATAAAAGAAATGTATCCTGATTCAATATTAGTACTAGTGTTAAATGGATATTTTTTAGAACGCGGAGAAATATCGCTCTTAACAAAAGAAAATAAAACCAAAATAGCTTTAGACTATGGAGTTAATATAGTTTTAGAACTACCATTTATATATGGAACACAGTCCGCGGATACATTTGCAAATATGAGCATTAAATTACTTAATAAGTTAAATGTAAACAAAATTGTATTTGGTAGTGAATGTGCAGATATTACTATTTTAGAAAAACTTGCTGACACCCAATTAGAACCTGAATTTGGAAAAAAAGTAAAAGCATATTTAGATGAAGGAAATAATTACCCTACTGCTCTTGCTAAAGCAACAAACATTGATTTTGAATATAATCCCAATGACCTACTCGGTATTTCCTATATAAAAGCCATAAAGGAAAATAATTATAATATTAAACCAATATGTATTAAAAGAACAAATGATTATCATGATTTAGATAGTAATGAAGAAATAATAAGTGCATCAAACATTAGGAATAAACTTAAATTAAATGAAAATATAAACAAATATTTACCTAATGAAGTAATAAATAATTTAATTAAAGTTAATAAAGATATATATTTTAAATTATTAAAAAGTAAAATTATAACTGATGATAATTTAAATAATTATTTAGATGTAGATGAAGGAATAGAATGTAGACTTAAAAAGAATATAATTATTTCTAATAATATGGATGAATTTATAGAAAAAGTTAAAACTAAAAGATATACATATAACAAATTAAATAGAATGTTTATTCATATATTAATTGGACTTAAAAAAAGTGATAATTATATAGATGATAAATATCTTAGAATAATAGGTTTTGATAATATAGGTAGAAATTACTTACAAAAAATAGATTATAGAGCAAGTTTGAAAAACACTAAAGTTTATGATTATGAATTAAAAGCTAGTTTAATTTATGATCTAATTAACAACACTAATACTTATGAATTTGAAATAAAAAACAAACCAGTCATCAAAGACTAGTTTGTTTTTGTTTGTTAAAATAAACTAAGTTGAGCAGATTCAGGCATTCCTTCAAAAACACCAAGTTCACGAAGAGCATTAATTGTTGTTTGATTTACTTTTCCTCGCATTTGAAAGTCTTCAACACAGAAAAATGGTTTTTTGTCTCTTTCTTCCACAATTTTATTTGCAACGTTTTCGCCAAGACCATCAACAGCCATAAATGGCAAATACAAGCATTTATTTTCTTCATCAATATAAAATGTTTTAGCAAGTGACTTAGTTATATCTATATTTTTAAAGGTAAAGCCACGAGCTAGCATTTCAAGAGCAACTGCTAGAGTATCCCCTACCGCAGATTCTTTAGCTGAAGCGCCAAAACCTTTTTCTTTTATTTCAATAAGTCTTCTTTTAATGCCATCGTAGCCTTTAAGCATAGCATTTACATCAAAATCACTTCTTCTTATACTAAAAAATGCTGAATAATAATAAAGAGGATAATAAACTTTAAACCAAGCAACACGATATGCCATCATAACATAAGCACAAGCATGAGCCTTTGGGAACATGTATTCTATTTTTCTACAACACTCAATAAACCACTCAGGAACACTAAATTCTCTCATGTATGCAACATGTTCAAGCCAAGTATCTGGTTCTTTCTTAGCTTTTCCTTTACGAACGAATTCAGAAATTTTGAAGGCTCTAGATGGATCTAGACCATAGTTTATCAAACTAACCATGATATCATCACGACAACCAACAACTTCATTAAATGAGGCAACATTATTTACAATTAAATCACGCACGTTTCCTTGCCATACATTAGTACCATGAGATAGCCCTGCGATCTTTACTAAGTCTGCAAAATGTGTAGGTTTAATTTCAAGAAGCATGTTAATAGCAAAATTTGTACCAAATTCAGGAATACCTAAAGTTCCTGTTTTACATAAAATTTGTTCTTCCGTAACTCCTAAGGCTTTCGGAGATGTAAATAAACTAATTATATTTTTATCATCAAACGGTATTTCTTCTTTAATATTTATACCTGTTGTATCACCTAAATATCTTAGCATTGTTGGATCATCGTGTCCAAGAATATCCAATTTTAAAACATTATCATGAATAGCATGGAAATCAAAGTGTGTTGTGTACCATGTACTATCTGGTTCATCAGCTGGATATTGATATGGTGTAAAATCAAATACATCCATATACTGAGGAATAACAATGATACCCCCAGGATGTTGTCCAGTTGTTCGTTTAACACCAGTACATCCAATAGAAATACGTTCTATTTCTGCATTATTTAAAATAATACCTTTATCTTCACAATATGCTTTTACATAACCAAATGCTGTTTTTTCCGCAACAGTTGAAATAGTACCGGCACGATAAGCATGATCTTCACCGAATAGTACCTTTACATGATTATGAGCATCAGCTTGATTATCACCAGAGAAGTTAAGGTCGATATCTGGTACCTTTTCGGCTTTAAATCCAAGGAATGTTGCAAATGGCATATCTTGTCCTTCTTTTTTGAGTTTGCTTCCACACTTGCAAGTTCTATCAGGCATATCATAACCAGATGGATAAAGACTAGCTAGGCTTTCACCATTTTCATCTTCAAAATAAGATTTTTTACACTTTGGACAAACATAATGCGGAGGAAGACCATTAACTTCTGTAATTCCCATCATTGTGGCAACTAAACTTGAACCAACAGAACCACGAGAACCAACAAAGTAACCATCTTCGTTTGATTTTTTAACTAGTTTTTCTGCGATAAGATAAATGACGTCATATCCCCCACCGATAATACCAGCAAGTTCTGCCTCGAGTCTTTCTTCAATATTCTTGGGAAGTGGATCACCATATATTTCATGAGCTTTATTATAAACCATTTCTTTAGTTACTTCGGCACTATTTTCCAAAACCGGAGTATATAATTTATCTCTGATTATTTGTAAATGTTCTACCATATCAGCTATTTTATTAGTATTTGTTACAACTATTTCTTTAGCTAAATCATTACCTAAGAATGAAAAAGCATCAAGCATTTCTCTAGTTGTCATAAAGTACATGTTTGGTAGTTCTATATCAGGTCTATTTAAAGGATGTATTTTACCATTTGTTTTTTGATGAACAATAACTTTACGATAAATTAAATCTTCAGGTCTTAAATTATGAACATCACCAGTTGCACAAACAAGTTTGCCCATTGATTTAGCTATTTTTACAAGTCTTGCAACATAACCATTATATTCTAGTATATTATGGAATTTTTTATCTTCACCAATTAAATGTGAACAGCTTGAAGCTGGTTGAACTTCAATATAATCATAGAAATTCATTAAATCTTTTAAATCATCATCACTCATACCATAACCTTTATCAAAGACTTCACCATTTATGCAACCACTACCAACAATTAAACCATCACGCAAATTAATTAAATCAGTTCTTGGTAATTTAGCATCTTTACCTTTATATAAATATTTAGTATTAGCAAGCGATATAATTTTAAATAAATTTTTAAGACCAACTGGATTTTTAGCAATTACAGTTAAATGAAATGGTCTTGCAAACTTAATAGCATTTTCCTTATCTGCTAAAGTTTCTAAATCTAAAGTAGTTTTAATATTTTGAGATTTTAGTTCATATAACATTTTATAAAAGCATTTACTTGTTCCTTCACAGTCATAATCAGCTCTATGGTGTTTATCTTCATCCCATTCAACTTCTAAGTTTTTAACCAAAGTAGAAAGCTTATGATTACGCCAATCAGGATACATATTTCTTGCCAGTCCCATTGTATCTACAACAGTATTATTAAATTCACCTAAGTTATATTTTTTACATGCACTTGTAACAAAAGAAATATCAAATTGAGCATTATGAGCTACTAAAGGTCTATCTCCACAAAACTCTAAGAATCTTCTCGTTACATTTTCTTCACTATCTTTACCTACTAACATTTCATCAGTAATATTAGTAAGTTCCGTAATAATTTTTGGAAGAGGTGTAGGACAGGCAATAAGTTCATCAAATCTATCTATAATTTCATTATTTTTAACTTTAACTGCCCCAATTTCTATCATTTGATCAATACCACTATTAAGACCAGTTGTTTCAGTATCATATACAATATATTCTTGATCAAATAATGGATACTCTTTATTTTTAAAAACAATATTTGATTCGACATCAACAATATTAAGCTCTGCTCCATATAAAGCTTTAAATTTATCTTTATCCTCTTTTCCTTTATTAGCTTTAGCTAAAGCATTATAAATATCTGGATAAGCCTGAAGTGAATTATGATCAGTTACAGCTACAGCCTTATGACCAAGTTTCATAGCAAATTTAGCAAGTGTTGCAGTTGGAACTACCCCATCCATCATACTCATCATTGTATGAGCATGAAGTTCAACTCTTTTTTCTTCTTCTTCATCTTTAACAGAAGAATCTTTTGATGGAATAATTTCAATATTTCGAGCATTAATAACCATTTGATGCAAATATTCATCCATTTCCATATGCCCATGAATTCTATACCATGAACCAACATTAAGTTTTTTATTTAAAATACCAAACTCTTCTTCATTAAATCTTACAATTTTCATCGGATAGCTATCAGTTTTATCTGATACTTTCAAATTCATAATAAAGATTGGACCTTTTTTTCCTTGTCTTTCTGCTACTTCTTTAGCAAAAATATAAACTTCAATTATTATATTCTTCATTTCACCAAGAATATTATTTAATTTAGTGACTTCTCCATCTTTATGTGTTCCAAGTATAACTGGACTTTCTTCCTTTTTAGATACTACACTTTGTTTTTCAAGTTCTATTTCTTCTTGAAGATTCTTTCTTTCATCTTCACTAATAATTACTTCAAGTTTATAATCCCCAAAACCATATCTTTTTAAATTATTTAATAAAGCTGAACCTTCATGAATTAAATCACTTTTTTCAAAATCATTTAAAACATGAAAATAAATTGTATCATTTATAACTTCAATATTACTTTTTTTAACACTTATTAAAGATGGTCTTTTTAAAATAATGTCATCAATTAAATAATCTATATAACTTACTATATCTTCATGTGTAATATTATCATAATTCATAATGATTTCACATGGTTTTTCACCATTAATACCACTTAAAGCACTTAAAAATAATCTATTTACATTACTTACTGGTAAGACATTTGTATTTTTAATATATACATAAAATTTATTTTCATTTTTCTTTAAAACTACTCTTTCTAAACTTGCTTCATTAAATAATTCATCAGCAAATGAAATACTTTTAAAAAATCTATTTAATTCTTCATTCATCTTAAACCACCTTCTTTATATTATTAACGATTATACTTACTTTGTCAAATCTTTTCGAAACATTACCACTAATTTCTACTAAATCGCCTATTTTTAAGTTATTTAACAAATCCATACTTTTAGGAAAAATAGTAAAGTCAGCATTTCCAGTTTCATCACTAGCACTAATAAATGCCATATTTTCATTTTTTTTCGTTTTAATATTACTTATCCTATTTATTAAAACAACACACTTAATATTTTTAAATAAATATTTTTCTAACATTTCGAGTTTCATCACATTTTGATACTTACTTGCAGGGTGATTACTTATAAAATAACCGAAACTATCTAGTTCATTATTTCTTTTTACCTCATCACTATAATCATCTAATTCAACTATAACAGGCTTTTTAATTAACTCATCATCTATTTCTGCAAAGTTTAAAGCTACTGCAATATTTTCCACCAAAGTTCTTTCATTTAAATTAAAACTTCTAAGGCTATCTGCTTTAATTAAAGTATTTAAAATATTTTCATTAAGGATTGTCTTATTCTTACAAACAAAATCAAAAAAATCAGTATATCCATCTTTTCTATTTTCTATTATTTTTTCACTTAAATTTTCTGGAATACCTTTAATTTGCCAAAGAGGCATTATTAATTCTTTTCCCCTTATATAAAACTTATTATGACTTAAATTCACATCTGGTTTTTCAAGCTTTATTCCTTTATTTTTTAAAAATGAAATCAACTTAGTAAACTTTTCACTATCTTTATTATTAATCATTTCTATAATAAAGTATTCTGGATATTTTACTTTTAAATAAGCCATATCATAACTTATACGAGCATAAGCAACTGAATGAGCTTTATTAAAACCATAACTAGCAAATTTAACTATCAAATCATAAATTGAAGTAGCAACTCCTCTATCATAACCTTTACTTATAGCTCCATTTATAAATTTTTCTTTTTCAGCATTAATAACACTTTCTTTTTTCTTAGAAATAGCTCTTCTTATTATGTCAGCTTCTGCAAGTGAGTAACCACCAATTTTACCTAGAATAGCAATAATCTGTTCTTGATAAAGAATTATTCCATAAGTATCTTTTAATATTGGTTCTAAATCTTTATGAATATAAGTAATTTCTTTCTTACCATTTTTTCTGGCAATATATTCATCAGCTTGTTCTAAAGCTCCAGGTCTACCTAAAGCAAGTGATGCTACTAAGTCATTAAAAGAATTAGGATTTAATTTTCTAATTAAATTTCTCATAAGACTCGTTTCAAATTGAAATATTCCTTCAGTTTTTCCAGTGCTAAATAAATTTAGTACTGCTATATCATTTAAGTCAATATTTTTTAAAGCACTCTTTCCAACTTCATCTAATATATTTTTTATCGTAGTCAAATTTTTAAGGGCTAAAAAGTCCATCTTTAAAAGTCCAATACTTTCTAAGTATTCCATTGTTACTCCGGTTATTAAAGTACCATTTTCATAATGAATTGGTATTATTTCATCTAAATTAGTACTTGATATTACTACACCAGCTGCATGAGTTGAAGTATTTTTTTTAAGGCCTTCTAAATGCATCGATATATTATATAGTTTTTTAAGTTCATTATAATTATTTAAATATTTTTTAATATCCTCACTTGTTAAATTATCTTTTAAAGAAACATTACCATTTATACATTTAATAAAGTTATCAAGTAAAGCATCATTAATTTTTAATAATTTGCCAATTTCCCTAAGAACTAATTTACTTTTTAAAGTTGTAAAAGTAAGACCTAAAGCTACATTTTTATCACCATATCTATTTCTAACATACTCAATTACATCTTCTCTTCTTAAAGCATCAAAATCCACATCAATATCAGGCATTGTAACTCTTTCGGGATTTAAAAATCTTTCAAAAAGCAAATTATACTTTAACGGATCAATTTCAGTTATACCAATTGAGTAACTAACTAAAGAACCAGCTGCAGAACCCCGACCTGGCCCAACTAAAATATCATGTCTTTTAGCATATAAAACATAATCATAAACAATTAAAAAATAATCTACAAACCCCATTTCATTTATTATTTTTAGTTCATAATTTAATCTTTTTAAATATGTATCAGGTATTTTACCATTTAATCTTTTAGCTAAACCTTTAAGACATAAATCATGCAAAAATAAAGAAGAATCAATATCATCTTTATATTTAGGAATATATTTCTTATTAAACTTTAATTCTAAATTTAGTAAACTAACTACTTCATCAATCTTTCCTAAGTCTATTTCAGGTTCAAAATAATAATTCTGTTCATAATTTTGCGCATCTTCTTTTCTCAATTTATCAAGATATGCTAAATACGGAACATTTTCTTTTTTTAACACTTTTAAATCATTTATATATAATACATTACTTGATGTTGTTAAAGCATTTAATCTTTCTAAATCGTTATTATAACTTATATAAAGATTATCAAAAAACTTTAATTTTTCAAATAATTCTTTACTTTTAAAAGGCACTATACATAGAATATTATCTTTATATATAGTTAAACTATCAATTGAAAGTTCATCTTTTTCTTTTAAAGTATGAATTTTAAGTAAATTTTTATAACCTTCAAAATTCATAGCATATAAATATACATTTAAATTATCTATTTTTATATCTAAACCTACGATTGGCTTTATATTATTTTTCTTACAAGTATAATAAAATTCTAGAACTCCGTATAGATTTTCATCACATATTCCACATGTTGTAATTTTATTTTCACTTAAAAAACTAATTAAATCTGGAACTTTAATTAAGCTTTTTAATAATGTATAATCAGTTGTTACTTTAAGTGGTATGTACATAATTTACTCCTTGTCATTATTTTATCACAATCCCATAATAAATTAAAGAAAAAAGAGATTTTTGTTATCCTTTTTAAGCCAAAATTAAAAGGATAACATTTTAAATGCTATCCCTGTTTACTATGAGTTAACTTTCAGGTTTTTAATTTCAGATATTGATAAGTTTGTTATTTCACTAATTTCATTGAAGGTATAATTTTTTGAAAGCATATTTTTTGCAGTTTTTAGAAGGCCTTCTTTTAATCCTTTTTCTTCTCCACGTTGTTCTGCTGAAACTATCTTCCATGAATCATCATGAAATATACTTATTACTTCAGGATCATTTATAAAACTATCTACCATTTCAATCGTACTCATCATCAATTCATCTCCCTTAGCTATTTTTATTGCTTCTTCATATGTCTTGGCACTGATCAATCTACACCATCTTATAAATCTCTCTTCATTTTTAGAATAAGATATTTCTTTTAAGATGTCAAGTCTTATTAGCAACATTTCAATACTTTCATCCAATATTCTTCTATGGTTTATTACATTTATAAATTCATACTCATTTACAATTTCATTATTACTTAGTTTGTAATTACCATTCATGATATTTAAACTAATTACTTTTTTAATCCTTTTATAAGGCTCTCTTTTTCTAAGCTGATGAGAATATATATATGATGCATAAGCTAAACTTTTCATACACTCAGTTTCTCCAAAGTTATTATACATCTCAATATTTACTAGTTTTCCATCAGATAATACTATAACTATATCCAAATAATAGTCATGTAGTTTGATATTATTATTTTGAATATATTTCTGCTTAGATACTCTGATATATTTAACTTTTAAATCTGATTTTATGTACTCTAGATACGAATTATAATAATCTCTGATAATTTTCTTATTACTAAATACATGTTTAAATACTAAATCATTAGTTAACCATATAAACTCTTTCGTTTCTGTCAAGTTTATCACCCCCTTAGGACAAAAACAAGCTCTATCCTAACATATTTACATTAAGATATTTGTTGTTTTTTGTCGAACACATTAAATTTTTGTTAAAATTTATTTATTTAGGGTTTGAATATTATGACTTCTTATTGTATGTTTATAAGATTTTACATCCCAACGATATATGGTTTGTCTAATGTTCCTTCTCCATCTATTTTGTACACAGAAGCGTCTAGATACAAGACTGGACGGACGCCATGCCCATTGTACGAGTTGTTGTATTTCAAGTTGCCGTTTTCGTCCAGATAGGACACATTGTCGTTGTTTGAAGAATAAGGTGTAAGTGTCCATTCGTATCCTTTTCCATACAGCCAATTTTGTCCTGCACACTTTGCTGTGTTATAAGAGCTTAAAACTGTTGTTCTCGTACAACTACTTGATAACACACTATATCCATAATCACTTGGATACATTAGTCCTATATATCCTGTTGTACTTGTTGGTCTTTCACTATACACTGTTGTTCCTCTTTCATAGCCATAGAAAGCTTCAGTTGTTGCACCATTACTTGAATATCCACCTAGATACCATGTTACTTTTGCTATCATACTTCTATATCCAGATTGTATTCCTTTTTTAGTATAATCACAATTAGCTGTTGCTGAATAACTTCCATAGCAATAGCCTGAGCTTGTTCCGTCTTGAGCATTATAATATGCACCATTAAGTAGTTTATTTAAACTTGCTACTGTCCAATCGTTATTATACTTACCCTGTGCTAGTCCCCCAAGAGAGTCATCACAAATTATTTTAACCAAATACTTGCCGTCTTGACCATGAGAACCACTATCAAACACACCGATTATTCTCCAGTATTCATTATTAAACCATATATAGTTATTTGGATTTTTTCCTTCATATCTATATCCATTTTCATTTACTACTTGTCCTGTTCCTTGTGTTGTCTCTGCTAAACCTAAGATATAATCATTAAAGTATGTTTTTGTAATTGTTTCAAACTTAATATCACATGATACATCACCAGTTATATTTTCTATTGCTAACTTCCAATCGTCATATAACCATTTTCCATCAGCTCCTTCACATGATACATTTGCTTTATATAATCCTTTAGATGGAAAAGATGTTATACTTTTTCCATCTAAAGATAAAGCATATAATATTCCATCTTTTTTAAATGTATGTTTATTATTAGTGTTTTTATTTAAAATAATAACACTAATAAATAATACTATCAATATAATTCCTATACTTACTATTCTAATTCTTTTTTGCATAAGGCCTCCAACAATTTTATTAATTTTATTTTTAAACATTTGTGACTTTTTATTATATAGTTTATATAAGCCTAAAAAAATTTGTCAATCGATCAATTAATTATTATATACTATGGAAGTTTTGCCAATCATGAAACAAGTGAGTGTTTAAACATAGATTCTTACATTCCAATAATATATGGCTTATCTAAGGTCCCTTCTCCGTCTATTTTGTATACAGAAGCGTCTAGATACAAGACTGGACGGGTACCATTTCCAATATTAGTGCTTCTGAGGTTCAGTTCGCCGCTGTAGCGAGGAATGAACACATAGTAGCCATAAGAAGAATGAGGTGTAAGTGTCCATTCGTATCCTTTTCCATACAGCCAATTTTGTCCTGCACACTTTGCTGTGTCATAAGAGCTTAAAACTGTTGTTCTCGTACAACTACTTGATAACACACTATATCCATAATCACTTGGATACATTAGTCCTATATATCCTGTTGTACTTGTTGGTCTTCCACTATACACTGTTGTTCCTCTTTCATAGCCATAGAAAGCTTCAGCTGTTGCACCATTACTTGAATATCCACCTAGATACCATGTTACTTTTGCTACCATACTTCTATAGCCAGATTTTATTCCTTTTTTAGTATAATCACAATTAGTTGTTGTTGAACTACTTCCATAGCAATAGCCAGAACTTGTTCCATCTTGAGCATTATAGTATGCACCATTAAGCAGTGAATTCAAACCAGCTGTTGTCCAGTCATTTGTGTCTGACTTATTCCATATTATTCCACCAAGGTTATCATTTCGAATAATTTTAACTAAATTTTTATCTATTTGACCATGAGAGTCACTATCAAACACTCCAATTATTCTCCAATATTCATTATTAAACCACACATAGTTATTTGGATTCTTTCCTTCGTATCTATATCCTTTTTCATTTACCACTTGTCCTGTTCCTTGCGTTGTTCCTGCCAAGCCTGTAATATATGTAGCAAAATTAACTTTCGATGTACTATCGGTATATTTTAAATCACAAGAAGTATATTTCTTATTTATCTGAGATATTTCAATTCTGTTATATTTTTGATTATATAATGCATCGCTATTGATACAATTAATGGAACCTAATTTACCATAAGTAGTTGGCAAATTATTAGCTGCTATGGTTACATCTGGTGGTACAATATCAAAATATGCATAACACTTATCACTGCTTTTTGATGTCATAACAACTGACTGGTTCTCTTCATCCCATGAAAGTGTTCCACCATTTTCACAAGCAGATTTTTCAGCATTAAATTCATATCCATTCGTGGGCCATTCATCACTTGTTGATATAGTATACTCACCAGAACCTGCTTTTGTTTCAACCATTAAACTTAAACCAGAGTTCGATAAATTATTATCCTCATGTATATAAATATCATTATTATAATTATTGTATATTGTGATAACCCCTATAAAAAGGATTATTATAATTATTAATAGAATATATTTTCTTTTTTTATTTTTCATGTATCATGCTCCATTCTTTACAACATCACACTTGATATTTACCATACTACATACCTATTTTAAACCAAAAAAAAGCGACCTATTTACACTTAAATGTAAATTTGTCACTAAAGTTTTATTTAACTACATGCATCCATTAAAAATCCATATAAACTTATATCTTTATCATACATTCCTTTTTTGATATTTAAATCTATATCACATAATTTAACTAAATTTCCGAGTAGTTCTTTGTTAGAATATTTACTAGAATTGGTATAAAATTTATTTATTTGCCAATCAGCTAGAGAAAGATAGCTCATAATATCGTTCATACTCATTTTATTATATAGATTTTTAACATAATACATAAGACGGTATTCTCTAGCTAAAAGTGAAACTAAAACAGTTGGTTCTACTTTATATATTTTTAATGATTTAAGTATTTTCAAAGATAATTTTAAGTTTTTTTCAATTACAGCATTTACAAAAGCAAAATTATTATTTGTTTTTTCTTCCCCTACTATATTTAATACATCATTATATTTGATTGTACATGGAAAACCATAATATATCATAATTTTATCAAGTTCATTAAACATTATATCTAAATTATTATAAGAATTATCCATAATATAATTAAGTGTCTTATAATCAATGCTATAATCATAATTTTTCAAATAATTTGTTAAAGTACTATTAATATTTCTTTTATCCATCTTAGGAATATTAACTATACTACCTTTATTTTTTATACTTTTTACTATCTTTTTTCTTAAATCAATTCCATTTAACGTTGTAAAGATAATATTCGTATTTTCATTTGAATTTTCTAAATATTTGCTTAGAAGTTCATTATCACTTTCACTTATCTTACCAGTACCAAAAAAATCAGCATTTGATACAACTATCCATTTTTTATTATCATCTAAACTAAAATAAGAAGCTTCCTCAATTACTTCTTTAATCGTACATCTATTGGCATTAAAAAGAATATAGTTATTATCTTTAACTATTTTTTTTATCTCATCATCTATGATTCTATAACTTTCAGCACTTATTAAATAATTCATATTAATCACTACTTAAGTATATCATTTTTAAAAAGAAAAAGAAAGAGCTCTTTCTTAATTCTATCTAAACATTATATAATGTACTATATTTTATGGCTATTTTATTTTTATGTGCTATTATTAATTTACATCAGTTTTCTTAATGATAAATATTTTATTATTTTTATAAAAAGCGTAGAATATATCTTTTATAAATAAATTACTTTTTGCAAGTTCTTCTTCTACCCATTCTGGTGTTTTTTTAATATATTTAAGGACTTTAGTTTGAAGTTGTCCATCAAGTATTAAAGCTTGTGGATAAGGACTTTTAAATTTAAAAAAATTATATTTAAAAACTGATAACTCCCCATTTGGTTCTAAAAATGCATATTCAACCATATCTATATCTCTGATTTCTTTTTGTCTTAAAGAAACAAGCAAATCATCTAAAGAATATCTTTGCTTTACCATTTCTTTATAATTTATTTTACCATTTACTATAATGAGAGATGGCTTACCATCAAATATCGTTCTAAACTTTCTTGATTTAATAGAAATAAATGCAAATAAAACTTCTAGAATAACTAAACAAGTAATAGGTATAATGGTATAAGCCATTGGCTCTTTATATTCTTCAATGCTAATAGCTACTAACTCTGCAATTAATATCGACACTATTAAGTCTATTACTCCGAGTTGACCTATTTCTCTTTTGCCCATAATACGATAAGCAATAAGAACAAAAAAGTAAAAGAAAATAGTTCTAAATAATACTGTAAATATTTGCATGATATCACCAATTATATTATGGTAATAATGAATGGTTTTTAAACATAGTATTTATTAGGTGATTATATTTTGAAAAATTTATTAAAATATCTTGGATATTATACATTATTTTTAATAACTTTAGTTTTTATTACAAGCTTACTTAATTTAATTGGTGTTAATTCCACAATAACTAACTTTTTAATATTCATATTTAATATTAGTCTATTCTTTATATTTGGTCTTAAAAATGGTAAAAAAGCAATTAATAAAGGTTATCTAGCTGGACTTAAAGTTGGTGGTTTATTTTTACTTGTTCTTATTATTATAAGTTTATTTACATCTAAAAATATATTTAGTTTAAGTACATTTATTTACTATTTAGTTTTAATGCTTGCTAGTACTTTAGGTGGATCTCTTGGCATAAATAAAAAGAGTGAATAAACACTCTTAATTTATAAATACATATTCATTATTTTTTAAAGTAACATAAGATTCTTCACTATAATACTCTTTGGTAACAGGATTTACCTGTTTTTCTAAATATTTTAAATCATATAATTTTTTTAATGTAATAGTATCGTTATTACATTTCTTTTCTATTTGACATTTTTTAGCTGTCTCAACGATATATTTTTCTTTTACTAAAAGGAGTTTATCATTATGATTATCTACTACTTTATAAGAAGTAACACCAATAATTAAACCAAATATTATAATAATTGTTGCAAATATAATCCACTTATTCATGTTTTTCTCCATAATAATTTTTAACAAATTCATCTCTATATTCTTCCATTGTACCATTTTTAATATTTTCTCTGATGTTTTTCATAATTTGGTGTAAGAAATAGATATTATGAATTGATAAAAGTCTAGCCCCAAAAGTTTCATTTGCTGTAATCAAATGTCTAATATAAGCTTTAGTATAATTTTTACATGCATAGCAATTGCAATCATCTACCGGAGTAAAATCTTCTTTATATTTACTATTTTTCAAATTAATTTTACCATATTTAGTATAAGCATGACCATGCCTTGCCAATCTAGTTGGGCTTACACAATCAAATATATCAATTCCACGCATAGAGTTTTCAATTAAATCTATTGGATCACCGACCCCCATTAAATAACGAAGTTTATCTTCTGGTAAATATGGAGTTGAATATTCAACCATTTTATACATAGTTGGTTTATCCTCACCAACAGATGTACCCCCGACAGAATAACCATCAAAATTCATTTTAACAAGTTCTTCCGCCGAATGTTTTCTCAAATCCGGATATTCTCCCCCTTGAACAATACCGAATAATAATTGATCATTATCCTCTTTTACTGCTTTACCTCTTTTAGCCCATCTTAAAGTCCTTTCAACACTTTTTTCCATATATTCATGAGTACTTGGCCATTTAACACATTCATCAAAACTCATCATAATATCACTGCCAAGTTTTGTTTGAATCTCTATGGACTTTTCTGGTGTTAAAAATAAATTATCACCATTTAAATGATTTTTGAATTTAACACCTTCTTCAGATATATCTTTAGGTTTAGCAAGTGAAAAAACTTGAAAACCACCAGAGTCTGTTAAAATTGGGCCATCATAATTCATAAACTTGTGGAGTTTACCAGCCTTATCTACAATATTCTCACCAGGTCTAAGCCACAAATGATAAGTATTAGCAAGTATGATACCAGAACCTATTTCTTTTAGTTCTTCCGGAGATAAAGTCTTTACTGTTGCATTTGTACCTACCGGCATAAACATCGGAGTTTCATAAGTTTTACCATTAAAAGTAATTTCTCCAAGTCTACCCATTGTTTTATTATCTTTATACTTTAGTTTAAATTCAAGTTTCATAAAAACACATCCGTTCATAATCATTTTACCAAAAAAAATCAAAAAGTTAAATAAAAAGATAGACAAAAATAATATTTTATCGTAAAATGATATTAAGGTGATAAAACATGGCTAAAGATATAGCATTTATTTTTATAATTTTCTTTTCGATTTCTGGTATTTGTTTTTACAAATGGATTTTAATTCACACTAAAATAAAACAAATGAATTTGATAAAATGTAAAGTTACAGATGTAATAAATAGAACAACATATCAAAAAAATATCTATGATTATCATTATACTTATAAAGTAAATAATGAAGAATATGGCACAAGTGATAGACTTAAATATAACCTACTTTGGAAACCTAAAATTAATGATAAATTAGACATGTATGTAGCAAAAAATAATCCAAATAGTACGATATCACCATGGCAAACCTATTTATATAAGTTATATCTTATTATAATGATTATTTCTTTCATAGTTCCTTTTATTGTTAGCCTTTAAGGCTTTTTATTTTTCTTTCTTTAAATTTAAGAAGTATTAAATAAAGAGAACACATAATATCTTCGTATTCAATATTTATATTGTCATTCATATTTTTGAAGATTATCCATTTACCTTTTAGACTCTTGCTAAAACTTAATTTAATTATTTTCTTATTAATTGTATCAAAGTCTATATTATTAGAAATACATTTATACAAATTTTCTAAAGCTGCTCCTAAATCATAAACGTTAATATCTCCATAATAAAGTATATACAAATTGTATAAATCACTAGCTTTTGTATATAAATTGTTAGTGATTCTATAAAATAAATCAGCTAACCTTTCCTCTTGAGTATATAGTTTAATACTTATTTTTTTCTTTATTCCTTTTAATATATAACTTTCATCTTTTTTATCAGTTGACTTATTTAATGCATTACCTACGTTCAAATTCATTAGCCACTTAGAACATTTATAAGATATAGCTATTTTAACATTATATAACTGATAATCTTTTGTGTGATATATTTTCTTTACTTGTAAAACATTAAACTTTGCTTTTTTATAATGTTTAAATATCGTACCCAGAAATATATTGATTGAATACATATTAACTTTAATATCATAAAGATTAATAGATAAATTATCTAAATCTTTATAAACTACTTTGTCTTTATATCCGCTTTCGTATATTGCTTCTAAAAAATAATCTTTGAAAATACTCGGATATATACAATCACTTCCAAAACTTTTTTCTTTCATAATAACCTCATCTTTCTTATTTCCCCATTATTCTTTTATTAAATATTTATTTTGGCATAGTATTCCTCCTTCAAATGTATATTAAAGCATATTTCAAATGCAATATTTGTTGCTTTTTGTCGAACACTTCAAAAAAGTTAATTTTTTTCATAAAAAAAACACTTATTTTTTGCAAAATAAGCATTTAAAATTAACGTACTATATCAATTTTCTCTTTTTTAGTTATAAGGCCAGTTGCTTTTGATACCCGATATTCATAAATGTATGTTTGACCATTTTCATCTGGAACACCGTAAACATCTTCAACCCTTGATACATATTCATTACCATTATCTATTCCTTTATAATAGAACATTTCTCTTTTAGTAAGTCCCATATCTTCCATAATAATACATTGATTTTCCCCTTCAGTTACATCTTTATGGACGCAGCTTGGGCTTCCAATTACTTCTCCAGTTTCGACAGCTACATAATATACACAGGTATTTGCTCTATAAGAAATAGTTACTTTATAACTACATGTTCCGTCTTGTGATAAAGCTACAACTGACTCTGGTGCTAAAATATCGCAATATTTTCCAGTTCCAACTGTTGCACCTCTTAAACTTGCTACTTTTTTACCAGCTTCTTCATTAGTTAAAGCACTTTTTATATTTTCACATTTGGCAAGCCCTACCCCACCAGTATTTAGTTTAGTTTCTCCGCTAGGTATAGTTATTTCATTATTTGGTTTATTAGTTTGATTTCCATTATTAGTAGTTTCTTTAGTAATATTTTCTATTTCACTAACACTTTTATCTTTTATATCATCTATTTTTACATTAGGATTTTTACTAATTACTTCTTCTAAATATGAAGCTTTAGCTTCTGTAACACCGAGTTCTTCAGCTAGTTTTTTACCGCTTTCCGTAATACTCGGTTCTAGTATATTTACATTTACATCATTTATTTTGGCTTCTTTCACAATTATTTCTTTAACTGTTTCTGATTTTATACTACCTGTTACATTAATTATAATCGTAGCATCTTCTTTAAAATATTCTTTAGCTACTAAATTATCAGTAATATTTTTTATCACATCATCTATATTTTTTTCTTTATAATCATTACGAATTATATCTTTAGCATCTTCATTTAAAGCATAAACGTTTACTACCTTATCATCCTTATTAAGTTCTAATTTAATACTAGGATTAATATCCATTGTTAAACTAGATACTACTTTTGTATCAAATTTTACTTCTTCAGTAACTTTATTATTTTTATTTTTAATAAAAACAAAAATTAAAATAACAACTAATAAAATAACCAACAAAACCACACCAGATATTAATAACTTTTTCTTATTCATAATAAAACTCCTTACCTTATAAAGGTATTATCACATTTAATCATTAATTATCAATATATTTAACGCATTATTCACATATTCTTTTTAATATACATATGCATTCTACATGATATGTATAAGAAAATAAATCACAAACATATGAATTTGTTATTTCATAATCATCAAGTAATTTCAAATCTCTTACTTGTGTATGATAGTCACATGAAATATACATTATCTCCTCTGGTAATCTTTTATTTATAAAATCAATTGTATCTTGGCTTAATCCTGCTCTTGGTGGATCAACAATTAACTTGTTAAAATTTATATCTAAGTTTTTAATGTCTCCAGCATCACTATATATAAATTTAGCATTTGTTAAATTATTTAATTTGGCATTTGAATTTGCATTATCTACGGCATTTTTATTTATTTCAACACCAACAACTTCTTTAGCTTTTTTCGTGGCACTTAAGCCTAGCGTTCCAACTCCTGAATATAAATCTAATACTATGTCATCAATATTTACAAAATCTTGAGCTATTTTAAACATCTTGCCACACACTAATCTATTTACTTGAAAGAAAGCATCATACGCAACATTATATTTAATGTCATTTACTTCTTCTATAAAATAATTATTTTCATAAATAGTTTTATTATTTAAAACAATACCTTTTAAATCTTTTATATTCTTAATTTTAGATATATCTACATTATCATATGTATTAATTACTATAAAAACTTCTTCTTTATAATTACATCTTATAATAACTTCTCCATTTATAATACTTAAACTAGATAATAATTTAATAACTTCATTTATTTTATTATTTGCAAGAAGACAATCATTAATTTCTACAATATCATGACTATTATTTTTAAAATAACCTATTTTTTTATTTACTATTTTTAAAGTAATTTTATTTCTATAGTTATAAGGTGTATCATTTCTAATTATGTTTGGTTTTATTAAAAGACCATTCTTTTTAAAATAATTCATAACATTATTTTGTTTTTCTAGGATACTTTTTTCATAGTCAAGCATTTGATATGCACAACCACCACATACACCAAAATATGGGCATGGGGGTACTATCCTATTTTTTGAAGGTTTTATTATTTTTACTATTTTACCTTCATTATAGTTTCTCTTTTCTTTGGTTATTTCAATTTCTAAAACATCTCCGGGGATACTAAATGGCACAAAAGTAACTTTATCATTCACATAACAAATGCCTCGACCAAAATCATCAAATCTTAAAATTTCAACTTTCATAAACATCACTAACAATATTTTAGCATAAATACCAGTATTTGGTAAATATTATAAATGGTGATTTAGGTGAATAAGATTATAGATAGACTTCAAAACGAATTTAATAAAAGTCCTGACTTAGTAATTAAAAGCATAAGTATTAATTTATTTAAAAAAATCTATATTGCATATTTAGAAACTGTATCAAGTAGTGATAAAGTAAATGACTATATCTTAAAAAACTTAATTTTAGAAAAAGACAATATCACTAAAGGTAATATTTCATCATTTATTGCTGCTCCGAATACACTAGAAATTAAAAATGCGGATGAATGTGAGTTTTACCTAACAAATGGCTTTAGTTTAGTAATAATAGATAATAAAATACTAGCAATTGAAACAAGAGCTGATATTAACAGAGCTGTATCAGATAGCCAAGTTGAGTCATCCATTAATGGGCCAAAAGATGCATTTACAGAAAACATTCAAATAAATATTGGACTTGTTAAAAGAAGAATTAAATCTAGTACTTTAAAAACTGAAAATAGAACAATCGGCAGAAAAACTTTAACTAATATAAGTGTACTTTATTTTGAAGATATCGCAGATAAAAAACTAGTAGATAATATTTTAGAAAAGCTTGATGCTATTGATATTGATGGAATTATTGACTCTTCATCTATTGGATTTTTACTTGAAGAGGAAAATAATAGTGTTTACCCTACATATGTTCAAACCGAAAAACCTGATACTGTTGCAACTTCTCTTTTAGAAGGCAAAATAGCTATTGTAGTTGATACTACGCCATTTGTTTTAATTGTTCCTGCATTTTTCATAGATTTTGTTAATCCTGTAATAGATAATTATAACAAAAGTAAAAATGTTAATTTTATAAAAATTCTTAGAATTAGTGCTTTTTTAATATCAATGATGGCACCAGCATTATACATAGCTGTTATGAATTATAATCAAGAAACAATACCTACAAATCTATTATTAAATTTTGCTATCCAGCGTGGTGGGGTTCCATTTCCCGCAATTATTGAAACCTTAATTATGCTATTTGTTTGTGAAATTTTAAGAGAAAGTGATTTAAGATTTCCATCAAATTATGGGGCAGCCATATCCATACTCGGAGCCATAGTTTTAGGTGAAGCATCAGTTTCTGCGGGCATTGCCTCTCCGATAACAATAATAGTTATTGCCATAACATTTATATCAAGCCTTACTTTTACCACAATTGAAATAAATAACGCCTTAAGATTTTTTAGAGCCATTTTCATATTACTTGCTGGCTTATTTGGTTTATATGGCATTACTTTAGGTATATTTTACTTTTTAATTTATACAACAAGTACCACTTCATTTAATAAACCGTACTTTGCACCGATATCTCCATATAATAAAGAATACTTTAATAATACAGTCTTGAAGAAAGCGTTAAAAAAAGATACAAGAAGAAGTACTTTATTTACTCATACAAACATTATTAAACAAACGGAGGACTTATGAAAAAAATACTAATTTTAATTATTTTGCTTTTTACTTGCACCGGTTGTTACGATTACAAAGAAATAAATGATTTAGCTATTATAAGTGCTATTGGTGTAGATTATAACAATGATAAATACATTATTACTTTAGAAGTTCTTAATGACCAAATAGATAAAGATTCTTCAAAAATAACATCTTATACTAGAGTTGGCTCAGGTGATACCCTGACAAGTGCTATTGAAAGTGCTACAGATAAACTTTCTAAACAACAACTTTTTAATCATATAAAGCTTATGGTATTAAGTGATACTATAGTGCAAAATAAATTTGATAATATTATAGACTTATTTTTAAGAAATACTTATTTCAGGGAAAATTTCTATGTTATATCTTCAATGAATACAAAACCAGATATGCTACTTAACAATACTACAGATGAAAATCCTGTTGCAAGTAATGCCATAACAAGTTTACTTGAAAGTGTGAGTTATTCTTCAAATACAAATGTACCAAAAAAATTTGATGAAATAGTTGAAGAGGTGACGACGTTTGGAATCGATACTTGTTTTTCTAATATAGATTTAAATGAAAATCAATTTATAATAAATGGTATGGTAATATTTAAAGATTACGACTACAAAGAAATATTAGATAATGAATATGTTAAAGTATATAATCTTTTAAAAGATGAATTTGATAGACCAACATTTACAATAAAGTATGATGATTTAAGTTTTACAGTTGCAGTAAACAATGGAAAACTAGATAATTCTATAGAAAATGGAGTTATAAATATTAAAGGTAATTTAATGGGAAGAATACTTGATAACGATCCTAAATTCAATATTAGAAATAAAGATAATTTAGAAAAATTGGATAATGACTTTAGTGAGATTTTAAATAATAAATTACAAGAATTTATAAAAGTTATTCAAGAAAGTAATAGTGATATTCTAGGGCTTTCAGAAAAATATTATAAAAAGACAAGAAAAAAAGATAAAGACTACTGGCAAAAGCTAGATATAAAATCGGATATTAACTTTTATATAAACAAAAAAGGATTGATATATGAGGTGGAAAAAGCTGCATGAAAAAGAATACTAATTTACTTATTTATTTTTTAACTCACTTTTTATTTCTAGGTGGTGGCTTTGCTAGAATATGTGAACTAAGTAATACAGATACATGTATAGCATTTATTCTAGGAACCCTAATTGGAATTATAATTCTTTTCTTAATTAACAAAGTTTCTTCTGATGTTTCTTTCAAAGAATATATCAAGAAAAATACCTTTTTAAATATTATTATAAAACTTATATTTTTAATATTTATTCTATTTAATTTACTCATTTTATTTGTTATTTTATCTGGATTTTTATATTCATATTTTCTACCATTTACTCCATCACTTGTATCATGTTTACCATTTTTACTACTAGCGTCATTCCTAGCATCAAAAAAAATAAAAGGTATTTATAATGTGGCATTTGTATTAATATTTTTTAGTCTATTTATAATTATTTTAAAAACACTTCTTTTAACTAATGAATTTCATTATGATAATTTATTTCCTGTTTTAGCTGTCAAAACTACATCAATATTTAAGGCATCATTAATATACGCCGTAATATCAACAAGTCCAATATTTGTCTTGATAAATGAAAAACTAGAATTTAAATCTAGTTTAAAATATTATTTACTTTCTTCATGTACTTTGATTATGATAGCATTCACAATTAGTCTAATTCTGGGAGAAATGATAAATGTTTATAGTTATCCTGAATATACAATACTAAGGAGAATTAGGTTCTTTAAATTCATTGAAAACGTAGAAAATTTTATATGTATTAATTGGTTTTTTGATCTATTTATCTCCTTAAGTATATTTATTCTTAAAATAAAAGAAACTTTAAATATCAAAAACAACATAGTGCCATTTTCAATATCTTTTGGTATCCTTTATTTAGTAAATACTTATTTTTCCAATAATTTTTATAACACAATGATTTTCTACAACGTTTTTCCTTACATATGTGGTGGATTTATAATAATATTTATTTTACTATTTAGCTTAAAGAAACTATCCAATAAATAAAAAGAAATAATCATACTGATTAAAACCATATGATTATTTTTAATTTGACATTATTTTTTCTTTAACAAGTTTACTAACTAAAGACATATCAGCGTTCTTGCCTACTAAAAGTTCACCAACTTTTTTCATCACAAGCCCCATGTCTTTCATGCTAGTAGGTTTAACTTCATCTATAGCTGATAAAACAATCTTTTCTACTTCTTCTTCACTTAGCTCTTCTGGTAAATAAGCTGATAGTACAGAAATTTCTTCTTCAAGATTTGCAACTTCATCAGTTTTATTATACTTCTTATATTCTTCTAAAGAATCTTTTCTTACCTTAACTTGTTTTTTTAAAACAGCAGCTATTTCATTATCATCTAGCTCATGTTTCTTAGATATTTGTTCTAATTGTAGAGCACTTTTAAGCATTCTAAGCACAGATAGTTTAAAAGTATCTTTGCTTTTCATTGTGTTTTTTAAATCTTCATTAATTTTTTCGTACATGATTAGCCTCGATTTCTTTTATGAGAGTTTTTAATTCCTTCTTTTATTTCGTTTCGTCTTCTAACGCCTGGTTTTTCATAATGTTTTCTTTTCTTTATTTCAGAAGGGACTCCACTTCTTGCAACTTTTGCTTTAAACTTTTTTAATGCTAAATCAACATTACCATTTTGCACAACTACCTTTGTCAAATTCATTCCCTCCCTTCTTGTTACAATAAATATTATAACATCAGGTTTAAGCATTATCAACATTTTTCTTCATTTTTTGCACTATTTTCGCAAAGTTATGTTAGTATTTACCACAAATTAAGCAAATACATATAGTTTTATATCATACAACTTTTAATCTCAATAACATTTTTCTTTTTTAATCCAGTTACATTTACTATATCATCCAGTGACATATTCATCTCTAAAAGTTTTTTAGCAGTTTCTAATTTATTTTGGTTCTGACCTTCTTTAATTCCAAGCTCATGTCCTTCTTTAACTCCAAGCTCGCGGCCTTCTTCCAAATAGTCCTCTTTAATAGCATTCATTAGCATTTCCCTATCTTCTTCATATGTAAGAGATTTGATTACTATTGTGTCATCATTAAGTTTTGTTATCTCATCTTTATTACTATTCATATTTACCTCGTAATTAACTATTTTTTAATTCAAGTATTTTACTCTCTGGTAAATTAGTTACTTTCATTATGTCTTTGATAGGCATAAGCATCTCCAAAAGCTTTTTAGCAGTCTCTAATTTATTTTGGTTCTGACCTTCTTTAATTCCAAGCTCATGTCCTTCTTTAACTCCAAGCTCGCGGCCTTCTTCCAAATAGTCCTCTTTAATAGCATTCATTAGCATTTCCCTATCTTCTTCATATGTGAGAGATTTGATTACTATTGTGTCATCATTAAGTTTTGTTATCTCATCTTTATATTTTTTCACCATTTTATTATTTGTCCTTTCTGCAAAATCCACAAGTTCTTCTTTGCCTAAATCTAGTGCATATAACAAAGCATACTCTTTTTGTAAATTTTTATTTTCTTTACAAATTCTTTTAATTCTATTTACATTTACATAATAAAGTGTAATATTTTTAACTGTTGCTACTTTATTAATTACATCATAACATCTATACTTTGTTATATTTTGCAAATTATTTTTATCACTAAAATCTAGTGAAATATGAATATATTTTTTCTTAGGATTATAATTTTTACCACGCTTTATATCTTCGAGCATTATTGATACAAAGTATAGAAAGTTACGCATACGATAGTAATCTTTAGTATCACTATTTATTTCTATATGTATTCTCTCTTTTGTAGTATCTATTATTCCATCGACCCTTTTTTCTTTTTCAAAAATATCTGTTATTGGCAACTCACAATTTACTATTTTTTCAACGCATATTACTAAATTAGTTATTTCTTTAATTAATTCTTCAAGTAAATCATGATCTTCTTCTTTAAAAAATATTTTTTTGAATAGTCTATCATACCTAGATGTATAAAATTTATTATTCATTATAACCCTTTCTCTAGAATCACCTTCTACTTCCCTTTTATAAATTTAATTTATATTTTACTACAGCAACAATATAGCACACAATTTTGTTATTTGTCAATATGATATCAAATCATATCTGTACCAAAAAGGCACAAGCCTTTTTATATTTTGCACATAGTTCTTCCAAGCAATCTTCTAACTGATGAACCAAATTCATACCCAATTTCATAAATGGTTTTGCCAAGTCTTGCTATTGAATTGAAAAATGTTGCTGTGAAGCCTCCGCCATCTATAAGTGCTAGTTCTTCTCTTTTTAATATCATATTTATCCTCCTTAATTACATCTTTTAGGATTTACAAATCCATTTATAAAACCTAAAAAGAATGTTCCAATTCCTCCGATAATAAACCACAGTGACTTTCCTCCACCTTTAATATTCTCCATTTTTTCACTACTTAAAATTTCCATAAATACCTCCTAAAATAATGCTTTTTTAAGTTTTTTATATACTTTTTCTTCATTATAAAATATACCAAGTTTAAATACTTCGTTATTGTTTAATCTTTCATCTATTTTCAGTTTTACCATTTGATAATTAATAAAATTATCTTTATCAATTAGTACTTCACTTATTTCATTTATTTCCGCATCATAATTATCACTACCTATTTTAATATACTTTAGATTCGTTAATACATCAGGGTCTTCAATTGATATCTTTACTTTTATTAACTCATCTTCTATATATCCGTAAGTCTGATAACATTCATAAATGTCTATATTTAAAACATATCCTATTATAATTATAAATGCAATAACTAAAATAAATAATTCTATTTTAAAAGAGTATTTTATATTAATTAAATCTAAATAGTTCATACAGCCTCCATATTAATAACTTCATCAAATATATTTGGATATTTTTTATGTGAAATATAAATTATAGTTTTATTCTTGTAGCTTTCACGAATATTTTTTAATATTTCTAGTTCTAGATTTATATCCACTTCGCTTAGTGCTTCATCAAGAATTAAAATGTTAGAATTTTTTAGCACAGCTCTAGCTAAAATAATTCTTTGTTTTTCTCCACCCGAAATGTTACCTTCATCACTACCAATTACACTCTCTAATCTAAATGCTTTTTTAGATATAATGTCATCAACTTTACAAATTTTACATACTTTATTTAAATCAATGTCAGATATTTTATTATCCAAAATAATGTTTTCTTTAATAGTCCCCGTAAATATATTTTCATTTTGACCCACATATGTAATATTATCTCTGATAGTTTTTATGCTTATATCTTTATAATTCAATTTTCCAAGTATTACATCACCACTATAATCAGTTATATTTTTATTTAAAATATTACAGAGTGTTGATTTACCAGTACCAGATGCACCTTGCAGAAGAATAAATTGTCCTTCATTGATGGTTATGTTTACATCATCTAAAATATTTTGATATTTATTGTAAGAATATTTTAGATGATTTATTGAAATACCATATCCATCTGTTGCAGTTGCTGTGCCCAGGTTTTCTTTTTTAATACTAAAAAAATCATTAATTTTTGAAATACTGGCTTTCATAAAACTATATTTTGGTATACAGTCAATAATGTTTTTTAATGGTTCAAAATAAAAACTTAATAAAGTATTAAATGTAATTAAGTCTACAATATTAATAATTCCATTATATACAAGATAAAACCCATAAGTACTTATAAGAAATTGTCCTACTTCATAACAAGATATCTTAAATATTTTTGTTTTATTCAAATAAATATTAAGCTTGTATGTATCATATAAGTATTCAGTTAGTTTTTCTTCCACCTTATTTAGAGTATTATCTACTGAATCTAGATTTTTAATACTATTTATCATTTTGATATTTTCCAATATGGTGTTATTCAGTTCTGCTTCATACGATATGTTTTGATAGGCCTTTTCAAAAACACTTTTTTTAGTTATTATTCCTATAAATAAGTAAATCATAGTTGTGAGAAAAAGTATTAAAAAAAGTTTACTATTTATACTTATTAATAAGAATGTAGTTATTAATACAAGTAAAAAATCTAAAGAGTATGTTATAAAGATTTCCGTAATCAAACCTTTAATACTTGTGAGTTCATTTACCCGTGAGAGAATTTCTCCAGATTTTCTTGAAGTAATAACTTTTAAAGGGAGATTAAACAAATGCTTTAGAAAGTCTGATGTGATTAAACAATCAATGTTTTTATTTAAATGATTTTCTAAGTAACTACGGTAATATGTTAGAAACAATTTTAAACAAGTAATAGATGAGAAAATAATAACTAATACTTTCAAATAGTTTATAGGATACTTGTCCATGTAGAGAGAATTAAACATTTGAAAGTAATAGCCTAATACTATTGTAAAAATAGTTAGTAGAAAACTTACTAAAACAATAATTTTAATTATTTTCTTCTCGGAAGCAAATATTTTCTTGAATATTTTGAATAAGGTTACTTCATTTTTTAAAACTACTATTTTCTGTTTGGGATAAAAAAGTAAAACTACTCCACTCCATTCATTTTGAAATTCACAAAGAGACTTTATCACCTTTCCTTTCGCCGGATCCATTAATATAATTTTGTCTTTAGTGATTTTTTCAATAACTACATAATGATTAAATCCTTTTTTCAAATTCATGTGGGCAATAGCTGGCAGTCTTTTAATATCCCTTATGTTTTCTACTTGCATTCCCATGGCGTCAAAACCATATTTCTTACTTGCAACTATTAGATTCCAAGCAGTTGTGCCTTCATTACTCGTTTTAGCATCTAATCTTAATTGTTCAAGTGGTACATTTCCTTTATAATATCTAATTATAGATAGCAAAGAACATACTCCACAATCTTTTTCATCTCGTTGCCTAATAATTTTCATTCTATTTTCTCCCTTCACTTTATATATTTCCTAAATAGATCAATTTTTCCCCCTTATTTTTTAATTTTTTTACAAAAAAAAATTTCTGTGGCTAAAAATTCTACAGAAATATCATAAATATTATATAAAAATTTTTGACTTTAATTTATTCTTAATAATGTCAAAAAGTGTCAAATTTCCTTTATTTCGACTTTTTTCGATGAAATATGACAACGAAAAAAAACATAATTATAAAAAAACATGTGAACGAAATAATGTAAGGCATATATTCATTTCTTTCTTTATTATTCGATGATATAGTTACTTCTTCATACTTCATTACATTTTCAATCTTTTCTTTATAGACTTCCAACGTGTATACATTCTTTTCTTCACCATTGCTTATTTCTAAGAAAACATAATTTAATCCATAGTTCAAATTTTCATTGTTTACAATTTTTATTTCATCCGTATCCCTTATTTTATACTCTATTTCTAGAGTATCAACATTATTTTCTACATTTACTGTATATCTATTTACATATTTATCGAATTTCAATGACAATTCTCCATTTAAAATTTTTAAATCTAAAAGCACACTATCACTTCCTATAGATAGTGTGCTCAAATTATCCTAAATTATTTTCAAAAGTATCTCATTCATCACATAAATGTAGGTTGGATTAATAAAAATATAATTCTTTTTCTTTATCAGCTCTTTACTTTTTAAAAGAGGTTTAATATTATAAACATCTTCAAGTTTTTTTCCAAACTTATTTTGGAAATCAATCATATTTATCCCATCTAATTTTCTTAAACCGAGCATTATTTCATAATCCATATTTTCTTTTTCACCAATAATTTCTCTATCTTCAACATAATCTCCAAGTAAATACTTTTTTAAGGTTTTAGTATTAGTATATCTTATTTTATCTAAATAACCAGAAGCTCCCAAGCCAAATCCATAATATTCCTCATTATTCCAATAGACTAAGTTATGGATACTTTCAGAGCCTCTTTTTGCAAAATTGCTAACTTCATAGTGGTGAACCCCACTTAATTTATTTTCAATATATTTATACATTTCATAATCAAGTTCTTCTTCCATAACAGTAGTTTTGTTAGCATAGGCTTTAGTATGTTCTTCCAATATTAAACTATATGTACTTATATGTTCAGGATCAAGTTTTAAAAACAAACTTAAATCTTTTTTTAAAATTTTTAGAGTTTCCCCAGGTATTGCATACATTAAATCTAAATTTATATTATTAAATCCCAGATTCCTACATAATTTCATTTTTGCTTCAGCATCTTTAAAATCTGCTTTTCTTTCCATAAATTGAAGTTTATCTATATTAAATGATTCAATACCTATACTAAGTCTATTTACACCATAACTTTTTAAAAGCAATAAAAGTTCATCATTAATATCTTCAAGATTACATTCAAAAGTAAATTCTAGCAAATTTCTTGTATTAAAAACATTAGTCATCTCAAGCAAACTCTTAATTTCATTTAAAGCAAGACTACTCGGAGTTCCTCCACCAATATATATAGTTTTTATTTCATCGCCCATATATCTGTCCTTAATTTCAGCTTTCAAAGTTTTTAAATAAGCATAAACCCATTTTTCATTATAAATAAATTTACAAAAATCACAATAAGAACATATTCTTCTGCAAAACGGGATATGAATATAAACTGAAGATGCCATTATAAGCCTTCTACTTGTGTATTTGCAAAATTAGAAGCACGATAATAATCACACAAATATTCGAAATTGGAAATCAACTTAGCATATTCATTTCCTAAACCTTTAACCCTTTTAAGATATGATCCATAATTAATATTAAAAAAGTTTGTAATACTTTTAGTACTTTCTAAATATTTTAATTGATATTTTACAATTATAAGTATCTCTTCGTCTGTTAGTCTGTCCCCAGCATTTCGAGGTTTATTTTTTAGTTCAACTGCTTTTTTATCACAAATTTCGCCCATTACAGCTTTAACACTTTCTTTATTGTGACTTCTTGCAGCTTCGCATAATTTATTAAAAAATATTTCAAAGCTTGCTATTGCTTCTTCTTGTGCTACCATGCCATGGACAAATAACATTTCTAAATTACAGGCAATGTCCCTATTATATAATAATAAGTCGTTGTATAATTCGTTCTTGTCTATTTTTAGTAAATCACTTAAAGTATCCAATCTTATGCCAAATGTTAAAGCACATTTAGCTATAAATATCATTCTCTTTGATTTTGTGGGAAATAGTTTGCTTAAAGCACTATTCATTATCTTCCTCTCCTTTCAGAAAAAATGTGCATAGTACGATGATAGTCAGATAAATAATTGAAATCTGCTACTAAATCGGGATAAACCTGTTCAAAGTTTCTAACTCTTCGGGTATATTGGTTTTTACTAATCCTAAACATATCTAAAATCTTACCTGTCATAAGCATGTATTTTAGTTGAAACCTTAATATGGTTAAAATGTCTTCATCACTAAACTTTTCAGAATCTGTATTCTTGCGTTTAAGTAATTTGTTAACCTTTTCATCAGATATTTCGCTCAACACTTTTTCTATTTTTTCTCTACTTCTTGTTGTTGAAGCAATAATTAACCTTTTTAAAAAATTTTCAAAGTTTTGACGTGCTATATCTTGTCTTTTAATTGTATGGTTAATTACCATGTATAGCCTGTCATATAAAGGATTAGATTTATATAATAACTCCCTTTCAAGGTCTTCTTTATTTATTTCCAAAGTGATGCTTAGTGTTTCTAACCTAAGGCCAAATGTTAAGATACATTTTGTTAAGAAATCTTTTCTTCTGCGTTCAGTTGGAAATAGCTTGAATAAATACTCTGAATATGAGACTTTTGATTTTTCTGCTAGATTGTCCATTGAATGCCTTTTTAGGACTTCTACTACTCTAGTCATCATGCTGTCAGTTATAATTTCAGGTGCTTTTTCATTTAACGATTTTAACCTTTTTGTTAAATCACGATAAATTGTAAATTCAGTCGTTTTGAGAGCACTAGCAATTTCTGCTATTGTTTTGTCTTCTTCTGTGAGAAGCTTATAAGCTTCTAAAATACGTTCTCTTACTGCACTATCATCAACTGTTTTTTCTTTATTATCATCAATTTTTTTTAAAACTTCATCGTATTTATCTGAGTCGAAAGACTTCATTTTCGTTGTAATATTATCGCGAACTGTAACATAAGATTGACCAACTTCTTTAGCAATTTGCCTATATGACATGCCACTTAAGTACATATCAGCTTGCTTTAATAAAAACTCTTTCTTTTCTTCTTCACTCATTATTCATCACCTAAAACTGCTAAGAATGCTTCTTGAGGAACTTCAACTGTACCAACCATTTTCATTCTTTTCTTTCCTTCCTTTTGTTTTTCAAGTAGTTTTCTTTTCCGTGAAACATCTCCACCATAACATTTAGCTAAGACATTTTTCTTTAATGCACTAATATTTTCTCTAGCAATAACTTTTGAACCAATACTAGCTTGAATTGGTATTTGAAACATTTGTCTTGGAATAAGTTCACGTAGTTTTTTAACAATTGCTCTTCCCTTTTGGTAAGCAAAATCTTTATGGATAATTACACTTAAGGCATCCACAATTTCACCATTAAGTAAAATATCCATTTTAACTAGACTACTTTCTTTATATCCACATAATTCATAATCAAATGAAGCATATCCTTTTGTAGTACTTTTTAATCTATCATAAAAATCATAAACAATTTCTGATAGTGGTATTTCATAGTGAACATCAATTCTTGTTGCATCAATATAATCAACTGACTTGTATATACCACGCTTATTTTGACAAAGTTCCATAATTGCCCCAATATATTCAGATGGAGCAATTATATTTGTAAAAATATAAGGTTCTTCGATATAGCTAATTTTTGTTTTTTCTGGCATTTTTGATGGAGCATCTACATCTATTTTACTTCCATCAGTAAGGGTTACCGCATAAACAACACTAGGACTAGTGGCAATAATCCCAATATTAAATTCTCTTTCAATTCGAGTTATTATTACATCCATATGAAGTAATCCTAGAAACCCAATCCTAAAGCCAAAACCTAAGGCTTCACTTGTTTCAGGTTCAAACGTTAAAGCTGCATCATTTAATTTAAGTTTAATAAGTGCTTCTTTTAGTTCTTCATATCTATTTGGTTCAGTTGGAAATATACCTGAAAATACCATTGGCTTCATTTTCTTATAACCTTTGATAGCTTCATTTGCTTCATGGCCCACGATTGTAATGGTATCTCCAACGGAAACTGTACTTATATCTTTAATTGATGCCGCAATATAACCAACTTCTCCACTTTTAAGTTCATTATATTTTTCTTCTTTCGGTGTATGTACTCCGAGCTCTACAACCTCAAAAGTACTTTTGTTAGCCATCATTTTTATGGTATCACCAACTTTAATTTTGCCATCAACAAGTTTAACTAGTAATACAACACCACGATAAGGATCAAAATATGAGTCAAATATTAAAGCTCTCGTAGGTTTAGTTATATCAATTTTAGGACCAGGTACTTTTTCAACAACAGCATGAAGTATTTCTTCAACACCTTCACCAGTTTTAGCACTACATAAAATAATATCGTCTTCATTAAAACCTAAAACTTCCACAAGTTCTTTTTTTACTCTTGGAATATCAGCGTTTGGTAAGTCTATTTTATTTATAACTGGAATAATTGTCAAATCTTGTTCCATTGCAAGGTATAAATTAGCAAGTGTTTGAGCTTCAATACCTTGAGCAGCATCTACAACTAAAATAGCACCTTCACAAGCTGCTAAACTTCTTGAAACCTCATAAGAGAAATCAACATGGCCTGGAGTGTCAATCAAATTTATAACATAATCCTCATTTTTATAATGATAATTTAACTTGACAGCATTAAGCTTAATTGTTATGCCTCTTTCTCTTTCCAAATCCATATTATCAAGAATTTGTTCTTTCATTTCTCTTTTAGAAACTGCCCCAGTAAGTTCCAAAAGTCTATCTGCTAAAGTACTTTTACCATGATCTATATGAGCAATAATTGAAAAATTTCTAATATTTTCGTTTTTCATTTCCAACACCTGTTACTATTTTACCAAAAATACCACTAATTAACAATATATTTCTTACTCCAAACGTCGTAACCAAGAGTTTTAACAAATTCTAAATTTTCAGGTAATATAATTACATCTATATAATTTTTATTTTTAAATAATTCATCTACCTTTTTTATTATTTTATTACTATTTATATTTTGTTTTGCAAAATTACAATATGCATTAAAATCGGCATCATAATATTTAACAATTACATTATCAATCAAAATATTTTTTTCTTCTAAAACAGTTCCACTATTTTTTTTAGATAAACATTTATTTAAACTAATTTCTACAGCTTGATATTTATTATCAAGAAATGCAATTAATGAATTATCTGCAACATTTATGTATGAGCCTTCTTCTAAAATATTTTCTTTTAAATATTTATTTATTTTAAAAAGTTCATCTTCTGATAAAGAGATTTCTCCCATTCCAATATAAATGTCATTATCTTTTTCAAGTTTCAAATATGATAAAACTATTTTTCCATTATCTACTATAAAATATTCATTTACATTATTGCCATTTTTTATATACATACCTAACACCCATCGTAATTATACCACAAAATAAATAAAAATACATAAAATTAATTACCGTCATTTTACCGTGAGTTGTATAAAAAAGTGTATATTTTTATTTTTGAGCAAAATAAAAAGCCCGTAAATACAGGCTTTGAATTCCTTCTGGTGGAGAATGTGGGACTCGAACCCGCGACCCCCACGGTGCAAGCGTGGTGCTCTAGCCAACTGAGCTAATTCCCCAGGAACAAAATTATTTTATCATATATCGATAAAATAATCAAGCTATTTTTGCACATCTTCTACAATTCTTATTAATCCAGCTTCAACTTCTTCAAGAGCTCTACCTAAAGGCTTCTTATTTTTATAATCAGTTTCCTTCATTTGATAGTGATTATTTTCAAGCATTTGCTTACTTCTTTTTGAAGCTACATGAACTAATTTGTACTTAGAATCTACGATATTTAATAATTTATCGATTGATGGATATATCATTATATTCACTCTCCCTTTTCATTAATATAATACTCATATTATTGATATTAATCAAGCAAATCGATAAAATTTGACAAAACTTTACACATTTAATTAATCTAACACTATCGCAGTTATTTTGTCGCTTTCTTTTGTTAGTTTAATTTTAATATTGTTTAAGTCATTTTCGTTATTCCGAGGGTCAATAACTTTACCATTTGCACTGGATATGATTGCATTTTTTTCTGCTAAATCACCAACAGTTAAATAAGCAACTTTTTCTTTTTCAAAAAGACCTTCATCTTTCATAGCATAAATACTTGCTTGTTTTTCAATTGCAGATATTTTCTCTTCATATAATTGCTCTTCAAAATTAACATTAACCTTACCTGAGATAATCCAAGTGGCAGCAAAGTAGCCAATACTAAATACTGCTAGAACAACCACTAACTCAACTACTGTATATCCATTCTTTTTCATTTTTCGTTTCCTTCCATCTTACTATGACCACTAAGTTCCCATAAAGGAAATTCGTTCCTTATCTTTACTATTTCAGTGAGCATTTTAGTTTTTAATTTATCACCTTTAAATTCAAATAGCTTAACAATAGTTTCTTCTAATATACATTTTGCTACTTCTTCTTCATTTATTTTGTTATAAAGGTAAGGAATTACAATGTATTTATCTACAAATTCTATATCTTTCTTCTTGAACACATAATAATTTTTAAGCATTCTAATAAGCTTTCTATAGGATTTAATGTTATGATGATAGATGCTTCTACCTAAAGCAATATACTCTTTTATAGTGAATTTTTTATAATTTTTATTTTTGAAATATTTATCAATTCTTTTCTTATTACTAAGTTTGTTACTTATAAGTCTATCCTCTTCTATTATGTAATTCCTTTTGTAATAAAAATCTAGCATTTTAAATATATTGTTTTTTCCTTTGGCATCTTTTATTAATTCATTAAAATAAGATATATCTACAACACCATAAGCAATAATAACACCATTTACAAAATCATAAACATTAGTCCAATAATCAATATGTTTTTGAACTTTTCTATCTTTAAGTATTTCATTTATTTTTGTATCTTTTGGTATTTCTAACGTATCGTTTAATAATAAAATATACTTACTTTTTAGAAAGTTTATTAAAGCTCTATTATTATTTAAACTTTCCATAGAGCTTTTTTTTATCATTTCTTTTAATGATAAAAAATCCTGTTTATCTAAAGACATTATTATTCCTTTAGTATAGTTTTCTTTAACATTATCAATTAAATTTACAAGTACTTCTTTTTTGCTTTTTGTATCACCAATTTTTTCAAAACCGTATATATCACATAGTTTATTATAATCATTAATTATATTTATAAGTTCATTTTTCTTTAGTTTATTTAAATATTCTTTATAATTTAATTCACTTTGGAACATATTATCACCACACAAGATTATTATATAACATTTTTGAATTTTTTTCTATGGTAATTATGTGAAATTTGCAAATTATTCAATTACTTTAAAAACTTCAAAAACAATTTTAGTTTTATAATTAAAATTTGGATCTATTAATTTAAATATTCTTGTATGTTCTTTTTTATAATATTCTAAGGATTTATCCCCTTCTCCTTCAATAAATGCCATTTTTTTTGTAACATTTGCAAATTCTGTAATTATAACTTTTTCAGTTTCAATTAAACATGCCGTGCTATTATCATCATGAAGTATAATACTTCTATCACCAACTTTAGGTAAAGGTTCATTATCATTTTCATATTCACTAAATAATGAAGTTGTTGCACGTTTTTCACCTAAAAGTACAAGTTTTATTAATTTTTCATTATCTGCACCAAATTTCCAACATGGAATTTTGACTTTATTTTTTTCTAGCAATAAATTGTTATTCACTTGCAATCACCCACAAGATTATTATATGTCATTTTATAAATTATTCAATTACTATATCTAAAATATATTTAAAATCTTTAAAACTCGCATTAGTACTCTCAATATCATAATATATACCATTATCTTCAAACTCTGTAAAATATGTATTTTCATATTTATAAATAGTCATTTCTTTATTTTTAATATTTGATGTTTTATTATTTTTAGTTTCAAAGAAATAATCACGAAGAGGTTTTTTATCTTTTGCAAAAGCTACGGTAATTTTTCCTTTTCCATCCTTATTTTTATAAGCATAAATAAGATTATGAATTTTACTAAATGGATTTTCATCATCATTTTCAGTTATAGCAAAATAAATATCAGTTTCATATTTTTTTAATATTTCATCGTCATTTTCATAAAGATTTTTACTTCTTTTTAAAAATGGATAAGCCTTTTCTAAATCATCACTAAAATAAATATTCGTAGACTCATTAATATTCATTATTGTTACATCAATATCATTATTTCCAAATGTTTTTACTTCATTAATATAAATATTATCATCATAAGTATTATTTTCTTTAAACACATTGTTTTTAAATTTAAATAACACTATTCCGATGCATATAATAATTAAAACTGCATATTTAAGCACACCATAATAATTATTTCTTTTCTTATTTGTTACATACCTATAAATATCTTCTTTATTTATTTTTTCATCAAAAATATCTTTTAAAACTTTTTTAGTCATTATTTATCCTCCTTAACTCTTTTAAAGTTCTATAAATATAATTTTTAACATTTGACTCAGTTAAATTTAAAGTATCAGCTATTTCTTTGATAGTAAAATCTTCACAATAATAAAGATACATTATTTTAGATATATTTCCACCTTTCTTTTTTAAGTAATTCCAAACTAACTCTGTATCAAACTTTTCCATTACGCTTTTTTCCAAATTAATGTTATCACTAATATTATCATAAAGTACTTCATCGCTTTTTTTCATAAATTTAAACCTATAATATTTTTTTATAACATTTTTTGCTATACCAAATACATAGTTTTTATCTTTAACTTTATCAATATTTTTATATACTTCAAGATAAATATTTTGAAGTATATCTTGAACATCGCCGATATTATTACTACTTACTACTACATATCTAGAAATATCCCTATAACTTTCATTATAAACTTCATTAAACTTTTCTAAGGCTTTTTGACTAGTCATTTTTATCACCTCGCATATAAAGTGTCATATTTTTCTAAAAAAGTTTCAAAAAAACAATTAGTTTTTCATTTACTAATTGTTTTTAACCAAATATCTATATCACTACTTGTGGCATCCTCAGAAAAACGGTATCCTTCACGCCATGTTCCGCCGCTTGATATAGATTTCAATTTTTTTGCACTATCACCTAAACCGCTAGATGCTGAAGTACAAACAGGATAAATATTTTTATTATCAAAAATATTACCCATTACAAAACTTGATACTGGATAGGCTGCTATTTTCCACCAAATTGGATAAGCTATAATAACATTTTCATAACTATCAAAGTTATCTGGAACCACTTTTTCAAGTAATATATGTCTTTTTGCTTCATCTTCATGTTCTTTAGATACTCTTGAATTTTTATCATTATAATTTAAGTCTTCATCTGTATATTTTTCTTGGGGCACTATTTTAAAAATATCTGCGTCAAGTTTCTTTGCTATTTTCTCTGCTAAATTTTTAGTATGATTTTGAGCGGAAAAATAAACAACTAAAGTTTTACCACTTAGCACATCTCCACTTGCTTCATTTTCATTATTTTTTAAACGTACTCCAATAACTGCAACTATCGTCATCACTGCAGCTAGTATTATCATTATTATTCTATTTTTTGTATTCATAAATGCCTTCCTTTTCTAATAATTTAATTTTATTATTTATGCCACCACCATAACCAGTAATTTTATTATTAGTACCCATAACTCTATGACAAGGAATTATAATGCAAATTGGATTTCTACCCACTGCACCACCAACAGCTTGAGCAGACATCCTTTTTATATTTTTCTTTTTAGCAATACAATTTGCTATATCACCATAACTTATTACTTTGCCATATGGAATTTTCTTTATATACTCTATTACTTCCAAAGTAAATCTACTCAAATTTTCTAATTTATATGAAGGTATAAAATCGGGTATTTTGCCTTCAAAATATAAATCTAACCAATTACTTGTTTCTTTAAAAATATCTAAATATTCTTCTTTTGCATTTTTTTCTATTTTTTCTATATCATTAGAATTTTGAAACACTAAAGCTGTTAAGTATTCTCCATCTGATGTCATAACCATATTATCAAAACCAGATGGTGTTTCATAAAACCATTTATACATTAATATTTATAAAATCCTTCCCCGCTAGACTTACCAAGTTTTCCTTCGTCAATATAATTTTTAAGCAACCTTTCCATGCCTTTAAAGTTATAAGGCGCTAAAAATTTAGGAATTTTAACATACATTAATACAATATCATACGCTGTTTTAAGTCCAATTGTATCAAGTATTTCAAATGGTCCTTTTGGTGCGCCTGTTCCTCTTTTCCAAGCTGTATCAATACTTTCTACATCACTAATACCATTTACGAGCAAATCAAGGCCAGAAAATAAAAGTGGAATTAACATGGAATTAAGTAAATATCCAGATTTTTCTTTTCGAAGTGGAAGTGGCACCATTCTAATACTTTTAGCAAAATCTATTACTTCTTCAAAATATTTTTCATTAGTATCTTTATGCATCATTACTTCAACAATATTATTTTTCCATATTGAATTAGCAAAATGAAGTGCTAAAAATTTATTTTCTCTTTTTGTAAATTTTGCAAGTTTACTTGGAAGCATCGTAGATGAATTAGTAACTAGTATTGTTTTTTCTGGAAGAAGTGGTGCTATTTTTTCATAGATTTCTTTTTTAGCATCAAAATCTTCACTCATGGACTCAATTACTAAATCAGCATCACAAACAGATTTTTCTAAATCAATTTCAAAGTTGATTTTATTTAGAACTTCTTCAAGAATTTTTAAAGACTTACTAGCATTAAATTTATCAAAATCGGCTATACCCAAAGACCAAGTGTTTATATCTTTTTCTTTTTTCATTATATTAATTGCATCAATATAAGATTTTTTTACATCTTCAAGTTTTTTCTTACATCTTTTAACACTTTCTTTACTTCTCAAATAAATTGTGACATTGTATCCACAGTAGCTTGTTTGAAATGCTATTTGACTGCCTAATATTCCACCACCTAAAATTGTTATATTTTTCATAAAAACCTCACTTTCAAACACAAGAAAAGAAACAAAATAAATTCTACTTTTTCAAGGTATCTTCCATTAACTTTTTTACTGTTTCATATAGCAAATTATTAGCTTCTTCAAGTTCCATATCCGTTACTTTAAAAGGTTTACCATATTTAATTACTAAATTCTTACTTCTAAAAACGTAATCCCCAGTAATACCAAATGGTACTAAATAAGCATCAGTTTTTTTTGCCATTGAAACAGCACCAAATTTAAAAGGTAGCAAAAACTCTTGAGTTTTATTTCTAGTGCCTTCAGGAAAAAGACCAATAGCTCCCCCATTTTTAAGGGTTTCAATTGCTTCATTTTTTGCTTTACCATCATGAACACTTCGATCAACAGAAATACATCCAACTGCTTTAAAGAACCATCTTGTTTTTTTATTATCAAAATATTCTCTTTTTGCCATATATTTAATGAACCTTTTTGTTGAAATAATTGATAAACATTGATCATATAAGTGTTTATGGTTACCAACAATTAATATGGCACCATCTTTTGGTATATTTTCTTTTCCAATTATCGTGGGATTATAATACCATTTAAAAAATGGTCCTAGTATAAATCTTCCAATTCTATATAATAAAGGTATTTTATTCATCGTAATCACCTCGTGTATCTTTTTGTAAGCTCTTAAAATCTACTTTACCAAGTTTTGTTTTAGGTAGTCTTTTTCTAAAAACAAATTCAGCTGGTATCATATATTTAGATAATTTTTTCTTGCAATATGCTTTAATATCATCTTTAACAAACATCGCAATATAACCTTCTTTTAAAACTATAAAAGCTTTTGGTACCTCTTGTTTATAAGGATGGGGAACACCAACAATAGTACACTGCAAAACTGCTGGATGTGACTCAATAACTTCCTCAACATGGGATGGATACACATTATATCCACTTGAAATAATCATTCTCTTAAGTCTTCCTTTATAAAAGACAAAACCATCTTCATCCATATAACCTAAATCACCTGTATGAAGCCAAACATGTCCATCTTTATGCACTTGAAGTGCTGTATTTGTTTCACTTTCATCATTTAAGTAACCTTGCATAAAAGCTTTAGAGTGAACACATATTTCACCAACATCTCCATATTTTAAAGTTTCTCTAGTAGCTGAATCAATTATTTTAATTTGATTTCCTGCAAGTGGTATTCCAACTGAACCAGATTTATTCACATCATCACAAGCAAGACAAACAGCAGCAAGAGCTTCAGACAAACCATAGCCTTGAGTGATTTTTCCTGGTGAATTATGTTCTTTTAAATATTCATTCATTTTATTTTCCAAAGATTTAGGTAGGATATCCCCGCCAGAAACAATATATTTTAAATTTGATAAATCTAAATTTTTAACATTATTATTACTCATTAAAGCTTCATATAAGGTTGGTACACCTAAAACACATGAAGGATTTTTTTTATGAAACATAATATCAAACTTTTTAGCATCAAATTGAGGAATTAAAATTGAATAACAACCTAATGCAAGTGGTGTATGCATTAAAACACTTAAACCAAAGCCATGAAAATTAGGCATAATAGCAAGACAACAATCTCCAGCATGCAAATTTTTCATCGATATTTTTTCTTGAAGCGCTCCAAGTATAAATGCTCTATTTTGAATAACAACATTTTTTGGTGTTCCACTAGTACCACCACTATGAATGATAACGGCGGGTGTATCTTTACCAAACTTAGGAAATTTTATATATTCAGTACTATAATATTTTTTATAAAAGCCTTTCCAACTTAAATATTTATCCTTCTTTGGATGTTTTTTATATTTACCAATTTGACTTAAATTGTACCCAACTTTTAGAAAAAAAGGCATATAATCAGATGCACTTGCAAATATAACCTCTTTTACATCTGTTTTATCTATAATATTTTCAATCTTCGAATAAAAGCTATTTAGCATAATCAAATGTTTACTTTTAGTAGATGTCAAACTAAATAATATTTCTTCTTCACTAGATAAAGGATGGACCATATTAGCAATAGCACCAATTTTATTTAATGCATACAAACTAACTAAAACATTTGGCATATTTGGAAGCATTATCGTAACAATATCCCCACGCTTAACTCCAGCTTTTGTAAACACTTTAGCATATGCATTTATTTCTTTAATGAAATTTTTATAAGTACTTTTATATCCCATATACTCATAAGCAATATAATCAGGATACAAGTAACTACTTTTTTTTACTTGGTCATACATACTTATATCAGGTATTTTTATATTTAATTCTTCCTTTGTATAATATTTAGCCCAAGGCTCAGGTATTGGTTTTCTTCTTCTTAAAAATGCAAATAAATTCATCTTAGATTCTCCCTTTCCTCTTTAATTATATTCATGAGTCTTTCTGTTTCTTCCTTTATATCGCCATCACACTTGATTGGCTCTAAAAATTTAATTGTTAAATCTTTAGAAAACAGTTTATATTTGCCAGTAATTACAAAAGGAACAATTGGACTATTAGTGTCAGTTGCCATTTTTACAGCACCTTTTTTAAATTTTAACATTTCTCCGGTTTTCTCGGTTGTTCCTTCAGGAAATATTCCAATTAATTTCTCCTTTTTCAAATATCTTTCAGCTATTATTAAAGCATTGCCGTCTTTGCTTTTTCTGTCAACTGGAATAAGTCCTAGATTACCAAAAATTATTTTTTTAGGGCCATTCCACAATTCCTTCTTAGCTAAAAAATGAACATTTCTTTTTGTAGCACTTATAAGAAGTGCTGCATCAAAATTACTGGTATGATTACCAGCTAAAACAACTCTACCGCTAATAGGAATATTTTCAGTGCCAATAAACTTTGGCCTAAAAAACAATTTATAAAACCCCGTAATTAGAGGTCTTAATATTTTATATAATATTGCATCTTTCATATATCTTTTCCTCATACATTATTTTAACAAATTTATTTTATTTTGTAAATTTTAAATGAGAACAATATTACAAATTATGTATGATTACTATTAAAATAACAAACGATTTTTATTTTTGAGCAATTATTTTTTTATTTCTTCTTGGGATAATCCTGTTGCATTTTCTATTACTTTTGTTTCAACATTCATATTAGCTAAATTTCTAGCAATTGTTATTTTTTCCTTTTTTTTGAAAAATTTTTTAGGTTACAAAAATATATTGCTAAAAACACATGATATATTAGGTAAAAAATATGCAAAGAAATTTTATTTTTTAGCCAAAAATTAGGGTCAAAAAGTGTAAAATAAGTTGGAATCAAAAAAGACTACTAGAATATATCTAATAGCCAATTTATTATTCATTTTTTAATTTTGCTAACTTTTCTTCTTCAGCTTTTAATGTAAATCTTTCTTTTTCTACAAGTTCTCTCGGTGCTTTAGCAACATAGTTTTCATTACTTAGAAGTTTCTTTCTTCTTTCAATTGAACTTTCAAGTTCACTAATTTGTTTATTTAAAAGTAACAAATCTTCTTCAGTAACTTCTTTTTCATAATAAATATCTAAATTATAATTTTTATAAATAACACTATACTTAGTACCTTTTATTACTTTATGTTCATCCAAATTTATACGAAGAAGTTTCATTATTAAACTATAGTCTTCTTCATTATTTATCTTTATTCCAAAATCTTTACCAATTTTATTTTCAAGTTTTACATTTCTAAATACTTTGATAAATTCAATAATATTATTAAATTCTTCATATTCTTTGTTAAATACTTCAGCTTTATTATATTTTGGATATTCGGATAATATTATATTTTCTTCATGCATTGGAAGATTACTATAAAGTTCATCAGTAACATAAGGCATAAATGGATGAAGCATTTTAAGTATGCAGCTAAGTACATAATAAAGTACTGATTTAGTTGTCATATCATCTAAACTAAATTTAGCAAATTCAATATAATTATCACAAAAATCATTCCATACAAAGCTATAGATTTCTGTACCAACATTATTAAAATCATAATGTTCCATATTTTTAGTTACACTCTTAATAGTATTATTTAAACTTGTTAAAATCCACTTATCTTCCATTTTCAAATTATCAAAATTTAAAGCATTTAAGTCTTCAATATTCATAAGAACAAAACGAGAAGCATTCCATAATTTATTGATAAAATTCCAACTTGCTTTTACCTTTTCTTCATCATATCTTAAATCTGTTCCAGCAGCACTAGATGTTGTTAAGAAAAACCTAAGGGCATCAGCACCATAAGTATCTATAACATCCATTGGATCTACACCATTACCTAAAGATTTACTCATCTTTCTTCCTTGTTTATCACGAATAAGTCCGTGAATTAAACAATCTTTAAATGGTCTTTCTCCTGTAAAATGAAGTCCCTCAAAAGTCATACGATTAACCCAGAATGGAATAATATCATAACCAGTAACTAGAACATTATTTGGATAGAACTTTTTAAAATCTTCAGTTTCTTCTGGCCAGCCAAGTGTAGAAAATGGCCATAAAGCACTTGAGAACCATGTATCTAAAACATCATTATCTTGAACCCAGCCATCACCAACAGGTGCAACTTCACCAACATACACTTCATCACCTTTATACCAAGCAGGAATTCTATGTCCCCACCAAAGTTGACGAGAAATACACCAGTCATAAGTTATTTCCATCCAGTGATTCATAATTTTTTCATATCTAGTTGGAACGAAATTTACTTTAGTATCTTTATTTTTTTGATTTTCTAAAACTTTATTTGCAAGTGGACGCATTTTAACAAACCATTGTTTAGAAAGATATGGTTCAACCATTACTCCACTTCGCTCACTATGACCAACATTATGCATTATTTCTTCTATGCTTATCAGTAAATCTTTTTCTTTTAAATATTCTACCAACTTTTCACGAGCAACAAATCTATCAAGCCCCGCAAACTTTCCAGCATTTTCATTCATTGTTCCATCAGGATTTATGCAAACGATTCTTTCTAAATTATGTCTATTACCAACTTCAAAGTCATTTGGATCATGAGCTGGAGTAATCTTAACAATACCAGTACCAAATAGAGGATCAGCATGTTCATCACCAACAATTGGAATAAGTTTACCTACTACTGGTAAAACAACATTCTTACCAATTAAGTCTTTATATCTTTCGTCATCTGGATTAACTGCAACCGCTGTATCACCAAATAACGTTTCAGGTCTAGTTGTTGCAACTTCTAAATACTCATCACTATTTTCTAAATAATATTTAATATGATAAAAAGCACCTTTTACTTCTTTATAAATAACTTCTTAATTAGAAAGTGCTGTCCTTTGGGCAGGATCCCAATTTATAATTCTTTCTCCACGATAAATTAAACCTTCATCATATAGAGTTTTAAATACATGCTTAACAGCTTTATTTAATCCTTCATCTAGGGTAAATCTTTCTTTTGAATAACATAATGAAAGACCTAACTTGGCCCATTGTCTATGAATATTTTCAGCATATTCTTTTTTCCATTCCCAAGCATATTCTAACCATTTTTCTCTATCTAAAGAACGAGGTTTGATTCCCATTTCTTTTAGTTTAGCATCAACTTTGGCTTGAGTTGCAATACCAGCATGATCCATACCAGGAATCCAGATAGCATTAAAACCTTGCATTTTCTTGAAACGAATAATAATATCTTGAAGTGCTGTATCCCAAGCATGACCTAAATGAAGTTTTCCTGTAACATTTGGGGGTGGGATAACTATAGCATAAGGTTTTCCTCCTTCTTTTTCTTCAAAATAATCATTCTTAATCCAATTTTCATATTTACCATTTTCAACTTCTAAATGATTATACTTTTTTTCTAACATATTAATTCCTTCTTTCTAAAAATAAAAAAAGATGATACCCAAGGAGTCAATTTGTGACGGTACCATCCTTTATTTAACTTAATTGATTTTATAGCATCTCTGCATTATTTTTCCTTTTGTAACCTTCATATAACCTCTTTATTAGCTTCCACCAAACGCTAACTCTCTTTAAAACAAATTATATTACTCCTCAAAAATCATCAAAATATAAGCATATTTTAACAAATTATTTAACTAAGTTCAAGTGTTTCTGTAACATTTCCATCAATTATAACATCAATTCCATTTTCTTCTACTGAAAAATATAGTTCATTATAATCAGGAAGACTCACAAATTTAAGTATTGCTTCATCACAGTTTTTATATATAAATAAACCATTATCATTTACAATAAAGATATAGTCTCCTACTCCATAAACATTAGTTTTGGTTAGATTTTCTAACTTTTCTATCCCACTATAATCATAAATGTGATAGCTATTGTCATAAGTAATATAGTAATTATTATTGAAATCAGTTATTTCACTTCTAATAGCGTTTTTAAAAATAGTTCCATCTTCATTTAATATAAACCATAACGAATTTTGTTTAACAATAAACTTGGATGAATCTAATTTTTTATTGATTAAGTGCGAAGGCAAAGCAATATAATCATATTCACTAGGAATTGATATTTTTCCTATTTCTAGAAATGCTATACCCCATCCATTGTTTTTACGATTTATTAGAAAATTAGATGTTGCTTCAGTATTATAATTTTTAATTTCTCTATATTCATCGATTATATTTTTTCCAGCTACATTATATAAAACATAACTATCTTGTTTTTTAAAAATACTAAAGAAATTATTTATAACACCTGGTAATGCTTTACTACCACCTTTATAATAGTTAGTGTGGTAATTTTCATCATCGATTATTGTATCTGCAATAAAGCAATCGCTACAGTCATATGTACCCATAAGTTTATCTCCGTTATAGAAATATACTTTATTATTATAAATAAAATCTTTATTAGGGTTGTTTTTTTCGTTATCTATTTTACTTGGAACACTAAAATGTTTAATAGTTCCCACTAGTCCAAGTGGTAAAAATATTACCAAAAGTACAATTATTGTTATTAATGTCTTTTTATCCTTCATAGTATCTACCCAATATTTATTTCTACACTCGTAGTACTACCATCATGACTATATGTTATCTTTAAAATATTGTCTTTAATAGTGTATGATAACTCTTTAGCATAATCATCACTATCTAGTTTTATTACTTCTTCAAGAGTACGAGTTAAATCTTTTTTACTATCATATTTGAAAATACCAACAACATTATCTTTATCAATGGTTAAATAGAATTTATTTTCCATTATTATATTTTTATACTCATCACTTATTATTTTTCCATCTTTATCATATATTAAGTATTTATCATTATTTTTAACCATTAAATAGCCATTCTTATACTTAACAATTTCATATTTAGTATTTACATTTTTAGCAAGTTCACCATTGTTATCATATATATGATATGTATCATCACTTCTTTTAAACATATAATAGTTATCAACTAATTTAAATGATGTGTTTTTTGATGTTACATTGCCATTAGAATCTTTTATTCTAAATGGAACAATGCCTTTAACGGAACTTTGGGCAATATTGATAACACCATAGGCATCATCTTCAGCACTTTTAGCAACAACTATAGTTCCTGCAGTAGTTATTAAGTTAACTTTATTAGTGATGTCATGGTATCCAGCATCTACTGACTTGTATGTTGCTACCTTTTTCTTATCTTTTAAGTCATAAAGAATAATATTATCATTTGCATTCGGAGCTTTAGTATCAGCTATAAATACATAACGATTGTTATATATTGGAAGATAACCACTATCTATTTTATCTCCACTTTTAAATATATTACTTTCTTTAGCTAGAAAACAATTACCTAAAGTCTCATCGCCTTCAGAAACACCATTTGCATAGTTACATGTATAACTGCCTAAAATTTCACTTTTTTCACTATCTTTATAAAAGTATAGTTTTCCTTCAAAATAACTTATATATTCTAAAGTTTTGTTAAATAAGCCTTCATTTAAATTGATTCTTGTTACTTCTTCACCATATTCTATACGCATTGTTTTACCAGTAATTGATGCATTAAATGCTTCTTCTTTACCAATTTGTCTTAGATTATCATTAAATATTAACTTAGTATTATAACTATTACTGCTTATTCTAACCCCATCCATATTCATTGGACTTCCATCTTTATCATAAACATAAAGCTTTTTACCATCAGCTGCAATAACATAATTATCTACAAATCTTATATAATCGTAACTATTACCTATAACCATTTTTCCGTCATAGCCATATACATAATAGTTATTTCCCACTTTGACACTAAGCTTATTATCATCAAAGGCTTTAATCGCACCGGGAACGCTTTTAGTTAGTTCTTTGCCATCAAAATCTATTAATAAGTAATTATTATTGTTAGAGACTACTAAAGCATTTGTATCTTCTATATATCCCATGTAATCATATGAATTTTTAATATTTTCTTTAATTTCTTTTTCTGTTATTTCTATAAGTCCATACTTATTATCTTTTTTAAATATAATTTTGTTATCTTTTACTTCTTTAACTAAGCTGATTGTATCTAATACTTTTTCTTTGTTTATATCATATATGATAATATTTCCATTTTCTTTTTTCATATTATCATATACAAATACATAATTATCAAGTATTATATCTGCTCTATTATTTATAGGTAAACCATTTTCATATACTCTTTTAAATGAATCAAAACTATCTTCATTACTAAAATTTGCTACATAACATAAATTTTCACTTTTGTTTTCACAAGTATAGCTACCTAATTCATTTTTATCTTTATCAATAAATATAAGCTTACCATCTTCATATCTGTAATTATCTTTTTCAATTACTACGACTGGGTCTTTTGGTATATCCGGGGTATTATCTTTTTTAAATACTAAAAAGTATAGTAAAATACTGGTGATAATTAGTATAACTAGTACTATACTAACTATAATAATTATCTTTTTCTTATCAAATTTACTTGGCTTTTCTTCTTTTTTTCCTTTTGGCATAGTTACTTGTTCCATATCATATTGAGTATTACTTACTTCTTCATTTTCATCAATTTCAATTATTTCATTAGCATTCTTATTTATTTCTTCTAAAATTTCTTCTTCCATATATATTTATCTCCTTTCTGTTTGTCAACTTACTAGAATTGGATCACTAGATGTACCAGTTCCTGATACATAAGTAACATCCCCGTTTAAGTAGAATGTTGGACGCATCAATCCTGCATTAATAACCGGAGCACTACGAATAAGACCAGTATTATGAATTTGAAATACACTTCTAGCAACGTCTGATACGCGAGTTATGGTCCATTCATAATTTCCGTTAAACAACCAATTTTGATTGCTTACTGCTATACCATTTGAAGCTGTAGATCCATATCCATTCAGTACGTATTTCCATGCAATTGGGTCTGCTGCAAATCCGTAATCACTTACATACATTAAACCTATTTTTGCTGGATATTCTGTTTCTCCAGTTGATGAATTTGACCCGGGTGTTGGACTATTTATCTCATTTTGATATGCAATTGAAGCTTTTTTTTGTCCTATATTATTCCAAGTGTTTCCTCCGACTTTCCATGTTGTTGTTGCTATTTTATTTGCGGTATCGCCAAGATATGTTAAAAAGCTGCTGCCATTTAGTAGTGCATTCGAGGTTGCGGCAGACCATGTGTTTGAACTATTATTATCCCATGGTGGACTATCTGTTAAAAAATTTTGAGTAATCAATTTTACTTGTCCATTAAATACTCCGATTATACGATAATATCCCCATTGAAATCTATCAGTAACTCCAGAGAAATATAGGTAGTTATTTACTTCACTACTTGCACCGGCATATCTATATGAGTTATCTCCTGCTCCATTTTCTAGATTTGAATCATGATAATAGATTTTTGATAATGATGAGGCACTCTTAGAACTTAATGTTGCAAGACATGTAGCTAAGTTATCTCCACTAGAACACACATCAGCTATTGTTTCAGGTATTTTAGTACTTTGTATCATCAATTTAGCACTCATACTTTTTCCAGCATTAGCTTTTTGATTTTGGTCATAGTTTACAAATGTTATAGTCACATTCCATTTTTCTTCTTTACTTGATGTCGTTGTTATTTCTCTATTATTAAGAAGAGTAATTACTCCGCTTTTACTTGTTATATCATAGCCAGACACTTGGGTTCCATTTGCTCCAGTTACTATAACATGATTAAGTGTACTTATATTAGTTACTTCATTACCACTACTATCTGTTACTGTCATTATTATTTCCGGAGTACTGTTATCTATTGAATATGTAAACGAATTATTTTCGATATTCAAATACAAATAGTAGTGTTCTGTTGCGGTATTTGTCTTATTATTTGCAGTTAAAAGTGCACTTGCAAAAGTACTTCCACTTTGATTACCTGTTCCACTTGCAAAGTTTTCTTGGTTAATATTAAACGATATTTGACTTCCTGTCGCAAATGTAAATGTATCTACAGTATTTGCGTTAACCTTGATATCTGCTGCTGCTGCATCACCCACTTGAGCATTGAAATATGCATACGTTGCTGTAATAATGGTCAAAGCAAAAGCCACTATTGCTATTACACTTACTATTTTTGTTTTTCTATTTTCCATTTTTCATCTTCCTTTTTTATCCTAAATTAATAATATCAAATAATTTGATTTTTGTAAATAGAATAGAAAAGAAAAAACTACTACAAAACAACATTAAGTAATAGTTTTTCTTTTTATAGTTATTAAGAAATTAATAATTTACATTCCTATAATATACGGTTTATCTAAGCTGCCATCACCATAAATTACATAAACTGATGAGTCTAAATACAAAACAGGGCGGACACTATGGCTAAGGTACGCAAAATCATTACTGCCCAGATAGAACACATAATCACTACTCGAAGAATCAGGCGTAATTGTCCAATCCAAAGTATTTTTATTCAACCAGTTTTGTTCAACACATGTGCTACTATAAGAACTTAAATTTGTTGTTCTTGCACAACTACTTGCTAATACACTAAAGCCATAATCACTTGGATACATCAGCCCTATATATCCTGTTGTACTTGTTGGTCTTCCACTATATACTGTTGTTCCTCTTTCATATCCATAGAAAACTTCTGCTGTTGCATCTCTACTAGAATATCCTCCTAGATACCATGTTACTTTTGCTATCATACTTCTATATCCAGATTGGATTCCTTTTTTAGTATAATCACAATTAGCTGTTACTGTTGTACTATATCCATAACAATAGCCTGAATTTGTTCCATCTTGAGCATTATAGTACGCACCATTAAGTAGTAAGTTTAAACTAGCTGCTGTCCAGTCGTTAGTATTTGACTTATGCCATGCGAGTCCATCTAACACATCTGCACGCATTATTTTAACCAAGTTCTTTCCACTTACACCATGTGATGCACTATCAAACACTCCGATGATTCTCCAGTACTCATTATTGAACCAAACATAGTTATTTGGATTTTTTCCTTCATATCTATATCCATTTTCATTTACCACCTGTCCTGTTCCTTGTGTTGTTCCTGGAAGTCCTGTGATATAATCATTTAAATATGTTTTTGTAATTGTTTCAAACTTTATATCACATGATACATCACCAGTTATATTTTCTATTGCTAATTTCCAATCATCATATAACCATTTTCCATCTGCACCTTCACATGATACATTTGCTTTATACAATCCTTTAGATGGAAAAGATGTTATTCTTTTTCCATCTAAAGATAAAGCATATAATATCCCATCTTTTTTAAATGTATGTTTATTATTAGTATTATTATTTAAAATAATTACACTAATAAGTAATATTATTAATATAATTCCTATACTTACTATTCTAATTCTCTTTTGCATAAGACCTCCAATAATTTTATTGATTATGTTCTTAAATAAACCATCATATTTAAGATTGTTAGTAAATTCACATATTATAATTGGGTATTTCATTTTTATCATATTTGTTCTTACAATGTCGACCAATAACATCTTCGAGACGCATTAATTACAAAGCTTCATATTCCTATTATATATGGTTTATTCATGGTTCCTTCTCCACCGATTTTATACACAGAAACGTCTAGATACAAAACTGGACGGACACTATAACTATAGTTCATACTAGTGCTACGTTTTACATAACCATTGTTCTGCACAACGAACGCATTAATATTAAACGAAGAATAAGGCATAAGAGTCCATTCGTACCCTTTTCCGTATAACCAACTTTGGCCTGCACATGTGCCACTACTATAAGAATCTAGACTTGTTGTTCTTGCACAACTACTTGATAATACACTGTATCCATAATCACTCGGATACATTAGTCCTACATATCCTGTTGTACTTGTTGGTCTTCCCCTATATACTGTTGTTCCTCTTTCATATCCATAAAAAGCTGCTGTTGTTTTTCTATTACTTGAATATCCACCTAGATGCCATGTTACATTTGCTATCATGCTTCTATAGTTCAATTGTATTCCTTTTTTTCTATAATCACAATCAGAAAACGCTATCGAGGCATTCCGATAGCAATGTTCAGAACCTGTTCCATCTTGAGCATTATAGTATGCACCATTAAGAAGTTTGTTTAAGCTAGCTGCTGTCCAGTCGTTAGTATTTGACCTATCCCATGGTAGCCCATCTAACACATCTGCACGTATTATTTTAACCAAGTTCTTTCCACTTACACCATGTGATGCACTATCAAACACTCCGATGATTCTCCAGTACTCATT
>CAKORG010000004.1 GCA_934101495.1 uncultured Bacilli bacterium
GCACCAGTATGGGGTGCTAGAGTTAATACTATGATAGAAACTCATCCTAAAATGAAAATATTTGGAATGACTGCTTACACAGTAAGAGATCGTGGTACTTCGTATGAAAGAGATATGGCTAATTCTGATACTGATGAATTATTTTCTGGAAAAATAGAAAGTAGATATGATCTATGTGATGCTATGATAGATGGTGTACTTCCTAAACCTGTATATAAAAGTGCTTATACTAATTTAATAGGTTTAGAAAGTAAATTGGAAGAAAGAGTACAAAAACTTAATGCAACATCTCGTGAATATCAAGAATATATGGCAATTTTGACAGATGTTAAAAGAAGAATACATGAAGCACCAAGCATTCCCAACATTTTAAGAAAAAATATTAAGCCTAATGGTAAATATATTTATTTCTGTCCACCATGTTCAGAAAACGGAACTAATGATATTGAGACTATTAAAAAACAAGCAATAGATTGGTTTAGAGAGTTTGTGCCTGAAGAAGATATAATTATTTATACTTCAACGAGTGATATGGGAGAGGATGGTAAACTTAATAGAGATGCTTTTTATGATGATGTTACTTTGGAAGGTGAAAAAGCAAATAATAAATTACGTGTAATGTTTGCTATAAATCAATATAATGAAGGAATTCATGCTCCTAATATAGACGGTGTAATAATGGGGCGTGGAACAACATCAGATATTGTATACTTTGAACAATTAGGTAGAGCGTTATCGGTTCGTGGTAATACAAAAGAAATGTTTGATGAACTAGAAAAATATTCAGTAGAACAATTAATTGAAATGTGTAAATCTAGAGATATACCAGTTAAGGAAAATGCAACCAAAGAAGATTTAATTGAAAAATTAATAGCACCAGTAGTAATAGATTTAACTAATAATTATGAATTTATTAGAGAGTTAGAAAACAATTTAAGAGATAGAATTAAAGATTTACAAAATAATGGCCTAGGTAGTCATAGAGACATTAAAATAAGAGATGCATCATTTGATATAGAAATAGAAAATCAAGATTTATTTGAGATGTTAAGATATGTAAGTGATAGATTAACAATGACTTGGGAAGATTATTATGAGCTTGCTAAAGCATATTATGAACATTACGGGAATTTATACATATCAGATAAATTTAAAACTAATGATGGATTTACGCATGATGAAAATGGAATTATAAATCTCGGAAATTGGATTTATAGACAAAGAAAAAATTTCTTTCTTTTATCTGAAGATAGACAACAATTGTTAAAGTCAATAAATTTTAGTTTAAATCCCTTTGATGATGAATGGCAAAATAAATATGAATATGCAAAAGCATATTTTGAATATCATGGAAATTTATTAGTACCAATTAGTTTTAAAACTAATGATGGATTTACATATGATGAAAATGGAGTTATAAATCTTGGAAAATGGATTAGTAATCAACGAAGTGTTTTTAGTAATCTATCAAAAGAAAGACAACAATTATTAAATTCTATAGGTTTTGTTATTGGTGTTTTTGATGTGAAATGGTTAAAAAACTATGAGCTTGCAAAGGCATACTATGAACATTTTGGTAATCTGAATGTTCCAGTTCCATTTAAGACAAATAATGGATTTAGTATTGATGAAGAAGGCACTATTAATTTGGGATATTGGGTGAATAATCAAAGAATTAAATTTTTAACTTTATCGCAAGAACAGCAAGATTTATTAAACTCTATTGGTTTTATATTAGATCCAAATGAAGAAAAATGGTTAAAATATTATGAACTTGCAAAGAGATACTACGAACACTATGGTAATTTACAAATTCCACGTAATTTTATAACAAGAAATGGTATTTCAGTTGATGTCGATGGAGAAAAACTAGGAATATGGATAGGACGTCAAAGAATAAAAAGTAATTTAGAAAGTAATCACGGGGTAATGCTGACACGAATAGGTATGATTTGGAATTCGAAGAAAAATAAAGAAGAAATCGAAAATGTTTGTACACAATATAATATAGATAAAAATGTTAACAAAAATCTTCTTAAACATATTTCTATACAGGAATTACAATCTAAAATAGAATTTCTTAAAAGTCATAATATACCTATTGTAGATGGAAATGGTTTATTAATCGATATATTCTCTATGAGTAATCCTGATATGAAAGAAAAATATGGAATTTCACTTGAAGAAATAATAAATGAATATTATATTAAAAATCAAATGGGAAAGGGTGTTTAGTATGTTTTTAGAAAAATATTTAAATGCTACATATTTAGATTTAGTTTATAGTAATTATGAAGATGACTATATAAAACTGTTAGATGAAGATAATTTTAATAAAGTTTATATATTATTAAAGAATAATAATTTCTATTTTATTGATGATATTATTTTAAATTATCTAGAATTATTTGAAATAGAAGAAAAATATGTACAACTTGCTATCTTTGATATTGAGTCAATATTAGGTGATGATTTCGTGGAACAAATTGGAAAAAATATGACAATTATTGATGAAATTATTCAACTGGCAGTCAGTTATAGTGAAAAAAGCGATTTGTAGTAATATTGTATTTAATGTTTAATCTAAAATAAATTAAGTACCTATGTTAAAAATGGGTGCTTTTTGTTTTAGAAAAATATACGGGTAGTTTAATCATAATTAAAAAAAATTAATGAAAAAATTTTTAAAATGTTAATTGATGGTTTAGTGAAATTGGTTATGTCTAAACAGGATATTGTAAAGATAGTTTGTTTCTGTTGATAATAAAAGTTGACATATAACTATGGATAATATAAAATTAAATTGAGAGAAATTCGTGTTATAGTAATTATGAGGTTGTATTATGTTTAAAATAGCGAAATTAGAAAATGTTAATAATGAAAGTGTTACTGTTAACTGTGTTACACAACAAAATTGGAGTTATGAATTAGGTAAAAAAGTTAAAGATGAAACTTTTAAAACTTTATCTTTTGATATTTCTGGAGATAATTATTCTTTTGGTTTTGACTTAAACTGCAAATTAGAAAAATTGTTAGAAATTCCAATGAATGAAACGGTAGATTTTAAAGATTATGTTTTTGGTGGTGAAACTTGGCTTAATGTTAAAGATTTAAATGGTATTGAACCGGTATTAGATATTAGAATAACCAGGTATTTAAAAAACAAGTTTATCATTTTTTTAACATTTTATACTGACTATAGTTATGATGAAAATGACTATTCTGGAATGATTGAATTTACATTTAATTTAGATGATTATTTAGGTGGCGAAAATAAATGAGTTTTATTAACAATGAAGAATTAAAGAAAATGACTTGTACATCAAACGGATGTATAAATAAAGTGGTAATTGATTATGCAAAAAATATTTTATTTTCACAATTAAAACCTTATATTCTAGATAAAGCACAGGCTAAAATAATTAATGAAAAAATCGAGAATATGAAAATCGAAATATTATCAGGTAATGACTTTGAAAATAAATATTATAAAAGTGGTGGCAAAGGATTTTTACCAGGCGCTTATGTTTACCAAAATACTATTTATTTTAGAGATGATTTAAATTTTGATATTAATGAACTCCACAACTTAATTCATGAAATGTTACACATCATATCTGATAATGGTGAAAAGATGGGATTATTACAACATAACAAAGAAAAAAATTATATGTATGGCAGAGGTCTAAATGAAGCCTTTACTGAATATTTAACATCAAAAATACTAGAAGATAGTTTTCGTGGTTATTCAAAAGATTTTGAATATATAATCCAATTATTAATGATTTTGACAAATTTGGATATAAAAGATTTATTTAAATTATACATTTCAAATGAGGAATGGCTTACTGATGAGATAATAAGTAGATTTAATCCAAATGATAATGAATTAGTTGGGTTAGTTGTTGAATATGATAATAGGTTAAATCCTAATAAAACTTTTAACCCAAACAATGTATTTCATTATTTATTTAATTCAATAAAATGTAAAATAAATAATAATGAAAAATTTGATGTCAATAAATTACAAGAGTTATTAAAACAATATTATAACTATTATTATGATGTGGATCGTGAATTAGATTTATCAGTGAGAACTGGTATAGCAGAAATTTTAGATATTCTGGGAACTTATAAGAATAATATAGGCCGATAGTAAAATCTATAATAGTGAAAGGAGCAGTATTATGCAAATTATAATAATATAGGAAAAAATAATAATCAATTTGTTGCAAGAACTTGGTCTTTTTGTTTAGAAATTATTTTAATATAACAAAAATTAATATTACATTTATATATTTTGTTTATAAAAAAGTGATGTTTTCAGTGCCAATTCATCTTATTAACAATTTGACAAAATGCCTTAAATATGATACAATGTTAGTGCTGTTGAGCAATGGGGGTTGCAATATAATTTAGACATTAATATGAATCTCATTGAATAACAATGAGATTTTTTTGAAATAAATATTCAATTTTCGTAGAAGTACATGATGTTTTAGGGGGGTAAATTATAATGGACAGATATGATAAAGTAATAAGAAAAAATGTATTAACTATTCGAAGTGTTCCTGGAATGGAAAGAAGTAACTTAGGTGCATTTTTATCTTTTAAAATTTCTTTTGATAATTTTTCAAAATATTTAAATGAAATAAAAACTATAAATACATCATTGCCAATAAGATGTATTATATATGATGAAGGTATTATATCATCGAATTATGATGTACAATTAAGATTGAATTTTCTAAAAAGTATACAAAAATTAAATTTTGAAAAAATTGAATTTAAACTATCAGAATCCACTCTTCCGTTATATAATACTATAATGGATAGAATTAATTGGAATCATGATGATGTATCATTTTTAGAAATGACTGTAGATAGATATCCTACAGAAATAAAAGATTTACGACTTGAAAGAGCTAAGGGTAAAATATTGTTGCCTGAAGAAAAATTGTTATGGCAAAGTGATTATGTTTTGGAAAGGCTAAAAGATAGAATAGATCCAAAAGTTTTAGCTGATACTGATAAGTTAAAATTTGTTATAAGGCATTATGTTGATCAATTAGAAAGACATTATGATTTTGAAAGATTAACGGATTTTGATAAGGTGTTTTTAACATATCATTTTATTAGAGATCGAGATAAATTAAATATTGAGTTTGCTGGTGAACAAACAATGATTGGATTAGATGGTCAACAACATTTAGTTCCTTCGGAAGAAAAATGGGAATCAAAACCTTATGGGACATATATAAGAAGAAGAGGTGTCTGTGAAGGACAAGCAAAATTATTTAGAGTGCTATTAAATAATTGGGATATGCAAGTAGATGCAGTAACATTAAGTGGAAAATCACCTTTGGGTCCACATTGTTGGCTTGGAACAGTTATTGATGGAAAGCTTTATTACCATTGTACAACACAGTGGAAACTATTTGATGCACCTAGATTCATTCCAAATAATACGGAATATTATCCACAAATATATTTGACTTCTTCGTTATCAAGTGAAGATAAATTGAAAATTGAAAGACATATTAGAACACTAAAAAGGTAATATAAAAATTGTTGATTAATGATTCGATAAAAAATAATTTTGAATATTTTATGTAATTAAACAAAATGTATGTGTTTAAAATATTTGTTAATAATTTATATTGAACTATCCAAAGATATCAAAACAAAATATGATTTTTCTAGAATAAACCATCCATTATTAAAAAGTGGATGGTTTTATATTCATGAAATATTAAAGGATTCTTTAATATTTCAGGTTGTTGACAAAATGAATTTACGACACCATAATAGGTTCGTAAGTTGTATTCAATTGGAGCAATAAATGAATTTTTTATTTTGGAATTTTCATCTAAAAGTTTTAAAAATTCTTCATAGTGCTCTTTACTTGCAAATCTCATAACAATTGCATCAATTGATATAACATTTCTAAATTTACATTCTCCAAGTTCTTCATTCGGATGATTCTTGTAAAGATTATCTATAAATTTTTGAAGTTCTATCATAACTTCAATATATTTTTCTGGCTTTATTGATAAATGTACTTTGCAAAAAATATCATTAGTTTCTTTTTATAGAATATATAAAATCATTATTTTTTACCATATTAGGAGATGCATTAGACCAACGAAATGATACTCTTTTTCTTATTTCAAATTTTGCTTTTTGTCTATTTGCACTATCGCGAAAAGGAGAATAAATTCCAGGTCTTCTAATTCCATAAATATTGGCAGAGTCAAAAAAATCAGAAAAAACCATCAAGTCATACTTTAAATCTCGGTCTTTAGATAAATCATATCTATTTGTAATTATTTTATATAATTCATAGAACTATTTATCATCTTTAGAGGTATCTTTTGTGGTAAAATTACTTTTTATAAAAAACTCATAATATTTATTTAAAATATCTTGTATAATTTTGTTTCTCCTATTTATTTTGTTATTTTATTATCAACAGAGTAGTTAATTTTTTGTAATAATTTTTTAATTAAGTTACTTACTATTACCATACTATCTTTATCAATATTAGAATCAGCAACTGTTGCCTCTAAAGATTCTTTAGTGTATATAGGCGTTTCATTACTATCTTTTAAAATAACTAAACCTTTATCTGTGTCTTCTAATTGAATGTTAAAAATATCTTTTGAAAATGAATTAAATACAACATTTCCATTTTCATAAATATCAATTGTACCATTTAGAAATTCTATTCCATCCCCATATCTTAATTCGTCTTGTTCTTCAGTTATACCAATTCTAATTATATTCGATGTTGCATTATCTATACTTGGGATATATGAAATAGAAGGATTTACTTTAATGCTCTTAGAAACACCTATTCCTACAGAAATAAAAAATGTATAAGAACATAACTTTCTAATCATTGCTTTATTTTCAATAATAGTCTTTGTAAAATCATTACTTGAAAGAATTTCTTCATTAATACTTCTTAAATAACTAACAATCTTTTCTTCATCTTCATTAAAAAACTTTTCTAACAATCGTTGTGGAAAACTGCCATATAAAAATCTCAATACATCGCTTGAAAAATTAAAAAATGCTTGTTCATCTTGATTAACATCTTTTTCTTTGGGATAACTTTTTGTATCTGAATTTGAGTATCCTCTCATATGACTTTGCATATTTGCATTAATTTGAGAACATGCTATTCCTATAATTGAATTCTTTGATAAATTCATATTTACACCTTTTTCTATTAATAGTGTACCATATTTCTAGCTAGAAATCATTAATTTGAGATGATTTTATAATTTTTAGTTAATTCTTTTTATTTTTTTAAAAGAATACTTTACAAATACTATATTATATAAGTTAACTAAAACAAAATATAATCTAAGTAATTAAGGTTATATGCTTTTTATTAAAATAAATAGATTTTTTTTTATATATTTTAAGCATCCAACATTCATCCAACATTTCTAGTATACTTCCAACTGTTGGATATGTACTAGAAAATGCTGAATAGATCTTAGATGTTTTAATTTAGTAATAAAATTTACCAAAATTATGGTATAATTATATATAGAAGTGACAGATAAATAGTAATTTGTCGAGGAGGTTTAAAATGAAAGACGAAAATAATATTTGTATAAATGCTACAACATTTGAAATTGCAGAAATAGAAAATAGTTTTATTGTTAATAAAAAATTAGGGAAAACCATATCAATATTAAATAAAAAAGGCTATTATACTGAATCGTGTTGCAAAGCGACTTTATCTAAGCCACTTATGATTTCTAATATAATACATAATTTAATAGAAGAAAAATTGATAGAAGTCAATGAATATACAACTGAAAAGATAAGGAAAATAATTGATATGAGTGATTTTGAATCAACAATAATAATTTTTAAAAAAAATTATGAATTTAAAAATTTACCAAATGGTTTTAAACTTATAGGTAAGGACTTATATTATAATTTAAAAATATTAAAAGACGGCCCAAATATTAAGTTTAAATCATTAGTAGAATTAGATAAAGAAAACGAAGAAAGTTTAAAATTATTAGAGAAATGGGCAAACAACTTATAAGAAAGAAATAACAAATTGCAATTTGAAAGTGATATGATATTGTGGAAATATTAGAGTATGGAAATCCAAAACAAGATAAAATTATCTTAATACATGGATTTGAAAGTCCATATCAAATATGGGATGACTATGTAAAATATTATAAAAATGATTATTGAGTAATTGTTCCTATTTTGACAGGACACAACGTCAATGAAAATACAGATTTCGAGTCGTCTGAAATCTGTGTTAAAGAATTAGAAGATTATTATATTTGAAAATATGGGAATAGAGTTTTTGCTGTTTATGGTATGAGTATGGGTGGAGTTTTTGCTAGTATATTATGGCAAAATGGAAATATTAAAATTGATAAATTGATAATGGAAAGATTTCTTCTTTTAGGGCTTGAAAATTTTATGATAAAAATTTTAACAAAACAATATTTAATAATTACTCATAAAGCACAAGCAAGAGATAAAAAAACTGTAAGAGGAGCAGTTAATTCAATGGTTACTGAAGATAAATTAGATATTTTTATGGAACTATTGGATCATATATCTGATACCACTATTACTAACTATATTAGAGAAATTGGAAAACATAAATTACCAAGTAACATAGATACATCAGAAACAGAAATATATTATTTATATGGTGGTAAAATTAACGAAATATTATTTAAAAAAGTTGCAAAGTTTTTAGAAAGAAACTATCAAAATGCTAACACTATGTGTTTAAGTGGAAAAGGACATTGTGAAGATGCACTTTTAAATCTCAATGAACATGTAAAAGTGTTAAATAGAGTTTTAAAAAGATAACTAAATTACAATTTATTAGTGAGATTGGTTTGAAATATAACTAGTCTTTTTATTTTGAAAGAAAGAATAAAAAAATGTCACGGGTTATGATTTTGTCACACATAGTATAATAATAAGAATATAAATAATAATTTAAATTAATATAAATATTTATATTAAAAAACAATTATTAAGTTGGTACTTTACTTGTTTTAAAAATATTTTTATATAGCTGTGTTCCATCTGTACTTCTTATATTTGATAAATTAATAGTAATTACTCCGAGTTCTAATTTGTTACTTTTAAATTTATCATTATCTTTTATAGGTATTATTCTTATTAAATCTCTCCAGGTTTTACCTAAAATATTTTCTTTATTGTTGATGTTTGTAATTTTTTGTGGCTTTTACCTTCTAAATCTTTAAATGATATTTTGATTTTAAAAGTATTTACATAAGTATCATCACATTCATCAAACATTAGGTATTTATTATTCTTAATAACAATGATATGTGGCATAACATAAGCAACATTTGTATCTGTAATATTTTTAATTGAATCATTACTTATAATTGGAGTAGTATTGTAAATCTTCCATCCAATATCAAATTTTCTTTGTAATTTATCACTTATTTTTAATTCTTTTGTTTCTATATTTAACATCAAAAGGCTCCTTTACATAACAAAAAAACTAACTATTTCTGGTTAGCATTTATTATTCTCAGAAGTTATTAATTTATTTATGACGCTGTCTTCTATTACTTACTTCAGTTATAGATGGAACTGGAAGTTTGTATAAAACAGCTCTTAGTTGTTCAAAATTTTCTTTTTCTGACTTATTTTCTTCCTTTGCAGAAGCATAGATATCATATAATTTATCAATTAATTGTGAGTCTAAATTTTGTAGATAATGCTCATTTACATTATTTAAATTTAAAATGAAAGCATTATAATTATTATCATATAAAGCACCATAAATTCTAATGAAAGCAATTAACTCAGATGATTTTCTTAAAACTGTTTCCACTTTAACAAATTGGTCTTTTCTATATTGATCTAATACTTTGATTCAGCCATATTAACTCCTCCTCTTGAACATATTATAACACTTTTTTATATATTTTACTATTATTTAACACTTTTTGAAATATCAGACATTTAGTAGATTTTTAATATAATCTACAAGTTCCACAAGTTGAATCTTTTTATTTAAACTACCAACATAAATATCAGTAGAATAATTAAATGCTAGAAAAGTAGTATCTTGAACAATGATCTTATGTGGTTCTATGTAAGATAAATTTGTCTTATCAATTTTTCTAATAATATCATTTATAATAGTAGGTTTGATATGGCAAAACTCACATATAAATTCTAGTCTTTGTTTAAGATTACTTTCTATTTCTAGTTCTTGTTTAATAATATTAATCATAAACACCATCCTTTCTTTAGGATGATTTCTTTGTAAGACACAAAAAAATCAATCTTTCGATTGATTCTATATATCAAGTTCAAACTAAATAGTTCGAACAGATTCGTCAATGGAGCAAGTGAGGAGAATCGAACTCCCATCCCAACCTTGGCAAGGTTATATTCTAACCATTGAACCACACCTGCGTAAATAAATTGTATCAAATTTATGAAACTTTTGCAACAATAATTGATAAAAATGTTAATATTTGTTATACTTTTTAAGTAAGAAGGGATAAAAATGAATGATAATATGAAAAATACCTTTAGAAATTTTAGAAAAAATATTGTTGAATACGTAATTACTAATCGTTTATTTATATCATATGTAATACTTTCACTTATTGCTACGATATGTCTAAGAAAATTTACGATTGATTCTGCTTTTAAATTTAAACCACTTATAACAGATTTAGGATTTATTCTTTTAATTGGAAGTTTTGGTTACTTAATAAAGCCCAAAAATCAATTTAAGTATTATTTTGGTTGGTTAATAATTTTTAATTTAATGTGTTTGATTTCATCAATATATTATAGATTCTTCACATCATTTGCATCAATCGGAGAACTTGCTACGATGGGGCAAACTGAAACTGTTACTGGATCTATTTTAGATAAGCTTAGATTGTCATATGGTATTTATATAATTATACCTATTATATTTTATTTAATTCATAAAAAACTATTATCTTCCGCTTATTATTATTTTATTGATAAGATTGAAAAGAGTAAAAAAATGTTTGTTAGTACTTTAGTTATTAGCTTATTATTTGTAAGTTATACATTTGGAGTTGCTACGAATACTGATTATAGTAGACTTTCTAAACAATGGAATAGAATATATATTGTAGAAAGATTTGGTATTATAATGTATCAAGGTAATGATTTTATACAATTTTTAAAACCTCAATTAAGTAGTTTATTTGGTCAAGAGAAAGCAGTTCAAGAATTTAATGATTATTTTGATAAAAAGGAAGTACATAAAGATAATAAATATACTGGTATATTAAAAGGGAAAAATATTGTGTTTGTACATATGGAAAGTATGCAAAGTTTTTTAATGAACTTAAAATTTAATGGAGAAGAAGTAACTCCGAATTTAAATAAACTTGCAAATGAAGGGATGCATTTTACTAATTTTTATCCTGAAGTGTCTACTGGTACATCAAGTGATACAGAATTTACTTTACTTACTGGTCTAATGCCAGCATCTAGTGGCACAGTTTTTGTAAGTTACTATGATAGAAATTATTTTACTATACCAAAATATTTAGCAAGTAAAGGCTATAATACGTTTAGTATGCATGGTAATTTATCTAGTATGTGGAATAGAAATAAAGCACATCCATCTTTAGGATATAAAGATATGTATTTTCGTGATGTATTTGAATATACTGATAAAGATGTTATAAACTTAGGAATAAATGATAAATTGTTCTTTAAAGAAGCTATGCCAATTTTAGAAAAAATAGAAGATTCTAATCAAAATTATATGGGTACTATTATAACTTTATCAAATCATTCACCATTTAAACTTGCAAGTATGCATAGTGATATTGATTTAACTAGTTATTATGAAACAACTGATAGTAGAGGTAATACTATAACTAAAAGTTATGATTATTTATCAAATACACCAGTAGGTGAATATATTAAAAGTGCAAATTATGCTGATAGTGCTCTCGGAGAATTTTTAAATTATATAAAATCATCTGATCATTTTAATAATACTGTATTTGTATTTTATGGTGATCATGATGCTAAACTAAGTAGAAGTGAAATTAATTATTTATATAATTTAAATCCTGAAACTGGTGATGTTTATTCTAAAAATGATGAAAATTATGTAAATTATGATTATTATGCTCATGAACTTAATAAGAAAACACCTTTAATAATTTGGACTAAAGATAAATCTTTACAAAGTATATTTAAGGGAGATATTACTTATACTATGGGTATGTACAACGTAGCAGCTACAATTTTAAATATGTATGGAATTACTAATAAGTATAATGTTGGTGAAGATATATTTAATGTTAAAGATAATAATATTGTGGTATATCCAAATGGTAATTTCTTAACAAATAAAGTTTATTATAATAATTCAACTAATGAATATTTGTCTTTAAAAGGTGAAGAAATAACTAAGGAATATATAAATGATAAATCATTAGAAACTGAAAATAGATTAAGTGTTTCTAATGCAATTATAGTTTATGATTTGTTAAAAAATAAAAGTATGAATGGAGAATAAGATGAAGAAAAAATATAAATTATTATTATGTATATTAGTAATTTGTATAATTATTATAATTGGGTTGCTAGTAGTAAAAAATATAGGTAAAGAAACACCTAAAAATACTGTTAAAGTAATAGATAGTATTGTAGATTTTTCTTATACGTTAGATGAGAGAGATTCTAGTTTAATGAAAGATACTTATAAAAATTTAAAAAAAGTATTAAGTTCTAGAGATATTGATTATGAAGAATATTCTAAATTAATAGCAGAGTTATTTATTATAGATTTATTTACTTTAGATAATAAAATTAATAAATATGATGTTGCTTCTTTAGAATATGTTTATCCAGATAATTTAGATAATTTTAAATTAAATGTTCAAGATACACTATATAAGAATATTGATGATAATACTTATGGCAAAAGAGTAGAAAAATTACCTATTGTTAGTAGTATAGAGGTTCTAGATGTAAAGCAAAGTACATTTAAATTAAAAGATGAAGATGTAAATAGTTATGTTGTATCTTTAAAATGGAGTTATGAACAAGATTTAGGATATGATAAAGAAGGAATTGTTACTTTAGTTAAAAAGGATAAGAATGTATATGTGGTAGAATATAAAGCGGGTGCAGTAAATGAATAAAATGATTAAGAAATTAAAAAGATCAAATAAAGCATTAAGATTAATTTATTATTTGACAAATGTTACATATTTAATAGGTTTAATTTTATTTATAAAATCTATTTTAAGTTTAACAGGTGTTGAAACATTACTTAGAATAGTTGTTATTGTATTGTTTATTTTGTATTTATTATTTTATTTATTTTGGAACTTACTTAATTTACTTCAAAGAAAGTATAAGGGGTTAATTATAACTACTTTAATATCTATTTTGCTTACTGTTATATTTTTTGTGGGAAGTTATTATATAAACTATATTTATAAAAATTTAGATGGGATGCAAGAAAATGAAAAAATTATTTATACAACATATTTAATTACTTTAAAAGATAATAGCTTTAATGAAGAAAGTAAAATTGGGATAATTAATAAAATGATAGATAATGATAATTACGAATTATCTACGAAATTATATAAGAATAAAAAACTTGATAATGATACTGCTCAATATAATGATTATATTAAAATGATAGGGGATTTATATAATGGAAATATTGAGGCAATATTTGTGCCTGGTAATTATGTTACCTTATTTAAAAATGAAAATGGTTTTGAAAATATAGCTAGTGATACTAAAATTATTTATGAATATAGTGAAAAAAGACAAAATGAAGATTTGAATTTAGTAAGTGATAAAGATTTTAATGAGCCATTAACATTCTTATTTCTAGGGGTTGATTCTGAAGGTGATGGACTTAATGCAAATGCTGCTTTTAATGGGGATACATTAATGCTTATGTCTTTTAATCCGAAGACTTTAGATGCTATACTTTTATCAATTCCAAGAGATACTTATGTACCTATTACTTGTAATCATAATAATTATGCTAAGATTAATTCATCTGCTGCTTATGGTACTAGTTGTGTTATTAGTACAATTAATAATTTACTTGGTATTAATATTGATTATTATGTTAAGATTAATTTTAAAGGTGTTGTTGATTTAGTTGAAGCTGTTGGAGGGGTGGAAGTTAATGTTGAAGCTCCGAGTTATATGGCTGATAAATATGGGGGAAAGGTTTGTGAACAAAATAGTGATAGAAAGTTTGGGGATAAACTTGTTTGTATGAATCCTGGAATGCAAACTTTAAATGGGGAACAAGCTCTTGCTTATGCTAGATGTCGTCATATGTATATTGGAAGTGATTTGGATAGAGTTAAACATCAACAACAAGTAGTGGAAGCTTTAGCTAATAAAGCTATGCATTTTTCAAGTATTAAAGAATTTCAAAATATTTTAAATGCAGTTAGTAAAAATATAGCTACGAATATGGATACTGATACTATTTTATCTGGTTATAATGTTGCTAAAAATGTACTTGGTAATAAACTTTCTGGTAAAGATTCTATTAATATAGAAAAAGCTACTTTAGAAACATATAGTTTAAATGTTTATGTTCCTTCACAAGGAAGAAATACTTCTGCTCAAGGATATTATAAAGATAGTTTATTAGATATTCAAAAATCTTTTAATGTTATACTTGGTAAAGAGAAAAAAGAATTAATTAAAACATTTAATTTTTCTGTTAATGAAAATTATGTGAAAAGTGCTCCGGGTAAGGGTAAGAGAACTGGGGCTTCTGGAGAACTCCTTCCTAGTTTTGTTGGTAAAACGGTTAGTGAAGTGGAAAGTTTTGGAAATAGTCATAATATTAAAATAAATGTAAGATATGTTGATAGTGGTAGTGAATATTATAATAATGATGTTGCAGTTGGTTTAATTGGAAATCAAAGTGTTCATAAAGATGTTTTATTATCAACTATTTCAGAACTTACAGTTTATGTTGTTAATAGTAAACAAACAAATAATAATGTTTCAGAAAATAAATCTGATAATAGTAATAAAAGTAATGATAATAAAGAACATACTAAAGATGATGATATTATTAAAAATTTGTTAAATTAGATTATTAAATTAAAGTTAAAGAACAAGAATTAAACTTATATTAATTCTTGTTCTTTTTGTGTTAAGGTAACAGCCCATACTAAATTTATATAAAAAGTAAATAGGTGGCTTTTTTTTTTTTTTTTTTTGATTTAAAATGGATATATAGTATAGTAGATATCCAGTGTGGTATTGTTAAAAAATGAGGTAAGTTTATGGAAAGTAAAAAAACAAAAATAATAAGTATCGTTTCTTTAGTTGCACTAGCACTTACAGTGGTAACTGCAACGTATGCATATTTTCAAGCCCAAACCGGAGAAGGTTCACAAACAGATATTAAGATAAATGCAAATACAGTTGATACATTTACATTTGAAACAGGTTCAGCTATGAGTTTATCTTTAGACCAAACATCATTTGCAAGTGGTACAGGAAACATAACTGGAAGCACATATGCCAGTGCAAAATTAACAGCTAATAATAAGACAAATACTGCAACAGAACATTATTATTTGTATTTAAATATAGAAAATAACACATTTACATATTCAATAAATGAAAGTACACCAGAAATAATAATGACAGTAACTGATAGTAGTGGTAATGAAGTAACTAATATAAGTACACTTAATCATGTTATAGTAACAGGAGCAAATGGTGCTCAAGTATCAGGATATGATATAACCAATAAAAATGGACTTATAACACTATTTAATAATAGAGAAATAACAACAACATCAAGTAAAGAAGAAAAATGGAATGTTAAAGTAACATTTGTAAATTATGATGCAAGTCAAAATGGTAATGCAGGTAAGAGCATGAGTGCAAAGATGATTATACAAAAGGAAGAGTATAAAGTTTTATTAGCAGATTATGTAAAATCACAATATACAGGAACACAAGGAGAAAATAGTATCTATTATCATGATGCAAACTTAACAAACGGAGCAGGTGACAATAGCTACAGATATGCTGGTGGAGATTATGTCTTAACGGAAGCAGGAAAAGCAACCGGAGCAACAATGATGATAGGATATAATAATACAGTAACAACAGCATTAATAGATTTTTATTGTAATGGAACGAAACAATATGTAGGTTATACATGCAATGCATCACAAGCACATTATTATTTAATAAAGGGAGATACAACACGGTATCAAACATATAAAGAAACATTAAATAAAGCAGTAGAAAAAGGATATTTGACAAAAGATAATGTAAAGAATTTTGTATGCTTTGGCTCGACAGCAAGTCCATGTCCAACAGAAAATCTATATAGAATAATCGGAGTGTTTGGAAATAATGTAAAACTAATCAAATGGGATTACGCAAAATCAAGTTTACTAGGAACAGATGGAGGTTTTTCAGAAGAATATTCATCTTACTTTAGTGGAGAACAAGGAGAAAGTCCAACAAGTAATTCATCATATTACTGGAATAATTCAACACGAAAGAATACATGGAGTGAAAGTAATTTAAATAAAGTAAATTTAAATACAAATTTCATCAATAATATAGGAAATGAATGGGCAAACAAAATAGCAGAAACAACATGGAAAGTTGGAGGAAATACATGGGCAAATATAGCTGGAACAACACCATCAGTAGCATATCAAAATGAAATAACAAATGCAGTAACAACAAATACAACAGATGGAGCAAAAGAATACACAGCAAAAATAGGATTGATGTATGTAAGTGATTATTATTATGCGGCAAGTCCAAGTGCATGGACATTGGTTGGTTATAATTCTAGTGATGCTACAAAAGATTATAGATTTTCGAAGGGAGAAAATTGGCTATATGGAGGAGGCTGGGATTGGACTATTTCCCGTATTGCGGTCGATTCGGGTCGTGCGTTCTATGTGAACATCAGTGGTGGCGTGAGCGACGGCAATGTCTACTACGACAATGGGGTTCGCCCGTCCTTCAATCTTGAATCTGCCATAACCTATGTATCGGGTGATGGAACTCAAAATTCACCAATTCGTATTTCATAAAAAATGGTATATTGATTTGTTCAATATACCTTATTTCTTTTTGCTTTTCTTTCGTTTATTTGGACTTACATAACCTGTTTTTCTTTTTGAGTTGTTACTTTTCTTTTGTGTAGTTTTTTTCTTTTTGCTTGAAATATTAGTATTCTTTTTCTTTGGCTTAGAAGGTGTTGTTACTTTTTCCTTCTTTGGTTCTTCTACTGGCTTTTGCTCTTCTTTTTTACTTTCTATGATTTTATCAAGTTTAGTATTTGATGATAGTCGTGAAGTACCTTTTTTAGCTATTTCTATTCTTTCTAATTTACTTAGTATTATCCACATAATCATGATAACCATTGTTAATAAATAAAGAGATATTAAAATAATTAATATAATGTCAGTACTATCAAATGTTTTTCCCATATCTATCACCACTCATGTAAATTATTATAGTATAAAATGCCTGAAAATAATAGTGATTTTACAATTGTTTACTAAAATAAATGTAAATAAATTGAGCAATTTAGTATAATTTGTTATAATTGTGATAGTAAATGTAATAAGGAGGATGAAATATGAAAAAATTATTTTTAGTGTTTATTCTTGTTTTATTCCTTTTATGTACAATAAATGTTAGTGCTGCATCGTACACTAACAGAATTAAAGTTATTAATAATCAAACTAATTTAAGAAATAATCCTGGTGGTAATGATGGCAGTAGGTTAGGCTTACTTTCTAAAAATGATTATTATGTATTAAAAGATGATAAATTATATCCAGATGAGAATAATCATAAAAATTGTAAAGGTGATTGGTATTATATGACTTACTATACTGGCTTAGATGGTTATGTGTGTAGTGATGATGTTGAACTTGTTGTTTCATATAGTACTGATGATGTTGAACCAACTACAGAATGTGAGAAAGCATTAAGTGAAGCTGGTTTTCCATCAAGTTATTGGGGAGGTTTATGTAGTTTAAAAGAAAAACATCCAACTTGGAATTTTCAACCTATTAAAATTGATTTGGATTGGTCTTATGTAGTTGAAAGAGAAAGTGAATGTACCAAAAATTATATTTATAAAGGTGTTTATGATAAAACGTTTTTGGATGAAACTTGTACTGCAACATCACCGGGAGGATATGTAGCACCATCACAGACTGGAGTTGCTTATTATATGGACCCTAGAAATTCTTTTACAGAAAAATATTTGTTTCAATTTTTAGATCAATCTTATGATAAACTTTTGATAAATGATTATCCAAATGCTGTTGAAACAATACTTAATGGTACTGATTTTTATTCATATCATTTGAATTTAGGAAATAGTTTAAAAGATATTGTTATTGGTGGTAGTATTGATAAAGCTAGTCCGATAGCTATTGCATCAAAAATGAGAATAGAACTTGGAGTTGGAACTTCACTTGAAAACCTTTATAAAGGTGTATATGATGGCTATGATAAAATGTATTTAGATTATTATAATTTCTTTAATTTTGGTGTTACTGATAATTGTGTAGCTCAGAATGGTGCTACTTATTGTGGACTTAACTATGCTTATAAGTCTGGCTGGAAAGGTCTTGAAGTTGCAATTAAAGGTGGTATTAATCAGTTTTCTGGTGGTTATATTTTAAAAGACCAATATACTGGATATTTGCAAAAGTTTAATGTAGCCACTAAAACTGAAGGTGGTTTATTTGGGCATCAATATATGACTAATTTAGCTGGTGCTATGAGTGAGTCTAGTACAGCTTATAATGCTTATAATAAAAATAATTTGTTAGAGTTAAATTTAACATTTAAAATACCAGTTTATAATAAAATGGATGCAACAATTATAAATAGTGGAAATGGTGCTGTTGATAATGGGGATGATAAACCAGAACCAAGTACAATTCCTATTTCTACGATTGTAACATCAAGTGGTTATAGATATACTTCTAAATATATTTCAAATATTGCTGTAGGTACTGATGTTTCTAATGTTAAAAGTGCCATTGAAGCTGTAGGTGGTAATGCAACTGTTGCTATTTTTGATGCAAATGGTAATGCTAAAACAAGTGGTTTAATTGCAACTGGTGATAAAGTTTCTATTAATAATCAAAGTGAAACTGAAGTTTTAGAAGTAATAATTAAAGGTGATACATCTGGTGATGGTGTTATAAATGCTTTGGATTTATTACAAGTTCAAAAAAATATTTTAGGGACATATACTTTAACAGGTGCTTATCTTGAAGCTGCAGATACATCAAAAGATGATATGGTTAATGCTTTAGATTTATTACAAGTTCAAAAGAATATTTTAGGTACTTTTGAAATAGAACAATAAAAAGGAGAATTTAGATGAAAAAAATTAAATTATTATTAATAAGTTTGTTTTGTATATTGGCATTTCCAAATTTAGTTAGTGCCGCAAGTGGTAAAATAAATGTTACTGGTACATCAACTGTAGTTGTGGGAAATAATGTTAGAGTTACAGTTACTTTATCAAGTGGTACTCCGATTGGTAGCTGGGAAATGTCTTTAAATTATGATAAAAATTATTTACAACTTCGAAGTACAAACTCTGAAAGTAATAGTACTCGTATGGCTGCTTCATCATCAACTGGTATAAAAAGTAAATCTTATACATTTACTTTTAAAACCCTAAAAAAAGGTAATACCAAAGTAACTGTAGATAGTTATTTAGCATATGCTTTTGATGATTTAAGTCAGATATCTCTTACAAGCAGTAGTAAATCGATAAATATAATAACACAAGCTGAACTTGAAGCTAGTTATTCTAAAAATAATAATCTAAGTTCTCTTGTCATTGAAGGTTTTACTTTATCACCAGAATTTAAATCAGATACTTTGGAATATAATGTAGTTGTTCCTGAAAATGCTAAAGAAATTAAGATAAATGCGGTTGCTCAAGATAGAAAATCATCAATTAGTGGAATTGGAACAGTTACTGTAGCACCAGGTACAAATAAATTTAGTGTTGTTGTAAGGGCTGAAAATGGTGCAGAAAAAACATATACAATAAATGTTGAAGTAAAAGATGAAAATCCTATTAATGTTGAAGTTGAAGGTAAGAAATATACTGTTGTAAAATTAAAAGAAAATTTACCTGAAGTAAGTCTTTATGCTGAATATACAGTTAAAATAAATGATTTTGATATTCCAGCTTATAAAAATGAATATACTAATTTAGTTTTAGTAGGTTTAAAAGATGAAGAAGGTAATATTGGTTTATTTATATATGATGAAAAAACTAATAAATATAGTGGCTATCATGAAATTGGTGTTAATAAAATAACTATTTATCCTTTAGAAACTAATGAAGAGATAAAAGGATATACTAAAGATGTAATTGAAATTAATGGTGTTAAAGTAAATGGTTATTATTATACCAAAGACTCAGATTATGTAATTATTTATGGAGTTAATGTTGAAACTGGGGATAAAGGTTTCTATATGTATGACAAAAAAATGCAATCATTAATTAATTATAACGATGAATATGCACTAGATTTAAATAAAAAAATAGAATTATATACTTATATTATCTTTGGTTTTAGTGGTGTATTTGTTCTAATGATTATTATTCTTATTGCTTTAGTTAGTAAAAAAGGTAAGAAGAAAAATAAGAACAAAAACATAGTTCCAAAAGAAATACCTAAAGAAAAAGAAAAGTTAGATAAGAATACTATTATTGAAAAATAATAGTGTTTTTTTTAAATAAAAAACTAGACATAAGTCTAGTAAATATTCTATATGGTGCCTGTATCCAGACTTGAACTGGAACTCCACTAGTGAAAATAGATTTTGAGTCTATCGCGTCTACCAATTCCGCCATACAGGCAAGTGCATAATCATTATAACATACTTTTTATATTTGTGGTAGTATTTTTTTAAATTTATATAACTTGTAAATAAAGTGTCAAGTGTAAATGAGATAAATGACATGTTTTGTCGAATGTGTTTAAAACTTTTAAATAATACTCTAAACTAATATGTAAGGAGAGAGAATAATGTTTAAGTTAGAGCTGGAGTATAAAAATGAAATATTATTTGCAAGACTTAAAGGAATATTAGATAGGAAAGCAAGTTATAAAATTAATAATTATTTAAATCCAGTTATTAAGAAACATGAAATTAAGAATTTAGTATATAATTTTGAAAAATTAGAAATGGTTGATAATTCAGGAATAGAAGCTCTCATTAATAGTAAATATTATATTAAATGTAATAAAGGTGCTATTAAAGTATGTGGTGTTAGTAATGCTAATTTGTATTTGTGTAAGTATTTGAAGTTTCCCGTTGTAAAAACAGAAGTAGATGCTTATAGAGAAATGGAGGCATTATAAATGTTGGAAGAATTAATTAAATCTAGTACAGGACTTATTTGGACAATAGCTAAAAAGTTTTATGGTGTTGATAAAAATGATTTGTATCAAGCTGGTGTTCTTGGTGTGATTAAAGCATATCAAAATTATGTAGATGATGGCAAAAGTAAATTTAGTACTTATGCTTATAATTATATATTCGGAGAAATGTATAGTTTGGCAAATAATAGAGAAATTAAATTAAATAAAGATATAAATAGATTATTTAAAATGATTGAATTAGGAAAAGCTAGACTTTCTCAAGAAATAATGAAAATGCCATCAAATAAAGAACTTGCTGCATATCTTGAAATGGAAGAAGAAAAATTAGAACAAGTTTTAAGTTATGCAAATAGTTTTGTATCAATGGATGAAGTGTGTGATGAAGAGCGAAGTTTACATGAAGTTATAGCGGAGGAAGAAAGTGTTAGTGTAGATGAAAGACTTGAGCTTAAAAATAGTATAAATTCTTTAGATGCTATAGAAAAAGATATTATTAAAAGTCGTTATTATGAGGATTTAACTCAAAGTGAAACAGCTAGAAAATTAGGTATTACTCAAGTAATGGTATCAAGATATGAAAAAAGAAGTTTAACTAAAATGAGAGATTATATGTATAGCAGATAGAAATTCATTCATAATAATAATGGTGAATATTTATGAATAAAGAGGATTATAAAGCGTTAGTCAAAAAGCATACTCCGAAGGAACCTAAATTAAGAAATTTTGGAGTGGCTTTTTTAGTGGGCGGATTAATTGGCCTTTTAGCAGAAGTTGTATCCATGATTTTAAGAAATTGTTTTGCTTTTTCAAGTGTAGAAGCAGGACTTATTGTTGCTCTTTTTGTTATTGGGGTTGCATCACTTTTTACAGCACTCGGCTTTTTTGATAGCTGGGTAAGTAAATGTAAATGTGGTTTAATAATGCCTACGACAGGATTTGCACATAGTGTTGCATCTAGTGCCCTAGAGTATAAAAAAGATGGACTTATTACTGGGCTTGGTTCAAACTTTTTTAAACTTGCTGGTTCAGTAATTTTATATGGTATTATTTCAGCATTTCTCCTTGTGATTGTGAGGTTGGTTATAGGTGGCTAGTCTTAAATTTAAAAATGTTTATTTAAATGATTATTATACTGTTGTTGGACCTTTAGAAAAAAATAGTCATTTAAGAAGACTTGATTTAGTGATGGATGATTATTATATTGGTGAAAAAACTTTTGAACAAGCTGAAGTTAAGATGCAACAGTTAGTTATTGATAATATTATTGGCAAAAATAATTTAGCAATAAGTGATATTGATTTACTTGTTGGTGGTGATTTAACTAACCAAATTGCTATTAGTAATTATAGTGCTAAAAATTATAATATTCCATTTTTAGGGCTTTATTCTGCTTGTGCAACATTTGCTGAAAGTTTAATTGTTGCATCTTGTATGATTGATAGTGGTAAAATAAAAAAAGCAATTAGTATTACAAGTAGTCATAATTTAACTGCAGAAAGACAGTTTAGATATCCAGTTGAATATGGAGCACCAAAACCACATACTGCAACATTTACAACAACTGGGGCTGTATCAACTCTTTTAAGTAAAAATTATAGTAAAATAAGACTTGAAAGTGCTACGATTGGTGTACCAGTTGATTTAGGTGTGCTTGATGCCAATAATATGGGAGCAGCTATGGCACCCGCAGCAGCTTCAACTATTGCATCACACTTAGCTGCACTTAAAAGAGATGCAAATTATTATGATTTGATTTTAACTGGTGATTTGGGTTGTGTTGGAAGTGAAATACTTAAAGATTATTTGAAAATGGTATATAATATAAACCTCAAAAAATATTTGGATGCTGGATGTGAACTATATTTGGATAGTCAACCAACTTATGCTGGAGGAAGTGGACCAGCTTGTTTACCTATAGTTTTATTTAATAAAATATTGCTTAATAAAAAGTATAAAAAAATATTAATAGTTGCAACTGGAGCTTTACATAGTCCAACAACTGTTAATCAACGTGGAACAATTCCTTCGATTGCTCATGCAGTAAGTTTGGAGGTGGAATAATGAACTATTTAATGGCATTTTTATTTGCTGGTGCGTTGTGCGGAGTTGCTCAAGTAATACTTGATAATACTAAACTTACACCAGGACATATCACTAGTTTATATACAGCGGTGGGTGCATTTTTATCATTTCTTGGGTGTTATGATAAATTAATTGCTAAATTTGGAGCAGGTGCAACAGTTCTTATTTCTAATTTTGGACATTCTCTTTATAGTTCAGCTTGGCAAGGGTATTTAGAAGCTGGTTTTTTAGGTATCTTTAGTAATATGCTTTGTAAATCATCAGGTGTTATAACTGGTGCGATTGTTATTGCATTTGTAGTTTCTATAATTTTTAAACCTAAGAATTAACTATTTGTTTGCAAGTAATTGATATAAAACATGTATAAAAAGTACGTGTTTTTTTTAAATGTTTAGTGATTTTCTAGTCTTTCACTATATTTCGACAAAATTTGATAAATTTAAACAATTGTTTGTTTTTAATGTTGACATTTAATTAAGGATAGGTTACAATTATGTTGTATCAGGGTATTAGGAGGAAAAAATGAAAATAGCAAAAGATGAAAAGAATAAAGATAAGGCACTTGAACAAGTACTAGCAGATATTGAAAAACAATTTGGGGCAGGAGCTATAATGAAGCTTGGAGATAATGAACATATGAATGTTGAGGTAACATCTAGTGGTTCAATTACAATTGATGTGGCTTTAGGTGTTGGCGGTTATCCTAAGGGAAGAATTATTGAAATATATGGTCCTGAATCAAGTGGTAAGACTACTGTTGCATTACAAGCAATTGCTGAAGTACAAAAAAATGGTGGAAGAGCAGCATTTATTGATGCTGAACATGCACTTGATCCAGTTTATGCCAGAAATTTAGGTGTTAACATAAATGAACTTTTATTAAGTCAACCAGATACCGGGGAACAAGCTTTAGAAATATGTGATGCTTTAGTTAAAAGTGATGCTGTTGATATTATAGTTATTGACTCTGTGGCTGCTTTGGTTCCTCAAGCTGAAATAGATGGAGAAATGGGTGACTCACATGTTGGTCTTCAAGCAAGACTTATGTCACAAGCATTAAGAAAATTATCAGGTACTATGAATAAAACTAAAACAACTGCAATATTTATCAACCAATTAAGAGAAAAAGTTGGAGTTATGTTTGGTAATCCTGAAACTACACCCGGAGGAAGAGCACTTAAATTTTATTCTACTATAAGACTTGATGTTAGACGTGGTGAACAAATTAAAATGGGTGACCAAATTGTTGGTAATAAAACAAATATTAAAGTTGTTAAAAATAAGGTTGCACCACCATTTAAAACTGCTACTGTGGATATTATGTATGGTGAAGGTATTTCTAGAGAAGGGGAAATTATTGATATTGCTAGTGATTTAGCTATTTTAGATAAAAGCGGAGCATGGTATTCTTATAATGGTGAAAAAATTGGTCAAGGAAAAGAAAATGTTAAGATATTCTTAAAAGAAAATCCAACACTTAGAGATGAACTTGAACAAAAAATAAGAGAACATTATGGATTTATCGAAAAGAAAAAAGAAAAAAAGGAAAAAGATTCAGAAAAATAAACTGAATTTTTTTCATAATAATTACATTGTATAAACAAAATATAAATGCTGGTAAAGAAAGGATCAGTAAAAATGAACTATTATGATGAAATAAATAATTATGTTAAAAAAGCTGAAATAGGAAAATCAATAAGGGAGTCATGTGCTAATAGAGAGCTTGTAGAATGCTATTGGAATGTAGGGAGATTAATAGTTGAGGCCCAAGGTGGAACAGAAAAAGCAAAGTATGGTAACTCTTTATTGAAAAAATGGGCAGAAAAATTAACCAAAGATTATGGTAAGGGTTATACGTATGCAAATTTAGCCCGATTTCGGCAATTTTATTTGTGTTTTCCAATATTCGCCCCAGTGCGGCGACTTTTTAATTAGAATATGATTTTAAAAAAATACCTTACTTTCTCAAATCGAGCTCCACTGGAGCTCAATTTAACTTTGACATTTCTATCAGTTTGTATAATAATATTTATAAGTGACTTAGAAAAACTCATATATACACAACTTAATTATGTTTTTTTTTACAATTAGATAATGGTAATAATATATGATTAAAAAAATTAATCATGAATAAAAAAACGCGAAAACTAAATTTCTCGCATTTTATTTGCATTTTTATAAGGATCTTTAGAATCTATTTTATCTGTGAATAATATACCATTTAAGTGATCTATTTCATGTTGAAAGGCAACTGCTAGGTCTTCACGAGCACGCATTGTTTTTTTATTTCCTTCATAGTCATAATACTCAACTGTTATTCTTGCGTGTCTTGGAACAATTCCTTCAACTTCACGATTAACACTTAAGCATCCTTCACCTTCGCCAACATAAATAAGTTCTTCACTTTGACTAATAATTTTAGGATTAATTATTACGTATTCTTCAAATGTTCCTTTTTCTTCGAGTTCATTTGCTATTACAAATATTCTTTTTAAATGTCCCATTTGTACAAAAGCCATACCCATACCAGCACGAAGATTATATTTTTCAGCTATTTTTTCATCTTGACTCATTTCTAAATATTTTATTGTATCTTCGGCAAGCTTTCTATCTTCCTTACTTACTGGAAAAGTAACATCTTTACTTATTTCATGTAATATTTTATGTTTTTCATCTAATATTTTTATATTTGGTAATTTCATACTTCTTCACCTGCATCATAGTATAACAAATTTTTGAGAAAAATGCAAAATCTTATTCGACAGTAACTGATTTTGCTAAATTTCTAGGCTTATCTATATCACAGCCATTATTTTTTGCTATTTCATACGCAAGTAATTGAAGTGGTATAATTGTTAAAATTGATTCCATAATAGGGTGAATCTTTTTTATAATTATTAGCTCATCATAGAATTTTTCTTGTGGCTTAGTATTTGTAACAAGTATTACATAAGCCCCACGAGCTTTAACTTCTTTAATATTGCTTATTGTTTTTTCGTTTAAGCTTTCATCCGTTGATATAGCTATTACTGGAGTGTTTTTTTCAATTAGAGAAATTGTACCATGTTTTAGCTCTCCGGCTTGATATGCAACACTATTTATATATGATATTTCCTTTAGTTTAAGTGATGCTTCCATACAAAGGGCATAATCAATACCACGACCTATAAAGAATATTGCTTTTTTATTAAATATTTTCTTAGCTATTTGTAAATAAGTTTTATCTTTTATTGTTTCTTTGATATATTCTGGCATTTTATTAATTTCATTTGTTATTTCTTCATATTCATTCTTACTTATAACTTTATTTGTAACACCAAGATAAAGAGATATTAAACTAAATATGGCAAGTTGTGCTAAATATGCTTTTGTTGTTGCAACTGCTATTTCAAATCCTGCTTTTATATAAATTGTATAGTCTGCTTCACGAGCTATTGATGAACCTAGTACATTAACTATTGCCATGGTAGTAATGCCATCTTCTTTGGCTTTTCTTAAAGCTGCGAGAGTATCAGCAGTTTCTCCGGATTGTGAAACTAATATAACTAAAGTGTCTTTATCATAAAAACATTTTTTGTATCTGTATTCACTTGCAACTTCAACATTTACGGGTATGTTTGCATAGTTTTCAATTAAATATTTGCCAACTACACCAGTGTGATAAGCTGAACCACAAGCAACAATGTCTATTTTTTTAAAGCCCTTTATAAAACCAAAACTTTTTTCTAATGAATTAATTGTGCCATCAAAATAGTAGTTAATCGTATCTTTAAATACTTTGTCTTGTTCATTTATTTCTTTTAGCATAAAATGTTCATAACCAGCTTTAGTGGCAGCATCCATTGTGCCTTCAAAAACTTTAATTTCTTTTTTTACTTCGTTTAAATCTTTGTCATATATTGTTATTTTATCTTTTTCAAGTTTTACAATATCATATTCATTAAGTAACATGTACTTATTTGTAAATGCAAGTATAGCTGGTACATCAGATGCTACATAATTTCCATCGTCAGATAGGGCAGCGATCATTGGACTTGCACATCTGGTTGCATAAATTTCATCTAGCCCATCAACTAAAACGACGAAAGCATAAGAACCTCTAATTATTTTACTAGCTTCATGAAGAGTTTTAATCATATCATTATTTTCTTCATATAAACTATTAAGTAGGGCAGCTGCTATTTCTGTATCTGTTTCACTTTTATATTTATAGCCTTTGTTTTCTATAGCTTTTTTGATGTCTATATAATTTTCAATAATTCCATTATGTACTAAAGTTATTTTGCCTACTTTGTGAGGGTGGGCATTTTCTTTTGTAACACCACCATGAGTTGCCCATCTAGTATGACCAATTCCAATCGTAGCGTTTGCATTCATATCTACGATTTCTTTTAAGTTTTTTATTTTTCCAACTTCTTTAGAGATTTTTACATTTCCATTTTCTATGTAAGCAATCCCTGCAGAGTCGTAACCTCTGTATTCTAAGGCTTCTAAAGCCCCGATAAGTTTTGGAACACATTTTTTTGTTCCATTATAACCAATAATTCCACACATATTAAAAAATTTTCCTTCCTTAATGTATGTGATATATTTTTTATTACAATGTTGATTTTGTTTTTTTTGTAATATATCTTTCGATTATACAAACCGTGATGCATCCGCCGAATTTTCGATAAACATCATCCTCGTTAACCTCGTGGGTCTGGCGCTAACAAATAATTTTACCTCCATCAATTATTGTGTTTTCCTAATTATAATATATGCAAATAGAAAAGTCAAAATGTTATTTACAAATTAGCCACTTTTAGTGTATAATAAATATGGTGATTAAGAATGGTAAAAGTCGAAGGTACTTTAGAAAAGAAAAATGCAAATCATGCAAATAAAGTAAATAAAAATTATGGTAAAGAAGAATTAACAAGAACTTTGATAATGGGACTTGTTGGTTTAGTTTTAGTTCTTATGCCAGATAAATTAAATGAAATTTTGGGCATTATAGTTGGTATAGTTCTTTTACTTTTAGGTCTTGGTAGTATTTATACATATATTCAAAGTAAAATTAACTTTACGTCAAGTTTAATAAGTGGAATTTTGTATACACTTCTTGGAATTATTATTTTAATTTCCCCAGGTTCTGTTATAAGAAGTATTGCTATTGGTATAGGGATTGTTCTTAGTATAACTGGTTTATCAAAAGTACGTCTTTCATTTACATTAAAAGAAATAAATACAAATTGGATAGGTACTTTAGTAATTGGTGTTATAACTACGATACTTGGAATAGTGCTGATATTTAGTCCATTTTCTGGAGATGCTATAACTAAATTTGCGGGTGCATTTCTAGTAATAGTTGCTATATTTGATTTAATTGATAATTATATTTTGCAAAAATAACTGAAAAGTTATTTTTTTAAACTTTAAAAAATTAGTAATATGTGATAAACTTAATATAGTGGTGAAGCATATGGATAGAATAACCTTTATATTATTAGCGGTTTTAGTTTGGATAGTAACTATTATTTTGGTAATAGCGGTTTTAACATTAATAAATAATAAAGAAAAGAAAAAATTGAAATTAGAAATAGAAAAGTTAGAAAAAGAAAAAAATATGGTTATATCTGCTAGTATGTTATCAGAACTTAATAAAGTTGAAGCTCTAGTAAATAATGATGAAATGAAAGAAAAACTAGATGATTGGAAAAAAAGATTTAATGACATTAAAGATAAGGAAATGCCTAAGATAACTGAAACTATAAATGAAATTGAAGAACTATTTGAAGAAAAGAATTTTAAAGAATTAAAGGGATTAGTTTTAAAAGCTGATTTTGATTTAAATACATTAAAAACTAAAGCATCTTTTTTACTTGATGAAATAAAAGATGTTACTTTAAGTGAAGAGAGAAATAGAGAAACAATTACTAAGTTAAAAGCTGAATATCGTGAAGTTTTAAGTACTTATAAAGAATTTGAAGATGAATATGAAATAGTTAAAGTGCCTTTAGAACTTCAATTTGAAAATGTTGATAAGCTTTTTGCTGCTTTTGAAAGTTCAATGGAAGCTAATGCTTATACAGAAGTTGGTAAAATTGTTAAAGCTATTGCAGATGTTATAAGTAACTTAAAAGTAATTATTGATGAAGCAAGACCTATAGTTACTTTAGGTAAAAACTTAATTCCTAAAAAGGAAGAAGACATCAAAAATATTGCTGATAAAATGACTAGAGATGGGTTTAATCTTGAATATTTAAATATTGATTATAATATAGATGAAGCTAATAAAAAAATACAAGATATATTTCAAAGACTTAATGTGTTAAATGTTGAGGATTCACTTTTTGAACTTAAAACAATGCATGATTATTTTGACTCATTATATAGTGATTTTGATAAAGAAAGATATAGTAAGAAAATATATGAAGATTATAGTAGAAGTATCCTTCTTAAGGCTACTAAACTTGAAAAGGTAAATAATGAGCTTTTCAAAAAGATTGGTGATATAAAATATAGTTATGATTTATCTGATGATGAAGTTGCCGTTATTGCAGAAATAAAACAAGAAATTATGGAAATAAGAGCAAGCTATGATAAGGTAGTTGATACTGCAAGAAGTAAGATTTTAGCATATTCTAAGCTTGCCAGAGAAATGGAAATTATAAATTCTAAACTAATTAAAACTGAAGAAAAACTAAATGGAGCTTTAAAGACTTTAGGTAGCTTAAAAGAAGATGAACTTAGGGCTCGTGAACAACTTGATGAAATAAAGAAAATTTTATCACAAACTAAAGAAAGAATACGTTCTTATAAACTTCCATGTGTTCCTAAAAATTATTATGTGGAAGCATCTGAAGCTATGGAAGCTATTAATGTCTTAGTTCGTGAACTTGATAAAAGACCTATATCTATTAAAATACTTAATCTTCGTGTTGATACAGCAAGAGATTTAGTACTTAAAGTTTATAATACTGTTAATGAAACTGTAAAAACTGCTAAGATGGCTGAAACTGCTATTGTGTATGGAAATAGATATCGAGTAGTAAATAAAGAAGTAGACTTTGGACTTGCAAAAGCAGAAAATGCCTTTGTTAAAGGTAATTTTAAAAATAGTTTGGAAAATGCCATTAATGCTATAAATATTGTGGAACCAGGTATTCATAAAAAATTACTTGAAGAATCTCAAAGTTAAGGAGGAAAATAATGATATATTTAGATTATAGTGCTACAACACCTGTTGATTTAGAAGTGTTTGATACGCTTTCAAAGGTTACGAAGAATTTTGTTGGTAATGCTAATTCTATTCATAGTTTAGGACAAAAATCTAGTGAATTACTTGAAAGTGCTACGAAGCAAATTGCGGATATCTTCGGGGTTAATCCTAGTGAAATAGTTTATACAAGTGGAGCAACTGAAGCAAACAATATGGCTTTAATTGGTACAGCACTTGCTAATCATAAAAAAGGAAAACATATTATTGTTTCAAAACTTGAGCATCCATCAATATATGCTATTTGTGATTATTTAAAGACTATGGGATTTGAAATAAGTTATGTTAATAATGATAAAGAAGGTTTAATTGATTTTGATGATTTAAAAGAAAAGGTTAGAGAAGATACAATTTTAGTTAGTATTTGTGCTGTTAATTCTGAAATTGGGGTAAGACAACCATTAAAAATGATTAGACAAATAATAAAGAAAGAAAATATGGGAACTATTTTTCATTCTGATATGACTCAAGCTATTGGCAAAGTTAGTGTTAATATGCATGATGTTGACCTTGCTAGTATGTCTGGACATAAAATATTTGGACCTAAAGGTATTGGTTTTTTATATAAAAGTAGTATGGTTAAAATAACACCACTTATATATGGTAGTGGTAAAAGTAATGATTTAAAACCTGGAACACCACCACTTCCTTTAATCGCAGCTTTATCTAAAGCTATTAGACTTGCAAGTGATGGCATAGAGAAAAGAGAAAGATTTGTAAGTTTACTTAATGATAAAATAACTTCTAGTTTAAGTAAATATCCAAATATTATTATAAATAAAACTAAATATAGTATTCCTCAGATATTAAATATTAGTGTTATGGATGTTATGCCTGAGGTTATGGTACATGCTTTAGATAAACATGAAATATATGTAAGTACTAATACAGCTTGTTCAAGTGGGGATATATCAAATAGTGTTATAGCTATTTATAATGATATAAATAGAGCAAAACATACTTTAAGAATTAGTTTATCTTATGTAACAACAACTGAAGAAGTAAATAGATTTTTGGAAATATTTAAAGAAGAATACGAAAACTTAAGTAATTTAAAATAGGCTATTAAAAAAAGAATAGTCTTTTTATTTGTTTTGTGTTAAAATACGTAAGGAAAGAGGTGTATTTATGAAAAAAATAATTATTATAAAATACGGTGAATTAAGCACTAAAAAGGATAATAAGAACTTTTTTATAAGTAAACTTAAAAATAATATTGAGGTTACTTTAGAGAATATTAATCATAATACTTATTATGATTTTGGTAGAATGTTTATTGAAACTGATGATTTTGATGAAGTTATAAAACATTTAAAAAATGTATTTGGTATTCAAGAACTTTTAGTGGGATATACATCAAATAATTTAGAAATAGATGATATTAATAATAAAATTTTAGATCTAGTAAGTAGTAAGGATTTTAAAACATTTAAGGTTGTAACTAAAAGAAGTAATAAGAGTTATCCAATAAATTCAATGGAAATAAGTAAAGTAGTAGGTGGGTATTTACTTAAAAATATTAGTGATATAAAAGTTGATGTTCATAATCCTGAACTTATAGTAAATATTGAAATAAGAAATGAAGAAGTACTTTTTTATTTTGAAGGTATTAAAGGCTTAGGTGGTTATCCAGTTGGAACTTTGGGTAAAGGATTACTTATGTTAAGTGGGGGAATAGATTCACCAGTTGCGGGGTACCTTACTATCAAACGGGGTGTTAAACTTGAAGCAATTTATTTTGAAAGTCCACCTCATACTAGTGATAAAGCGAAAGATAAGGTTTTGAAACTTGCTAGAGTTTTAGCTAAATATAATACGGAAGTAAAGGTTCATGTAATTAACTTTACGGAAACACAAGAAACTATACTTAAGAATATACCTCATGAATATTTAATTACTATCATGAGGAGAATGATGTATAGAATAAGTGCTATTATTGCAAATGAAAATAAATGTAATATTTTAGTAAATGGTGAGTCAATTGGTCAAGTTGCAAGTCAAACTTTAACTAGCATGAGAGCTATAAATGAAGTTGTTAAGATGCCAGTTATAAGACCTGTTGCATGTTTTGATAAATTAGAAATAATTGATATTTCAAAGAAAATTGGTACATATGATATTTCAACACTTCCATTTGAAGACTGTTGTACAGTGTTTGTACCTAAACATCCAGTTATTAATCCAAATCCAGCATTATGTCAGGAATATGAAGCGTTAATTCCATATAAAGAATTAATTTATAAGGCAATAAAAGAACATACTACGATAAAAGTTGGGGTAAAAGAAGAAAATAAATTTAGTGACTTGTTATAATTTTTTAAAAAATAAACATAATATTACTAGGTGATATTATGTTTAAGATGAGTGATTACTATTATAAAGGTTATGATATTGAAAGCAAAAGTAGGTTAGAAAGAATTAGGATGGAATATTCTAATCCTTATGGATATAATTTGGAAAGTAATCAAAGAAGAGTAGTGGATATAGATTCGAATGTAACTCATACTAATCAGAATATGGTTAAAAATGGAGAATATAAGAAAGAAAAATAAGCATAAGTATTTGATATAGATTGAAGGACAATTTTAAACGTTCTAAAAGTGTGATGATTGGAAATGAAAAATCAATATTATATTCAACGATATATGAAAAGAAAAATATTAGATAAAATATCTAATTAATTTTACATTAGAGAACAAAATATTACAAAAGTTATAATTTTGTAATATTTTTTTGTTTTAACATTATTTCTTTGAAAAAATGGAAAAATATATAAAATTTATAGACAAATAAAGAGAAACGTTATTATGCTGGTTGTGGCTAATATGCAAAAAAAGTAGTCAAGTATTTAATTGATTAAAAAAATAGAAATAATTATTGGAGCAAAACGAGTTGATAAAATATATATTATCAGAGTTTTTGTAAAAAATAAATGTAATAATATGAAGAATCTTTTGGTCCAAAATAAAATTTGAAAAAAATAGAAATGTATGCTATACTCTCTTTAAAAGAGGTATGAAAATGAAGTTAAGAGTTAATTTAAAAAATAATGAAGATGAATATGATAATTTTGATAAAAATGATGTGCAAAGAATAATTGTAAAACGTATAAAACTTTATAGATTAATACAAATTTTAACTAATATATCCATGTGCTTATTAGTTTTATCTGGCATAAATGATATTTTTGCTACGATTTTTGTTTATGCATTAATCATAAGAATTATTAGTTTTTTATTTATTAAATTAAATCTTATTTATGACATGGACCTTATAAACATCAATAAATATTTTATAATTTTGGAGATTTTAAAGAAAATAAGAAAAGCAAATAAAATATGGTTTTCTGCCGATGGTACCGTAGGTAAAAGAAATATTGATAGAGTATATCTTGATATAAAAGATTCTTCTTCCTTTATTGAAAGTAATATAGGTTTATATTATATACCATTAGTTACTAAAAAACTAATTATTTTACCTAATAAATTATTATATATAAATAATAATCAGTATAGATATATTAATTATGAAGATTTAGAAATAGAATTATATACTGTTAAAGTGCTAGAAGATAAAATTGAGTATATAGATAGTGAATTAATATCAAGTGATGATAATAATAAGTATTTATATGGTAAAATTAGTATTAAGAGTATAGATTTAGATATTTATATATCAAATTATCATCTTTTATATAGTATAAGTGAATTAATAAGTAGATATAAATATATTGGTCATAATGAAGAGAAAGTTTTAAAAATTTTTGATAAATTAGAAAATAGAAAAAAGACTCAAGAAAAAGAAAAACAAATAGATAATAAGAAAAATAATACTGAAATTACTAATTTTAGACCAGCTTTGGAAAAAGATTATAAAGTACCAACTTTAGAAGTGTTAAAAAATCAAGAATCATTTAATATTAAACCATTTATAAAAGAGATAAAAAAGCAAAAAGAAACAATGGTGCCAATTGGTTTAAAAGAAAACGGAGAACTATATTTAGAAAAAATTAGTGAAATAAAAAATCTTTTAATAGCTGGTACTGTTATGGCTGGAAAAACAACATATTTAAAAACAATTATTGATACAATTTTAATGACTAGAAAGCCAAATGAAACAAGGCTTTTACTATATTCCAATGCTTTAGATTTATATGAATATAATGGTATTCCTCATTTAATAATGCCAGTGTGTGGAAAAGTTAATTTACTAGGTATTAATTTATGTAAAGTTGCTAAAGAAATTGATAAAAGAGTGGATATATTAGGAAAATTTGGAAAAAGAAATGCTGATGCATATAACAATTTATCTGATAATAAAATGGCTGATATTATAGTTCTAATTGATGATCAAAGTAATTCTATTTTAAATGAAATGGTCAGAAATCAAATTGAATATATTTCTGTGAATGGCCCTAGAGTAGGTGTTTATATGATAATTGCAACTAATCCAATTTTAAATAATCAAACATTTACTAGATATTATTTTCCATCTAGGTTGAGTTTTAGGGTTAATACCAGAGAAATATCCAATTTTGTTATAGGTGATATTAAGGCTAGATACTTATCTAAACCAGGAGCTGCTTATTACATATCTAACTTTAATACAATTGCTACATATCTTGAAGTTCCTTTTATAAGTGATAGTGATAGCACAAATATTATCGATTATTGGAGAAATAATTAAAATTTTTGTGTAAAAAGAGAAGAACAAAAATTGTTTTTCTTTTATTTTCTTTAAAATTAGTTTATAATAATAGTACGAAGGGAAGATAGTATGAATTTAGTGGTAAATAATCATAATGTGTTTTTAATCGTTTTTGTTACATTTTTAGTTAGTGTACTTTTAGTACCAATAGTTAAAAAAGTTGCAGAACATGTTGGTGCGATGGATGTACCAAATGCTAGAAAGGTACATAAAAAACCTATGCCTAGGTTAGGGGGACTTGCAATTTATATTGCTTTCTTATTTGGTTATATTTTATATGGACAAATAAGTACTCAGATGATTTCTATTTTAATTGGTAGTTTTTTGCTTATAATAGTTGGTATATTTGACGATATAAATTCTGTTCCAGCTAAATACAAGTTTTTAGTGCAAACTATAGCTGCATCAATAGTGGTAGTATATGGTAAACTTGGTTTTTCTGAATTAACTATCTTAGGTTTATCTTTTCATTTTCCAATGATTATAAATGATATACTTGCAATATTTTTTATAGTTGCAATTACAAATGCTATTAATTTAATTGATGGTTTAGATGGGCTTTCTAGTGGAATAAGTGCCATTTATTTCTTAACAATTGCTGTCATAGCTTTAATTACTAATAAGCTTGGTGGAATTGACATAATACTTTCACTTATAATGCTTGGAGCAACTCTTGGATTTTTATTTCATAACTTTCCACCAGCTAAAATATTTATGGGTGATACTGGTAGTCTATTCTTAGGTTTTATGATTTCAGTTATAGCATTACTTGGTTACAAAGTTACGACATTTACATCACTTGTTGTGCCTATTGTGGTTTTAGCTATTCCAATATTTGATACATTATTTGCAATATTAAGAAGAATTTTAAAAGGTCAAAGTGTTGCAGTTGCTGACAAAGAACATTTTCATCATCAACTTCTTAAAATGAAATATAGTCCAGTTGCAAGTATTTTAATTATTTATGCAATTGATATAGCTTTTGCAGTTGTATCAATACTTTATGTGCTTGGTGATAATCAATTTGCAATTGCAATCTATGTTGTTTTAATGATATTACTTTTGTTTATAGTACTTAGAACTGATATATTATTTGAACATAAGAAGAAAAAGTAATTTTTAATTATACTGCATTATGCAGTTTTTTTATTATTTTTTAAAATTTTTTGTTGATTACGTATGTGTTTTAAATTTTAGAAAAGCTTTGTTGCATAATTGTTTAATTTCATGTTATAATTGTTTTACAAAAGATTTTAAGTTTTTTGTGGAGGTAAAAATGATTTATGGAGAAATTTTAGCCGGAGGTTCCGGTACAAGAATGGGCAATACTGAAATGCCTAAACAATTTTTAATGTTAGGGGATAGACCAATTATTATTCATACAATTGAACAATTTTTGATTAATCAATCTTTTTCTAAAATAATTGTTTGCTGTCCTAAAGAATGGGTTAGTTATACTGAAGATTTATTGGAAAAATATAATATTGATACTAATAGAGTCGAAATTACTGTTGGTGGTGCTACAAGAAATGAAACAATTATAAATGGCTGTAAGTTAATTGAAGATAAATATGGGTTAACTGATAAAGATATAGTTGTTACTCATGATGCAGTTAGACCATTTGTTAATCAAAGAATACTTGATGACAATATTAAACTTGCCAAAAAGTTTGCTGCTGTTGATACAGCTATATCTGCAACAGACACGATTGTATATTCTAAAGATGGCAAATTAGTAAATGATATACCAAATAGAAAGGAATGTTATCAAGGTCAAACACCACAAACATTTAATATTAAAAAGTTAATGACATTGTTTAATTCCTTAACACCAAAAGAAAAAGAAATATTGACCGATGGATGTAAAATATTTTCATTAAATGGCGAATCTGTTGGACTTGTTGATGGAGAAGTATATAATATAAAATTAACAACTTTATATGATCTAAAAATAGCTAGAGCGATATTAATGGAGAAGGATGAGAAATGATAGTACAATCTTATAGGTTATTTTCTCCTAGGCAAATAAGAACGGATTTTGTGGATTTATCACTTCCAACAGATAATGTACTTGTAAGGCCAGCGTATCTATCTATTTGCGCAGCTGATCAACGATATTATCAAGGAAAAAGATCACCAGAAGTTCTTGCTAAAAAGTTACCAATGGCGTTAATTCATGAATGTGTTGGTAAAGTAGTATATGACCCTAAAGGTGAATTTAAACCAGGAGATTCTGTTGTTTTAATACCTAATACTCCAAGAGAAACAGACTCGTTTATTAAAGAAAATTATTTAAGAAGTAGTTTGTTTAAGTCGAGCGGTTGTGACGGATTTATGCAAAGTGTTATAGATATTGAAAGAACTAGAATAATAAAATATACTAAAATAGAAGACAGAGTTGCTGTTTTATTAGAATTATTAAGTGTTGCAATGAATGCTCTTGAGCATTTTGAAGGATATAGTCATTTAAAAAAACAAACTATAGGTGTTTGGGGAGATGGTAGTGTTGGATTTGTTACAGCACTTGTTTTGAAAAAAACATTTCCTAATGCTAAAATAATAGTATTTGGAAATAGATATGAAAAATTACATTACTTTCAATTTGCAGATGAAGTATACCAAATTTCAGAAATTCCAGAAAGTATAAATGTAGATCATGCTTTTGAATGTGTTGGAGGCTCTAAAGCTGAAGATGCAATAAATCAAATAATTGATTTAATTAATCCACAAGGAAGTATCGCCCTAATGGGAGTAAGTGAAAATAACGTTCCAATTAATACACGAATGGTTCTTGAAAAAGGTTTATCTTTGCTAGGTAATAGCAGAAGTGGCTATGAAGACTTTGATGCTGCAATTAAGTTTATCGAAGAAAATGATGATGTTGCTCAATATTTAAGTACTATCATATCTGATGAAATTGAAATAAAAAAAGTTAATGATGTACATGTGGCATTTCAAAATGATTTAAGTAATAATTTTAAAACTATAATGAAATGGAAAATTTAATGAATAATATTTCTATTATTTGAGTTATTTACGTAAAAACAGGTGAAAAAACTGTTTTTACTTTTAATATTGTTAAAAATAGTTTATAATAATATTGCGGAGAAAATTAGATTTCGTATCATTTGTAATGTTTTGAATTTTACAGTATTTTAATTTCAAAATATAAAATAAAAACAAAAACTAATTAATCTAGGAGTGATAAGTAATGAAAGATAAAATTAGAACTTTTATAAAAAAAATAATGTCTATTTTTAAAATTAAAAATGTTATTGTTTTTGAAAGTAATGCTGATTATTCTGATAACTCACGAGCTTTTTATGAATACTTGATTGAAAATAAATATAACAATAAATATAAAATTTATTGGTTTGTTAATAATCAAAATGATTTTAAAGATAGAGAATGTAAAAATGTTAAATTTCTTACAATGTGGAAAAATGGCAAGCAAAAAACGCTTTTACAATGGATTAAATATTTTTATATTGTGAAAAATGCAAAATATTTAATCGCTAGTAATCGTCAATTACATAAATTGAATAATAAGACAGTTTCTATAAATATAAATCATGGAACACCTCTAAAGAAAATTAAAGATTTAAATATTGTTGCTAAAGATATAGATTTTTATTTAGTTGGTTCTGATTTTTGTATAAATTTAATGAGTGATCAATTGAATTTGCCAAAAGAAAAATGTATTTGTGTAGGTAATCCTAGAAATGATATAATTTTCAAAGATTCAAAAACTATAGAAAAAGTAAAAGAGTTTAGTGGTTATGATAGAATTATCATATGGTTACCAACATTTAGAAAAGCTATGGGTTCTGAAAGAAATGACTCGACTTTGAGTTTTCCTCTTGGTCTTCCAATTATATATAGTGAAGAAGAACTACTAAAGTTAAATGAATATTTGAAAAAAAATAATACATTAATATTATTTAAACTTCATCCTCATCAAGATACTACTTTATTTAAAGCATCTAGTTTATCAAATATAAAAATTTTAACAGATTCTTATTTAATTGAAAAAGATATTGAACTTACTGAATTATTTAAGATTTCTGATGCCTTAATTACTGATTATTCTGGGGTATATTATGATTATTTATTGCTTGATAATATAATAGGATTTACAGTTGATGATTTTGAAGATTATAAGAATAAAAAGGGTTTTGTATTTGATAATATTCAAGATTATATGGCTGGTGAAAAAATTAAAAACATTGAAGATTTATATGTGTTTATAGATAATGTAATAAAAAATAATGATTTGTATAAAAAAGAAAGAAATGAAATGAAAAATAAATTTAATAAATATTTAGATGCAAAATCTTCAGAAAGGTTGGCAAAATATTTAAAATTATAATTAAGAAGGTGAAATGTTGAGAACTAAAAACACTTTGAAAACGTTTTTATATGGTATATTTTTTACATCAATTATTGCAATTTTAGGTTTAGTAAAAACTAAAATTCTTTTGTCATGTTTGGGTGATGAGTATGTTGGTGTTTATCAACTTTTTTACCAAATATATCTTTATTTATCAATAGTTGATGGTGGTATTGGTGCAAGTGTTACTTATCAATTATATAAACCAATAAGTAGTAATAATACTAAAAAAATTAATAGAATAATTGAAGGCTCTAGAAGATATTTTAATAAAATTGGTATTTTTGTAATTTTGCTTGGGCTTCTTATATCGTTTGAAATAATGTTTTTTATAAAAGAAACTACTATTAGTGTATTATATATAAAGGTATGTTTTATATTATATATAATTTCTAGTGCTATTTCATATTTTACAATTTCACATGCTTTACTATATGAAGCAGAACAAAAATTATATAAATCAAGTAATTTAAATCATATGCTTTCTATTGCAGAAAGTATTGTAGCCATTATAATTGCTAAATTGGGTGGTAAATTGTTAATAATTTTAACTTCTTTTGTAATTTTAAGTTTTATTAAATGTACTATATTAGTATTACACTCTCGAAAAGATCATAAGTATCTAAAAAGAGTTGATAATCCTGATTTTTCATTTAAAAAAGATGCTAATAGTTTAATTGTTAATAAAATAAATACTCTTATTTTTGAAAATTCAAATATTTTGATTGTATCAAAGTTTTTGGGCTTAAAAATAGTTATTGTATATAATGCTTATAATCAAATTGTAACTATGATTAAACAAATGATTCAAAGGTTAAGTGCTGCTTTATTACCAAGTGTAGGTAATTTATTGGTATCGGAAAAGGAAAAGGCTAGAAATATTTTTGTTGAACTTAATTCATTATTATTTTATTTAGCTAATCTTTTAGTAATACCTATTTTCTTTATGCTAACACCTTTTATTGGACTTTGGTATGGAAGTGAATATGAAAGTACACAATTAGTATGCTTATTATTTTCTATGTTATTATATGTTGAAATCATTAGAATATCATTAGAAACATATGTAAAAGCTGCTGGAGAATTTAAAAAAATAAAAAATTGCGGTATGTATCAAAGTATTGTTTGTTTATCTCTTTCTTTAATACTTGTAAATAAATTTGGTATAGCAGGAATTTTATTTGCAACATTATTTGCTTTTATAACTGGGACATTTATGCAGTATCCAAAAATAATTTGTAAGCAAATAATTAACGATAAGACTAAAAACTATTATTTAAAAGTTGTTAAATATTTATTGGGGTTATTTATTAGTTTTGGAATAATTTATTTTGTTGATAGTCGTATTTATATTGCATCTTTAATAACTTGGGGATTAAAAGGTGTATTATTATTTACTATTAATTTTGTAGTTACTAGTTTATATTACTATTTAATTAAAGAAACATATTTTTTTGAAAGAATTAAATTTTTATTAAAAAAGAAAACTAAATCAAATTAAAAATCATTTGTATTTAGGTTGCTAAAAATTTTTAAATATAGTATAATGGGAATGCTATTGTTAGCTAAGTTGAGGAGTGTTATAATGAAGAAAAGTGAAAGGTTTATATATTTTTATTTTCTACTTTTGCCAATTATTGATTTATTTACGTCTTTAATGACTAGATTTACAAATATTAGTATAACTCCTGGAATAATTTTTAAAGGAATAACTTTAATTGGTTGTATAGTGTATTTATTCTTTTTCAGTAAAAGTAAATATAAAAGAAAATCGATTGTTTATCTATTTATTTTGCTTTTTTTTGGCATAATATATTTTTTTAGTAAGAATTATGAATATAGTTTAAATATTATTTTTACTGAATTGAAGTACGCTTTTAAATATTTTTATTTTCCAGTTGTTTTGTGTGGAATGCTAAATATATTTGATGATTTTGAAATTTCTAAGAAGTTAATTGTTAAAATATTAGTTTCTAATACTATTATTTATACAGTTTTAATGATTGTTCCATACATTACTTCAACTGGATTTAATTCCTATGACATGTACTGGATATATAAAGGTGAAACTGGATGGTTTTACTCTGCAAATGAAACTGGGGCTATTTTAACTTTATTGTCAATTTCAATTTATTTTATATTAAATTATAGAAATAAAATATATTTACCAATTATTTTTCTTTTAATGATATCATTATCAATTATTGGCACAAAGGTCAGCTTTATTGGTTTAATAATAATGACAATTCTTTGTTTGGTGGCAACATTACTTAATCAAAAGAAAAATATCATTAAACCTTGTATTCTTGTTATTGTTTTTTTAGTAGCATCTCTGTTTTTCTCTCCAACATTTGATAATTTTATGTCATTAAAGGATAATTCTAATGATAATAATCAAATAACGGATAACAAAAATAATACGAAAAATGATAATAAGAATAATTCTGATAATAATACAAATAAAGCAGATTCAAATAATAATAATAATAAAGATTCAAATAATAATAAAGATTCAAATAGCAATATTAGTGATAATATTAAAGAAGATACAAAGAAAAAACTTAAAAAACTTGAAGATTTTATTCCTATAAGTTTTATAACTGATAATTTAAAATTTATTTTAAGTAATCGAGATGTATTTTTGCTTGACAATTTAAATGTTTATATTAGTTCTAATATGGAAGATAAAATATTTGGTTTAGGCTGGGAAGAGAGACCTGATATAGATTATACTTTTTCAAAAAAGATAATCGAAATAGATGTTGCGGATATTTTTATTCATTATGGTATTGTAGGTTTTTTAATTTATTTTTTACCATTATTATATTGTTTTATTTTAGGCATTAAAAATATTAAATTTTTTAACAATGAGTCATGGTTAGCATTATTAACATTTATGTTACAGATTGGTATTTCTTTGTTGGCTGGTCATATTTTATCAGCTCCTACAGTTTCTATATATTTAATTTTGATGGTAGGTTTAACCATGGTTACAGTACGAGATAATAAGGAGTTAGAATGAAAAAAATTACTATTTTAGCTTTACATTTAAATTATGGGGGAGTTGAAAAATATATTTCATCATTATGCAAAATGCTTGAAGATACATATGATATTGAATTAATTGTTACTTATAAGTGTCTTCCAGCTTTTGATTTTAGTAATAAAATAAAGATAAGATATTTAATTGATGAAATGCCTAATAAAGAACAATTTAAAAATTATTTAAAAGATAAAAAAATATTTAAAACATTAAAAGAAGGTATTAAATCAGTAAAGATTTTATTCTTAAAAAAATATTTAAATATAAAAAATATAAAAAAAATTAATAGTGATTTCATTATTACAACTAGAACTTTTCATAACGAATTGGTAGGTAAATATGCCAAAAAAGGAATTATTAAGATAGCAACGGAACATAATTATCATAATAATGATATGTTATATGTTAAATCATTAAAAAATTCGTTGAAAAATTATGATTATTTAATTACAGTATCAAAGGAATTAAGTGATTATTATAAAAATGAAATTTCTAATGTAAAGGTTGTTTATATACCTAATACTTTAGATAGCTTACCTGATAAAAAGAGTTCTTTAAAAGATAATAATATTATATCCGTTGGTAGGTTTTCAAAGGAAAAGGGTTTTGATGACTTAATTGATGTTTTTAAAAGTGTTAATGATGCTGTTCCTAATTCTAATCTTTATCTAATAGGTGATGGAGATCAAGCAGAAATTATTAGACAAAAAGTAAAAGATTATAAATTAAGTGATAAAGTGATAATGCCAGGTTTTTTATCACAGAATGAAATTGAAAAGTATTATTTAAAGTCGAAATTATATGTTATGACTTCACATACAGAAAGCTTTGGTTTGGTACTTATAGAAGCTATGGCATATAAGATTCCATGCATTGCATTTGACTCTGCATCTGGTGCAAGAGAAATAATTAATGCAAGTAACGGCGTATTAATTGAAAATAGAGATAAAAATAAAATGGCAATACAAATTGTTAAATTATTAAATGATTCTAATACGTTAGCTACTTTATCTAATGGAACATTGAAAACAAGTAAGAAATATTTGCTTAAAAGTGTGAGAAAACTTTGGATAGAATTATTGGAGGAAAAATGAAAGAATATTTGAAAAAAGTGTATAGTAAAAGTCAAAATGAATATTTTGAATTATTAAGTAAATTTTTGAAGAATAACGAAAAGAAATTTATTATAACTGCCAATCCTGAAACTTTGACTATGGCAGAAACAGATAAAGAAATAAGTAAAATGTTACTTGATGAAAATAACAGTGTTGTACCAGATGGCATTGCCATTGTTAAAGCTTGTAAAATGCTTAATATTCCTGTTACTGAAAGAATAGCTGGTGTTGACATTGCTGAATACTTATTAAAAGAAACATCTATTTTAAAAAAGAAAGTTTATTTATTTGGTAGTAAACAAGAAGTAATAGATGGAATGAAGAAAGTTATTGAAGAAAAATATTCAGGTATAAAATTAGTTGGAGCTACTAATGGGTACATTGAAGATAAAGATAAGGAATTTGAAAATATAAAAAAAGCTAAACCTGATGTTGTTATGGTTGCTTTAGGAATTCCTCATCAAGAAAAACTAATTTATAAGCATTTATATGAATTTGATAAAGGAATATTCATTGGAGTAGGTGGGTCTTTTGATGTATTAAGTGGTACTAAAAAAAGAGCACCAAAGTTTTTTATTAAAACTAATACCGAATGGCTATACAGAATTATGTGCGAACCTAAAAGATTAAAAAGATTTTGGAATAATAATATAAAATTTATGTTTAAAATTAGAAAGGAAAAGAAGAAAAGTATGAAAGATAATAATTCTAATAAGAAAAACAAATTGAAAAAAATTTTTTCAATAGCTTTAGGTGTTTTTGTTTTAATAGCATTGATATCGGTGGGCTATATTTATTATAAAAACGAAAAACAAGTGGCAATATTAGGTTATCATGGTGTACTTCCCAAAAAAATAAATACATCTGATAGTAAATTGATTGTAAATCAAGAAGATTTTGAAAAACAATTAAAATATTTAAAGAAACATGGCTATAGAAGTATGACACTAGATGAATTTAATTGTTGGAAAAATAAAAAATGTAAAAAAGCACATAGATCTGTTTTAATAACATTTGATGATGGATATATGGATAATTATCTTTATGCTTTTGAACTATTAAAAAAATATGATATGAATGCTGTTGTGTTTTATGTTGGAAAAAATATTAATTCAAATGAAGGTTACTATATGAATAAAGAAACAATAGAAAAAACAAAAGTTGAATTTCCTAATATAGAAATTGCATCTCATTCTTTTGGACTTCATGAAAATTTTGGTAAAACATACGAAGAAGTTAATAATGATATTATGAAAATGAAAGATGTTTTGGATTCTAAATATTATGCTTATCCTCATGGTTCATTTACTGATGAATATATTTCTGCCTTGAAAGATAATGGTTATTTGTTAGCATTTACCTTTGGTCCTGGTAAAAACCATAGAAAAGCTGATATAAAAGATGATAATTATAAAATTCCAAGATTAAATATCTCAAAAGATATGCCTATGTATAAATTTATTTTAAGGTTAATATTACCTATGTAATTATAATCCATATAGATTTTTGTATGCGTTTTATGTATTTGAGAACTAATAAGGAGGTACAAATGAATAAAATAAAAGGTTTATTTAATAAATATCGTGAAATAATAATGTATATACTTATAGGAGGGTTAACAACACTTGTTAGTTTGATAAGTTATTATTTATTAACATTTACTATATTAGATGCAAATAATCCATTACAACTTCAAATAGCAAATATTATTTCATGGGTTTTGTGTGTTAGTTTTGCTTTTATAACTAATAGAAAATATGTATTTAGAAGTAAAAATGCTAATATTAAAAATGAATGTGTTAGTTTTTTCTTAGCAAGAGTTTCTACTTTGGTTATAGATATGGTATCAATGGCTGTGATGGTATCAGCACTTAATATAAATGATTCTATTGCAAAAATTATAGTTCAATTTATAATTTTGATTTTGAATTATATATTGAGTAAATTCTTCGTATTTCAAAATAATAATTTGATAGCGAGTAAATTAAATGAAAATAAATTTGTTATTTTAATGATTATGATGTTTATTTTGCTATGTTATTTATTTCCATATTCAGGTGATGATTGGGCATGGGGCACACAAATTGGAATTGATAGACTTAGTACATGGTTTGATAATTATAATGGTAGATATGCTGGAAACTTGTTGATTTTAGTTCTAACTAGATCAAAATTGTTAAGAGTTATTGTTGAATCTTTAACATTTGTATTGATTGTTAAATATATTTATAAAGTAAACAATACTAAAAACAAATCATATGTTCTAATTAGTGTATTGCTATTGTTGCTTATGCCCGTAACTATTTTAAGAGAATCTGTTACGTGGGCTTCTGGTTTTGCAAACTATGTTTTACCTATATTATTAATATTATTTATAATATATAAAAATATTGAGTTATTAGATAATAAACAGTCTTTTAATGACAAAAATCCTTTAAAACTTGTATGGTATTTTATTATAAGTTTTGTTGGTTCTTTGTTTATAGAAAATATTACACTTTATAATTTGTTTTTAATAATTGTTATATTGATATATGAAAAAATCATATTTAAGAAGTTTAGTGTAGCTAATCTAGTTTATTTTATTGGTTCATTATCTGGAACTATTATGATGTTTAGTAATAGTGTATATTTAAATATATTTAATCATAATGATGGATATAGAACAATTGCTACTGATAATATTATTATAAGTTCAGTGAAAAAATTTGTAACTGAATTAACAGATTATATTTTTACTAATAATGTTGTTGTTGGTATAATATTATGCTTATGTAGTATTTCTATAATAATTAAATATAAAAGAAAGAATAGAAAAATTAATATAAAGAAAAGTATATTATTAGATTTGAGCTTACTGTTTACTGCTTTATATTTATTTAATATTATTTATATAAATTTACCTTTAAATGAACACTTTTTAGGAGCGTCAATGAAATCATATTTTAATTGTGGTATTTCATTGTTAATGGTTTTATCACTAATTATAGCAAGTATAAATTGTATTGATAATAAATTTAAATCTTGTAAGATATTATTTTATATACTTTCGATAGTAATAGTTAATCTACCATTACTTATAATCACACCAGTAGGTCCAAGACTATTTTTAACTACTTATATTTTTTATATTTTAATTATTATTGAAATATTAGATTATCTTTTAGGTGACAAAATATCTTGCATAGATTATTTGTTAAAGATAATGATTGTTATAGCTTTTTCTTATTTAATTGCAATATACTATTCAATTCACAAAATAGATGTTATTCAAACTAATTATATTGGGAAAATGAAAGATATATCTATGAATATTGAGTTGCCTTTGATACCTCATGAAAACTATGTTCATTGTATAAATAAGACAGATGATACTTTTGGCTATAGGTATAAACTATTTCATGGTATTGATGAAAATGTAATAATTGATTTTATAAGTTATACAGAATGGATAGAAAAAGTAAAAAATAATTAATGTTTTAATTTGTTGATGACAGATTATATTGTTTTATATATTAATTTGTTGTATAATTTTTGTAAAGAAAGTGGAGGATTATATGAAATTGTCATTAGTAATACCATGTTACAATGAAGAAAGGAATATTGAGCCATTTATTAAAAGTTGTATTGAAACGTTTGGAAAAAATAAAAAAATCGAATACATTTTTATTAATGATGGTAGCAAAGATAATACTTTTTTAGAAATAAAAAATATAATCGAAAAATATGATTCGTTAAATATTATAGGTATTAATTTTTCAAGAAATTTTGGTAAAGAAGCTGCTATGTTAGCTGGTCTAAAGAAATCAAGTGGTGAATATACCGCTTTAATTGATGCTGATTTGCAACAACATCCTAAATATGTAAAGCAAATGCTAGAATATATTGAAGAACATAGTGAATATGATTGTATTACCTGTTATCAAGAAAAAAGAAAAGAAGGTAAATTTATTATTTGGTTGAAGGAAAGATTTTATAGTTTGATAAATAAAATTAGTGATGTTCCGTTTTATAAAAATGCTTCAGATTTCAGGCTATTTAATCGAAAAGTTTTAAATTCTATATTAGAAATTACTGAATACTATCGTTTTTCCAAAGGAATATTTTCTTATATAGGTTTTAACACATACTATATGCCTTATGAAGTAAATGAGAGAAAGTATGGAAAAAGTTCTTGGTCTTTGTTTGGCTTGTTTAAATATGCACTAAATGGAATTGTAGGTTTTTCTATTGCACCATTAAAGCTAGCAACTATACTTGGTTTATTTACAATGATATTGTCAGTTATATATTTAATTATTGTAATTATTAAAAAAATATTTATTGGAATAGCAATAAGTGGATACCCAACAATAATATGCCTAATTTTGATATTTGGTGGTCTTCAAATGTTCTTATTAGGTATAATTGGTGAATATTTAGGAAGAACATATGTAGAACTTAAGAGAAGACCAATTTATATAGTTAGAGATGTGGTAACAAATGTAAATAAAAGTGAAAAAGATTGGAATAATAAAATATGATTAAAGTAATGAGTATATTTGGAACTAGACCAGAAGCTATAAAAATGGCATCTCTAGTAAAAGAATTAGAAAAAAGGAAAGAAATAGAAAGTATTGTTTGTGTAACTGCTCAACATAGAGAAATGCTTGATCAAGTGCTTAATACTTTTGATATTAAACCAGATTATGATTTAAATATTATGAAGCAAGGACAAAGTCTTGCAGATGTTACAACTAGAGCATTAGTTGGACTTGAAGAGATAATAAAAAAAGTTAAACCTGATATAGTTTTAGTTCATGGTGATACTACCACAACATTTGCAGGTGCTCTAGCAGCTTTTTATAATCAAGTTTCTATTGGGCATGTTGAAGCAGGACTTAGAACTTATGACAAATATTCACCATATCCAGAAGAAATGAATAGACAAATGGTTGATAGGTTAAGTGATATGTATTTTGCTCCGACACAAATAAGTAAAGATAATTTACTTAAAGAAAATATTGATGAAAGTAAAATTTATATAACTGGAAATACTGCAATTGATGCAATGAGTACAACTGTTGATGAAAATTATACCCATCCAGAACTTGATTGGATAAAAGCTGGTGAAAGAATGATTTTACTTACTGCTCACAGAAGAGAAAACTTAGGCGAACCAATGCGTCATATATTTAGAGCTATTAAAAGAATAGTTGATGAATTTAATGATGTAAAAGTAATTTACCCAATTCATATGAATCCAAAGGTAAGAGAAGTAGCAAATGAAGTATTTGGTGATGCAGATAGAGTTAAATTAATTGAACCACTTGAAGTATTTGATTTTCATAATTTTCAAAATAAATCATATATCATTTTAACTGATAGTGGAGGAATACAAGAAGAAGCCCCAAGTTTAGGAAAACCAGTTTTAGTTTTAAGAGATACAACAGAAAGACCTGAAGGCATAAAAGCTGGAACTTTAAAACTTGTTGGGACAGATGAAGATGTAATTTATGAAGAAACTAAAAAATTACTTCTTGATAAAAACGAGTATGAAAAAATGAGTAAAGCCTCTAATCCTTATGGGGATGGTCATGCAAGTGAGAGAATAGTAGATGCAATAATAAAATATTTTGAAAATTAAACAATAATTCGAAGTAGTATGTATTGCTAAAAAAATTTTTTTATTGTATACTTATGCTTAGGTAAAGGAGTGAGAATTTATATGAATTCAATATGGGAAATATTTTTAAATGCAGTTGAAAATCAATCTGATAAAATAGCTGTTGCAGATCAAAATACAAAATATACATATAAAGAATTATTTGCAAAAGTAAAATTAATGACTGGTAAATTAATTAAATATCAAACTAAAAATCCTATTGTTATTTTTGCGGGAAGAAGTGTGGATACTCTTGTCCAAATTTTATCTGTTATAGGAAGTGGTAATTATTATATTCCATTAGACGCAAGTCTGCCCAAGGAAAAACTTAAAGCAATTTTTGCCGACGCTGATCCTATTGCAGTGTTAGGAAGTGAAGAAGATGAAAAATTAATAAATGAGCTTGATATTAAGGTAGATTTTTATACATGTGCACAATCTGAAAATATTGATTTTGAATTTTCTCCATTAAGTGGAAATGATCCGTTGTATATGGTTTATACATCTGGCTCAACTGGAAAGCCAAAAGGAGTTTTAAAAAGTCATGGTGGAATGATTAGTTTTATAAAAGCTTTTAGTAGCCTTTATCCATTTACTGATGATACTATTATCGGTAATCAAGCACCATTATTTTATGACGCTGCTGCAAAAGACCTATACTTATCGTTATATAATGCTGCAACGTTAGAATTAATACCTACTGAAAAATTTATATTACCTGTAGGTTTAATTAATTATTTAAATGAGAGAAAAATAAATTGGATTTGTTGGGTACCATCAATACTTTGTTTAATTTCAAAACTTAACACTTTTTTGGAAGTAAAACCAATTTATTTAAAAAATGTTTTTTTTGTAGGTGAAGTATTTCCAATAAAACATTTAAAAAAATGGCTTGAATATCTACCAGAAGTTAAATTTGTAAATCTTTATGGTTCATCTGAAATTGCTGGGGTTTGCTTATATTATGAAGTTACTGGTAATTTAGATAATATAAATGTTTTACCAATGGGAAAAGCTATGCCAAATTGTGAAATTACTTTAAGAAATAATGAAAAAATAATTAAAGGTTCTAATATTATTGGTGAAATATTTATTAGTAGTCCTGCACTAGCTCTTGGTTATTATCACGATGAAGAAAGAACATCAAAAGTTTTCTTTGAAGAAAATGGTAAAAGAATTTTTGAATCTGGTGACTTAGCACGTTATGATGAAGATGGAAATTTGTGTTTTGTTTCTCGAAAAGATTTTCAAATTAAACATATGGGAAGAAGAATAGAACTTGGAGAAATTGAAGCAGAGTGTGATAAATTATCAGAAATAAACAGATGCTGTTGTTTATATGATGAAAAAAGAGAAATGATTACACTATTTTGTGAAATAAATGGTGATTTAACTTCTCAAGAAATAAGAAGTCTACTTAAAAATAGATTAGCAGACTATATGATTCCTAGTAAAGTTAAAATATATGAAAAATTACCATTAAATGCCAATGGTAAAATAAATCGCCAGGAATTAAAGAAAAGTTTATAAGAAAGGAAATGAATTATGGAAAAACTTATCGAAATTTTAATAGAAATTAACCCAGACATAGATTATCAAAAGGAAACAAAGTTAATAGATGGCAAACTTTTAGACTCATTTAGTATTGTCAATTTAGTAGCAGAAATATCTGATGCATTTGATATACAAATTAGTCCTAAGTATTTAATACCTGAAAATTTTAATAGTGCAGAGGCTATGTGGAATATGATTCAAAAAATTCAAAATGAGGAATAATATATGTCTCTGATATCTTTCAAGTTCCTTCTATTTTGTCTAGCTTTGTTAATATGTTATTTTCTACTTCCAAAAAAAGTTCAGTGGTTTGTATTACTTATATTTAGTTTAATCTTTTATGCTTTTGCTGGAATAGAAAATTCTATTTATATATTGATTACGTCATTTTCAAGTTGGTTTAGTGCAATATGGATAGAAAAAATAAGTTTAAAAACAAAAAATTATTTAAAAGATAAAAAAGATATTACTGCCGATGAGAAAAAAATCATCAAAGCAAGGTCAAAGGGTAGAAAAAAATTAATTTTAATTGGAACTTTATTACTCAATTTTGGAATATTATGTATATTCAAATATTCAAATTTTGCTATAGAACAATTTAATTCAATTATTGCTTTAATTGGTAAAGAAAACAAAATAAACAGTTTATCTTTAATTGTTCCTTTGGGTATATCATTTTATACCTTTCAAACCATGGGTTATCTCATAGATGTCTATTGGGATAAAAATGAAGCTTGCAAAAATCCTTTGAAATTATTGCTTTTCACATCATTTTTTCCTCAAATTACACAAGGCCCAATAAGTAATTATAATCAGTTATCTACTCAATTGTTTACTTCGCATGAATTTGATTATAATCATTGGCTTTATGGTGTACAAAGAGTGATATGGGGATTTTTTAAGAAAGTAGCAATAGCTGACTTATTATCAAGTTATGTTAGTGATGTGTTTATAAATTATAATGAATATGCTGGAATAACTGTTTTAATAGGAATATTTATGTATAGTGTGCAAATTTATGCAGATTTTTCTGGTTATATGGACATAGTATGTGGTTTATGTCAAATAATGGGTATTGAATTAACTGAAAATTTTGAACGTCCTTATTTTTCTAAATCTATAGCAGAATATTGGCGAAGATGGCATATAAGTTTAGGAAATTGGTTTAAGTCATACATATATTATCCTATAGCAGTTTCAAAATGGAATACGAACCTAGGAAAAAATATTTCTCAAAAATTTGGTAAATTTGTTGGGAAAAACTTACCAGCCAGTATTGCATTAGTAGCAGTATGGCTTACTACAGGATTATGGCATGGTGCCAATTGGGGATATATAGCATGGGGCGGATTAAATGGATTATTTATTATATTTTCAATGTGGATGGAACCGGTTTATAATTGGATTAAAACAAAGTTAAAAATTGGTGGACCAATATGGAGAGGTATTCAAGTAATAAGAACGTTTATTTTAGTGACATTTATTAAAGTACTACCTGAGGCTAATGGTCTAAAAAATGGCTTAGGTTTATGGAAAAGAATATTTACAGAACATACAATACCTACATCATTAAAAAATTTATTGCCATTTGCCAGTAAATCTGCTTTGATTATTATAGTTTTGGGTATAGTGCTAATGTTTGTAGTTAGCTTAATTCAAAGAAAAGGACCGGTTAGAGACAAGTTGAATAAGTTACCTACTATAGTGAGAGTATTTATGTTAGCTGTGCTTGTTTCAATTACAATATTAGTAACATTAAGTACTAATAACACTGGAGGAGGTTTTATGTATGCACAATTTTAAGAAAATAATTCTTCATACAGCCTTATTAATATTCTTTGTAACAATTATATTAATTTGTTCGACATTACCATATTTTTGGGGAGAAAGTTACTATTATCAAGATTATAAAGTACGTACATCACTTAGTGGAAAACTTGATACTCTAGTTATTGGCTCATCACATGCACTTCGTTCTATAAAACCAACAGTATTAAATGAAAAATTAAATACGAAAGCATATAATTTATCATCACCACTTATGAGTATGTATGGTAGATATGTTATGTTAGAAAAAGAAATAAATAGAAATCCAGTAAAAACAGTTTATCTTGAAATATCTTATAATGCCTTAACATTAGATAGAAAAACTTTAGGTCTTGAAGGAGATTTATATGTTCTTGGCAGATTTGATAATGTATTTGAAAGAATAAACTTCTTTACAAATGCGTTCACACCCGAAGAATATAGAAAAGTACTTTCAGATATAATTGTAAGATCAAAAAATTCTTTTTCTATACACAATACAATTGAACAATATAAAACATTTGGCTACTTATCGATGCCAAGTAATAATCAATTGTTAAGTGATGAAGTCAAAGAGAAAGTAAAAAACACAAAAGTATTAGATACTAAAATAAAAGAAGAAAGTTTAAACTATTTTGACAAAATAATTAAATTATGTAAGGAAAATGATATAAGAGTTATATTGGTTGTAACTCCAGTTACAGAAAGAATGATACTCGAATATAGTAATCTTGATGATATATTTTCTCAATATATCGATTTAGCTAAAGAATATAATTGTGAATATTACGACTTTAATTTAGATAAAAATAGAATGAAATTATATTCTGAAGAATCATCTTTTTATGACAACACACATATGAGTGATTCTGGTGCGGAAATATTTTCTAATCGTTTAACAGAAATTATAGAAGATGTTGACCGAGGGAATAATGTATCAAATTATTTTTTGAATTCTTACACTGAACTAAAAAAATTTTATAATATTATAAAGATAAAAATGAGTATGAAAAAATGAGTAAAGCCTCTAATCCTTATGGGGATGGTCATGCAAGTGAAAGAATAGTTGATGCAATAATAAAATATTTTAATAAATAATTTATTAATATTATTTAATTCTTATTGTATAACTGCATAAAACCTATAAAAATAGAGATACTAAAAATGGTGATGGTTATGCCAAATATACATTCTAGTATCTCTTTTGCTTTAGTAAATATTCCTGTTTTATTGAGCCCAATTATTAAGAATAATGATACATCATTTAATCAGTTACATAAAAAATGTTTACAAAGGATAAAGTATGTTAAATATTGTCCTCATTGTAAAAAAGATGTTAAAGAAAATGATATTGTTAAAGGTTTTGAGTTTGAAAGAAATAGTTATTTAGTATTTAGTAAGGCAGAACTTGATAATTTAAAGCCTGATAAAGATAAAGAAATTGAAGTTATATCTTTTATAAAAGAGACAAGTGTACCTCCTTGGTATTTTGAAAAAAGTTATTTTTTGAATACTGAAAAGAAATCTAAAGCTTATAATTTATTTTATGAGGCACTTAAGAAAACTAAAAGAGTAGCTTTAGTTAAAACAGTAATTGGACCTAAGTTTTATTATGGAATTTTGAAACCTTTACCAAATGGTATAATTCTTACAACTTTATACTTTGAAGAAGAGGTTAGAATACCTGATAAAAATATGGAGGTTAAAGTAACAAATAAAGAGTTAGATTTAGCTGTTAAACTTATAGAGAGTATGGATGGGGAATTTAAGCCTCATGAATATAAAGATGAATATCAAGAAACATTGAAGAAAGCTATTGATGATAAATTAGATGGTAAAAAGATTACAAAAACTAAAAGTACAAATAAGAAGCAAATTAATGATTTAATGAAAGCATTGGAAAAAAGTTTGAAGGAGAAAAAATGAGTCTTTTAAATGAAAAGTTTACACCGATGCTTCTTGGTGAAGTAAATAAACCATTTGATGATGATGAATATATTTATGAAATAAAGTATGATGGCATTAGAAGTTTAGTTTTTGTAAATAATGGTAAAGTGGTAGTAAAAAATAGATATGGTGTTGATATAACTGAGATGTTTCCTGAAATTAAAGTATTAAGTAAGTATTTTAAGAAGGATGTTATCTTTGATGGTGAAATAATTATGTTTGAAAATGGTAATGTATCTTTTTCAAAACTTCAAAAAAGAATACATTTGAAAAATAAGAAAACTATTGATTATTTAAGTAAAACTAATCCAGTAGTATTTGTTTGTTTTGATATTTTGTATGATGGCATTGATTTAATAAATTTAAGTCTTGATAAGAGAAAAGAAATACTTGAAAAATGTGAAGATAATGATGTATTTATAAAGAGTAAGTATGTTAAAAAAAGTGGTAAAAAATTATTTAATATTATTAAAAGAATGAATATGGAAGGAGTTGTTGCTAAGAAAATAAATAGTAAATATCAAATAAATACAAGAAGTGAAGACTGGCTTAAGATAAAAAATTATCAAAAAGGGGAGTTTATTGTATTAGGTTATATAAATAAAGAAAATAGTTATGTGATAAGTTTGATTTTGGGGGAACATATTAAAGGTAAATTAAAATATGTTGGAAAAGTAAGTTTAGGTAAGAAAAGAAGTCTTGCAAATAAAATAATGAATATGAAAAGTATTAAGCCAATTTTAGAAATAAAGGAGAAAGATATTGTGTATATAATGCCTGAAATTAAATGTGAAGTTAAGTATTTAGAAAGAACTAATAATGGGGCTTTAAGACAACCTTTTGTACCTTAAATTGTCAAAATCTTGTAAAATCTAAAAAAAATTAGCTAAAATATAAAAAATATTGCAAAATTTTCTTGATTTTACCTAGATTTTCTGATAGTCTTAATATGTAAGGACAATGTTCCTACGAAATATTTTAGATAATTGGGAGGTAATTATTATGTCTAAAACAGAATTAGTAGAATTAATTGCAAAAGAAGCTGGACTTTCTAAAGCTGATGCTGCTCGTGCACTTGATGCTACAATCGCAGGTATTACTGCTGGATTAAAGAAAGATGGAAAGGTTGCTTTAGTTGGATTTGGTACATTCACTGCTAAAACAAGAGCTGCAAGAGAAGGTATTAACCCACTTACTAAAGAAGCTATCAAAATTCCTGCTAAGACAGTTGCTTCATTTAAAGCTGGAAGCAAATTAAAAGACGCTTTAAATTAGTAAAAAAGTGAAAAGTTGATTAAATTCAACTTTTTTTTCTGTCTAAATTGGGTTATAATATATATGGAAACGAGGCGTTAAAATGAAAAAAAGACTTATTGTGTTATTAGGATTTGGAATAACTTTGATGATTGTACCATTTTTAATTAATACATATTCTATTTTTAGAATAATTAGTTTAGTGGTAGGCATTATTTTAATAACTGTGAGTCTTTGTTTAAAGAAGAAAAGAAATATATTTTATATTATCTTAGTGCCTCTGATTATGCTTGTGTTTAGCTATGGAATTGATACATTGTTATTTTATACACTTAAAAGAGTACCAGTATTTAGTTATGCTATTAAAAGTAGTGATAAAGTAAAAACTTATAATAGTTTCTTTTATAGAGTATTTGATTGTAATGGAAATTTAACTTTAGATTATGGTTATACTAAAAATTATGTTTGTAGTAATAATTATCTTGATGCTATCAATATAAATAGTTTTATGCAAGATGCTGAGGAATCTTTTAAAAAGTATCATCATAAATTTATACATGTTTATGGTAAAATAAGTAAAATTACTGGTAATGAAAATATTGAACTAGCATCATTTACAGAAAGTGATAGTACATTAAATGGATATGTTAATTTTAATTTGAATAATATTTTAATTGTAAATACTGAGGAAAATTTAAGTAAATATAGAATTTATGATTATGTGGATGTTTATGGAAAAGTAACTAGTATAAATGATGGTAAAATAACTTTAACTAATACAAAGCTTGTAGCAAGTAATATTTATGATACTTATAGTTTTGAAATAATAGCTAGTGATGATAATAAATTAACTAATTTAGTTAAAGAAAAAGATTATTACTATTATGGTTTAAATACTATAAATGTTAAATATGATGGTAATAATATTTATGAACTTAGTTATCTTTTAACTGATGATAGATTTAAATTTGATGATTTAATTAAAGATAAAGAATATGAAGTATTTAAAAATGAAGAAGATTTAGAAGTTGCTAAGAAATATAAGTTAGAAAAGTTTGATTTGTTAGAATGCTCAAATGGTAAAAAAATTGTGGCTAATTCTAAAAGCAAAGCTAATCAAAGTATTTGTGATTTAGAAATAGACTAAGTGGCTAAAACTTTTTAATAAAACTTGCACAAAACAATTGACTAAGTGCAAGTTTTTATTGTATAATGATTTTATAGCGAGAAAAGGGGAAAGTGCCTTTGGAACATTATTTTACAAACAATACAAATTTAAAAAGTGAGATAAGAACACTTACTTATAGTTATGAAAATACACCATTTGAGTTTTTTAGTGACAATGGCGTTTTTGCTAAAAATAAAATAGATTATGCATCAAAGTTATTAATTGCAACTTTTATAGAAAATCATAAAAAAATTGAAAAGAACAGTACACTTTTGGATGTTGGATGTGGTTATGGTTTTTTAGGAATAGTTGCAAGCAAGATATTAAATATGAATGTTGAATTAATTGATATAAATAAAAGAGCACTTCATTTATGTGAAAGAAATATTAAATTAAATGAAGTAAATGGAAAAGCTTACGAAAGTAATCTTTATGAATGTGTAAAAAATAAATATGAATATATAATTACTAATCCACCGATTAGGGCAGGTAAAAATACTGTGTTAGAAATATTGAAAGGAGCTAAAAATCATCTTTTAGATAATGGCGAATTATGGTTTGTCATAAATAAAGACCAAGGTGCTAAATCGACTGAAAAACTCTTAAAAGAGTGTTATAGTGTTGAAGTTTTGGCAAAAAGTAAAGGTTTTTATGTTTTTAGAGCAAAAATTAATTGACAAATTAACGTTTTAGCTTTACAATTTTAAATTGGTGGCGTATTTATTTTTTAAATAAAAACGAAGAAAAAAATAGTCTTAAAAAATTGTGTATGGGGTGATATCGTGGCTTATAAAGTTAAAAAATTTGGTGACTATCGTGAAAGAAGAAGTTTTTCGAAGACGAAAAACGTTTTAGAGTTGAATGATTTATTGGAAATTCAAAAGAAATCATATAAAGAATTTCTAGAAACGGGTATTAAAGAAATATTTGATGACTTATTCCCAGTTGAAAGCTTTACTGGTAATATTTCACTAGAATTTGGTGATTATTATTTTGATGAACCAAGATATTCAATCAAAGAAGCAAAAGAAAGAATGGTAAATTATGCCGCTCCATTAAAGGTTGAAGCACGTCTTTTTATTCATGAAACTGGTGAAGTAAAAGAACAAACAATCTTTTTAGGAGACATGCCACTTATGACAGATGCTGGAACATTTATCATAAATGGAGCAGAACGTGTAATTGTATCACAATTAGTTCGTAGTCCAAGTGTATATTTCAAAAAAGAAATAGATAAAAATGGAAGACATATTATTAGTGGTGAACTAATTCCTAATAAGGGTACTTGGCTAGAATATGAAACAGATGCTAGAGATGTTTTATATGTTAGAATTGATAGAACTAGAAAGGTTACTGTTACAACATTCTTAAGAGCTTTAGGTTTATCTAGCGATGAAGATATTATAAGTGTATTTGGTGATAATGAATATATTAAAAATACATTAGAAAAAGATTCAACTAATAATACTGATGAAGCTTTACTAGAAATTTATGAAAAGTTAAGACCTGGAGAACCAGCAACACTTGATTCATCAAAGAACCAATTAATTACAAGATTCTTTGATAGATTCCGTTATGATTTAGCTAAAGTTGGTCGTTATAAATTTAATAAAAAATTAAATGTATTAGATAGACTTGAAGGATTAACACTAGCTGAAAGTTTAATTGATGGTAAAAAGACACTTGCTAAAGCTGGTGATGTTTTAACAAAAGAATTATTAGAAGAATTAAAACCTTATTTTGCAAATGGTTTAAATATTAAAGATATTTTAATTAATGAAGAACTAGATGATTATAAAACTGTTCAAGTTGTTAAAGTTGTGGATCCAATGGATGAAAAGAAAACTATCAATATTATTGGTGTAGATCAAAGTGTTGATATTAAACGTTTAACTATTCCTGATGTTTATGCATCTTTAAGTTATTATATTGGTTTACATGAAAATATTGGTTCTGATGATGAAATTGATAACTTAGGAAATCGTCGTGTTCGTCAAGTTGGTGAACTTGTTCAAAATCAATTTAGAATAGGTATGGCTAGAATGGAAAGAGTTATTCGTGAAAGAATGACTACTCAAGAACTAGATACTGTAACACCTAAAACATTAATTAATATTAGGCCTGTTACAGCAGCATTAAAAGAATTCTTTGGTTCTTCACAATTATCAAAATTTATGGATCAAATTAACCCAATAGCAGAACTTACTGATAAAAGACGTTTGTCAAGTCTTGGACCTGGAGGTCTTTCTCGTGAACGTGCTGGTATGGATGTTCGTGACGTTAATGCATCACACTATGGTCGTATTTGTCCGATTGAATCACCAGAAGGACAAAACATTGGTCTTATTACATCACTTGCAGGTTATGCTAAGATTAATGATTATGGATTTATAATGACTCCATATCATAAAGTTGTTGATGGTGTTGTTACTGATGAAGTTGTTTATTTAACTGCTGATGAAGAAAAAGGTCATGCAATTAGTCAAGCTGCAGTAAAACTTGATGATAATGATAGAATTATAGATGATGAAGTAGTAGCTCGTTTTAATGGGGATACTATTTATGTAAAACGTGAAAAGATTGATTATGTCGATGTTGCTCCAAGTCAAGTTGTAGCAATTACAACAAGTTGTATTCCATTTTTGGAATTCGATGATGCTCATAGAACTTTGATGGGTGCTAACATGCAACGTCAAGCAGTTCCACTACTTACTTGTGAAGCTCCAATTGTTGGTACTGGTGTTGAATGTATTGCAGCAAGAGATTCTGGTTCAACTATTGTAGCTAAAGCAGATGGTGTAGTTGAATATGCCGATGGCTTAAAAATTATAGTTAAAACAGCTGGTGGTAAAGATACATATCATTTAGCAAACTATGAAAGAAGTAATGCATCAAGTTGTATTAACCATCATCCAATTGTTAAAGCTGGTGATGCGATTAAACGTGGTCAAGTTATTGCTGATGGTCCATCTACTGATATGGGTGAACTAGCACTTGGTAAAAACTTAACTGTTGCATTCATGACATTTGAAGGTTATAACTACGAAGATGCTGTTATATTAAACGAAAGATTAGTAAAGGATGATGTTTATACATCACTTCATATATCACATTACGATATTGATTGTCGTGATACTAAATTAGGGCCAGAAGAAATTACAAGAGATATTCCAAATGTTGGGGAAGATGCTCGTAAGAATCTAGATAAAAATGGTATTGTAAGAATTGGTACTGAAGTTAGAGATGGTGATATTCTAGTTGGTAAAGTAACACCAAAAGGAATGCAAGAACTTACTTCTGAAGAAAAATTATTACATGCTATATTTGGTGAAAAGACTCGTGAAGTTAGAGATACATCACTACGTGTAGAACACGGTGCTGGTGGTATTGTTCATGATGTTAAAGTTTATACTAAAGAAAATAGTGATGAATTACCTGCTGGGGTATCAAAAATTATAAGAGTATATATTATTCAAAAACGTAAAATTCAAGTTGGGGATAAAATGTCAGGTCGTCATGGTAATAAAGGGGTTATTTCTCTTATACTTCCAGAAGAAGATATGCCATTTTTACCAAATGGTAAACCAGTAGATGTAATGCTTAATCCACTTGGGGTTCCATCTCGTATGAATATTGGACAAATCTTAGAATTACACTTAGGTATGGCTGGTAAAAAATTAGGTGTTCATTATGCAACTCCAGTATTTGATAGTGCAACTTGGGATGATATTTCTGAAGAAATGAAGGAAGCTGGTATGGCTCCAGATGGTAAAGTTGTTTTATATGATGGACGTACTGGTGATGCTTTTGACCATAGAATTAATGTTGGTGTTATGTATATGGTTAAATTACATCACATGGTTGATGATAAACTTCATGCTAGAGCAACAGGTCCTTATTCACTTGTTACTCAACAACCTTTAGGTGGTAAAGCTCAATTCGGTGGACAACGTTTCGGAGAAATGGAAGTTTGGGCATTATATGCTTATGGTGCATCACATGTCTTACAAGAAATTTTAACTGTTAAAGCCGATGATATTACTGGTCGTGTTAAAGTTTATGAATCACTAGTTAAAGGCAAAACTATTGACCAAGCTGGTGTTCCTGAAAGTTTCCGTGTTCTAGTTAAAGAATTCCAAGCACTTGCATTAGATGTTCAAGTAATTGATAATGATAATAACGTTGTTGAATTTAAAGATATTGAAGAAGACGAAGATGATAATGAAGCATTTAGTATTAATGAAATAGATGTTACAACTAAAGAACTTAACAAAAATAATGAAATAGAAGATGATCTTGGTGATTTTGAAGATGATGATTTCGAAGATGAAGAAAATTTAGATGATTTAGAGTTTCCAGGTGATATCGAAGATGATATTCAAGATGATGGGGAAGGTGAAGAATAATGATAGATGTTAGTAAATTTAAAGGTATTAAGGTTAGTATTGCATCACCAGAAAAGATACGTGCATGGTCTTATGGTGAAGTTAAAAAACCTGAAACTATAAACTATCGTACCCTTAAACCTGAAAGAGATGGCTTATTCTGTGAAAAGATATTTGGACCAACAAAAGACTTTGAATGTTCATGTGGTAAATATAAAAGATTAAGATATAAAAATATCATATGTGATCGTTGCGGTGTTGAAGTAACTCGTTCAAAGGTAAGAAGAGAAAGAATGGGGCACATTGAACTTGCTGCTCCTTGTTCTCACATTTGGTTCTTTAAAGGTGTTCCTTCTAAAATGGGACTTGTCCTAGATATGTCACCTAGGGACCTTGAAGAAGTACTATATTTCGTAAGTTATGTAGTTATTGATCCAGGTGCAGCACCACTAGAAGTTAAACAAACTTTATCTGATAAAGAATATCGTGCTTATTATGAAAAGTATGGAAATACTTTCAAAGTAGGTAT